>CANCHK010000080.1 GCA_947377865.1 Opitutia bacterium | reverse complement strand
CCCTCTAAAACCCTGAATTGGTTTCGCAGCAGTTCACCATGCCAGCAGTTCCCCCATTGTCGGAAAGGCCGCCTTTGCGTTGCATGATGCGCTTGCCACATAGGCAGGGTAAGATATCAATCACTTCTACCATGGCCTGCACCCCTCCTACCACTGCTTCCGAAGTCTTTTGCCGCGCCTCCAGGTGCAATCGCCTCATGGGCCGGGTGCTCTTCGCTTTCGCGATCGTCCTGACGGTCATCCTCGTCAAGGGCAGCGGTGAGTTCATCCACAACTCCACCACCGGCAACGTCGGTGGCGCCGAGCGCATCGTCGGCCACCTGACGTCCTTCGTGGCCCAGCTGATTCTGCTCCTCACCGTCTTCTGCCTCGCCCGTCGTCGTTGCTCTGCCGCCCATCACGCCATGGTGAAGTCGAACAACCTCAAGGCCCTCGAGCTCCTCGCCGCCTCTGCGACCGACGAAGCCACGAAGAAGGATATTTTCGCCCGCTCCGCCGACCTCGTCGCCGGCAAGCCGGGTTGCTGTAAGTAAGCGAAGCGTAGCTTCGCAGGGGTAGGGACAGCACCACGTGCTGTCCTTTTTATTTATGTCTCCAGCTAGGGTCGGGACCGCGTCACGACATAGCCTACCTCCGGAACCACCCGATCAACTTACTGAACCAACGTGTCGGTTTGGCGGCGTTGTCGCGGCGGGCCTGCAGGAGGGCGAGGATTTCAGTACGACCGGCGAGGGTGGCGAAGTCGGCCGGCGTCGAGCCGCCTTGGTCTGCCACCGCGTCCGCGCCGGCGTCGAGGAGTAGAGTGGCGATCTCGACGTAGCCCTTGAAAGCCACGCCGCCCAGCGGCGTCTGGCCCTTATCGTTGCGCAGGTCGACCTTGGCGCCCGTCTTCAGCAGAAGCTTCACGACCTCGGTCCGGCCATGATAACCGGCCAGCATCAGGAGCGTGTTGCCCTTGGCGTCACGTGCATCTACCGCCAGGCCGACCTTGAGCATGGCGTCCAAGCCAGCGGCATCGCCCTTGCGGGCAAGGTCGGCAGCGGCTTCAGGGAGGGTTTGATTTGAAGTGGGCATCGTTAGTGCAAGGAAATGGCTGAAGGGGTCAGGCTACTACATAGTAGCCTGACCCCTTCATGCTATCGTGACGTCACTTCGCGGAAGCGCTTCTCGTAGTCGGGGTGGTTCGTGCCCATCCAGCGGTCCCAGTAGTTGAAGTAGAGGCCGAAGTTACCCTTAAAGCTATCGTGGTGCTGAATGTGGTTCGTGGGGGTGTTCAGGAACTTGCCGAGCCAGGAATCCATGAGCCACCGGGCGTGGAACTCGTAGCCGGTGTGGCCGGCGACGTTAAAGGTGATCTGCCAGAGCATGAAGATCCCGAACGCGCCGGGATGGATCGGCATCGTCAGGGCGACGAGCGGGAAGATGCCGGCCTGGATGACCGCCTCGCCGGGGCTGAAGCAATACGCGGCCCACGGGCTGGGGTTATGGCTCTCGTGGTGCACGCCGTGGAAGAAGCGGAAGAGCTTCGGGTGATGGATCAGGCGATGCGTCCAATAGAAGTACGCGTCGTGCACGAAGATCACGACGAAGATGCTGCCCCAGAACCAGCCCCAGCCGAAGTCGTCGACCTTGGTGTAAATCTGCGTCCAACCGAGCTTCTTGAGCGCCAGGGTGCTGCTGCCGACGAGTCCGTAGATGACGACTGTCAGGGCGGACCACTTGGCTTCGCGACGCATGTCCGCGCCGCTGGGCATCTCCTGGATGATCTTTCGGTTGTGCCACCAGCCGCGGAAGAGCACGTATCCGAGCAGCCAAGCGATGCCAGCGAAGACGACATAGTGCGTGAGGTCGTTGAGCGAGATGAAGAGCGCGGTCTTCCCGAAGCTGGGAATCTCTTTCGGGAAAGATAGGGCGATCATGAAATTAGGTGCCGAGCAGTTTGCGTAGGCCAGCCTCGTCGAGGATGGCCACGCCAAGTTCCTGGGCCTTGGTGAGCTTGGAGCCGGCTTCTTCGCCGGCCACGACGTAATGTGTGTTCTTGCTGACGCTGCCGGAGACTTTGCCGCCGGCCTTTTCGATCATGTCGCGTGCTTCATCGCGTCCGAGCGAGGGCAGGGTGCCGGTGAGTACGAAGGTCTTTCCGGACACGCCTTCGACGGAGCTCGCCGCCGTGGCTTCGATGAGGTTCAGTCCGGCCGTGCGCATGGCTTTCACCCAGTCGCGATGATTGGGGTCGCTGAAGAAAGAGAGGATAGACTCGGAGACTTCGATGCCGACGCCGGAGATGACGGACTCATACGAGACGCCGCCTTTCTTGCCGACCTTGGTGAGGAGGAGGTCGCTGGCCTGCGCGGACTCGAGTGCGTCCATGGACTTGAAGTGACGGGAGAGGTCCTTGGCGGTCTGCATGCCGACGTTCGGGATGCCGAGGGCGTGAATCGCGCGCCAGAGCTCACGCTGCTTGGCCTGCTCAAGGCCGGCCATCATGTTGTCGACCGACTTTTCCTTGAAGCCTTCGAGCATGCGCCACTTGGGCGGGGTGATGCCGAGGGCGTCGACCGGGACATCGACGAGTTGGCTGTCCACGAGCTGTTCGGCCACGGCGTCGCCGAGGCCGTCGATATCGAGGCACTGCTTGCTAGCGAAATGGACGAGGCGACGGACCTTCATGTCGCGTGAGGGCGTACGGAGCTTATAGGCAGCTTCTTCGCCGTCGCGGGCAGCATCGAGGCCGAGTTCCTTGAGGCGGGCTTCGAAGTCGAACGGCTTCGCGTCGGCGGGGCGTTTCTCGAGGACGACTCCAAGGACCTGCGGGATGATTTCGCCGGCCTTCTGGATGCGCACGGTGTCGCCTTCGCGGATATCCTTGCGGGCGATCTCGTCGGCGTTGTGCAACGTGGCGCGGGCGACGGTCGAGCCGGCCAGCAGCACGGGGTCGAGTTCGGCGACGGGCGTGATGGCGCCGGTGCGGCCGACCTGCATGCTGATCTTGCGGAGGATGGTCTCGGCCTGGTCGGGAGGGAATTTGAACGCCACGGCCCAGTGCGGGAACTTGCTCGTCGTGCCGGCGCGCCGCTGGTCTTCGAGGCGATTGATCTTCACCACAGCGCCGTCGGTCGGGAAGGGCAGGTCGCGACGAAGGACATCGAGCTGCTGGATGGCTTTCCAGGCGGCGTCTACGCCTTGCTGGACATCGATGTCGTCACGAATGGGGAAGCCCCAGGCCTTGAGCTTATTCTTAAAATCCTTGAGCGAAGCGAAAGCCGAAGCTGGTTCGCAGGCGCCGAGGCCATAGCAGACAATGCTCAGGCGACGCTTACGGGCTTCCTCGCCGTCGAGGAGCTTGACTGTGCCGGCGGCGAGGTTGCGGGGATTGGCGTAAAGCGGCTCGCCTTCGGCTTCGCGGAGTTGGTTGAGGCGTTGGAACTCGGCGAGCGCCATATAGATTTCACCGCGGACCTCCAGAAGGTCAGGCGCGCCCTTGAGCGTGCGGGGAATCTCGCGGATCAGGCTGACGTTGGCCGTGACATCGTCGCCCCGGGCGCCGTTGCCGCGCGTGACTGCGCGAACGAACTGGCCTTTTTCGAAAGTGAGCGAGACCGCCACGCCATCGACCTTGGGCTCGACGATGAATTCGAGGCCCGTGCCGCCGAGGGCCTTATAAAGTCGATCGCCGAAGGCGCGGAAGTCGGCCTCGTCGTAAGTGTTGTCGAGCGACAGCATCGGGGCCTTGTGGTTGGCCTGCTGGAAGCCTTCGGACTTGTCGTCGCCGATGCCGAGGTCGGGTCCGGCGAACATCGGGAACTCCCGTTCCAGGTCGGCCAGTTGGTCGACCAGCTTATCGAATTCGAAGTCCGAGATCTCCGGCGTGTGCTTCTTCCGATACAGCTCCTCGTAGCGCAGGATTTCGGCGCGGAGGCGGAGGATCTGATCGCGGGGGGATTCCGACATGGACGTCCGCGGAGGATAAAGGGGGGAGGGTGGGGAGGGGAAGGTTTAGATGCTGAGGGGTAGGGGTGGGGTAGGGGTAGGGGTGGTGGGCGCACAGGAACTCAGAGGGAAACCGGAGACCGGATGATTGGCTTGGGAGATGCATTTTCAGGTGCCGGGTGACGGCCACGGGTGCTGGGAGTTCAGGCTCCGGCCGCCCGGGAATCGGCCGCAGGAACCAAGAGCCGATGGCTGATGGCTGAAAAGCTGATCCCCGAATCGCCGATGCCCCGGCGGCTGTAACCCGTCACCTGAAGCAAAGTGGCACCGAAGCATCCTTCCCGGTTTCCGGTCTCCCTTTGATCGTCTGTCTACCCCTGCCCCGACCCCTATCCCTACCCCTTTCTACACCTTTGCACTTTTGCACCTCTGCACCTTTGCACATAGTTTCCCCCATGGCCCACCCCCCTCTGCCTGCCGATCTCCGTGCCCGTCGTGATTTCCTGCGTCAGGTGGCCTTGGGTGCCGCGCTGTTCGCCGTGCCGGGTGCGTTCGCTGAGGCGCTGACGCGTACACCGAAGCAGACCGAGGGACCGTTCTATCCCGACAAGCTGCCGCTCGATACCGACAACGACCTCATCATCGTGAACAACGGCGTCACGCCGGCGGTTGGCGAGGTCGCCTGGCTGTCCGGGCGCATCCTCGACGAGCACGGCGACCCTGTACGCAATGCGTTGGTCGAGATCTGGCAGGCCGATAACAACGGCGCCTATATTCACACTAAGACCGGTAACGCCGCGAAGCGGGACGGTAATTTTCAGGGCTTCGGACGCTTCCTCACCGGCGCGAACGGCGAGTATGTCTTCCGTACGATTAAGCCCGTCCCTTACAAGCCGCGCACCCCGCACATCCATCTCGCCGTCAAGATCAAGGGCAAGAAGGAGCTCATCACCCAGTGCTACATCAAGGGCCATGAGCTCAACGCGAACGATATGGTTTACAAGCTTATCAAGGATGTCGCACAGCGCGAGAGCGTGTCATTATCGTTCGATCCGCTCAAGGGGTCCAAGGCCGGCGAACTGTCCGCCCGCTGGGATGTCGTGCTCGGGTTTACGCCGGAAGGTTGAGTGAGGGAGGGACAGCACCACGTGCTGCCCTCGGTGCAAAAGTGCAAAACGGCCTGCGGCCTGTGCAAAGGTGCAAAAGTGAGAGAAGGCTGATTCGGGTGGCGGGGGATTCTTTTGGGTCTCAGGTCTCGGCCATCGGGTATCAGGTTCGGGTGTTCGGGTGCGGGTGCCAAGTGGTTGTGGCGGGGGCCAGCCGGTAGCCGCTCTGCCATCTGTCCTCTGTCATCGATTCAGCCATCTATGTAGCCCCTGTCTCCACTTTTGCACTTTTGCACCTTCGCACTTTTGCATACATGTCTCCCCATGTCCTCCGCTACCCCACGCCGTGAATTCCTGAAACACTCCGCCTGGCTCTCGCTTGCCGCGCTCGGCTTATCCGCTCGCGCCGCCGAGCCCGCGCCGGCTGGTAAGCTGTCGCGCCTGCGCACGTCGCTCAACGCGTACTCGTTCTACGTCGAGTTGAACCTCGGCCTGAAGGAGCCGAACAACCCTAAGGGCATGAATATGCATCAGCTGCTGAATTTCGCGGCCGAGGCCGGTTTCGACGCCATCGACGTCACCGGTTACTTCTTCGCCAGCTATCCCAAGGCTCCGACCGACGCCGAGATCTTCGCGGTCAAGCACGAGGCCTTCCGTCTTGGGCTCGAGATCAGCGGCAGCGGCGTGAAGAACGATTTTACCACCGCCGATAAGGCCATCCGCGCCGAAGGCGTGCAGCGGGTGAAGGATTGGGTTTCGGTCTGCGTGAAGCTCGGTGCGCCGGTGCTCCGCGTTTTCGCCGACACCAATATCCCGGGCAAGAAGTGGGCTGACGTCGCCGGCGGCGCCACCCGCGACCAGGTCGAAGGCTGGATGGCCGACGATTACCGCGAGTGCGCCGAGTTCGCCGCCAAGTATGGTATCTTCATCGGTGTGCAGAACCACGGCGATTTCCTGACCAGTGGCGCCGAGCACGTCAGCCTGCTCAAGCGCGTGAACCATCCGAACTGCCGCGCCATCGTGGATACCGGCAAATACCTGACCGAAGATCCTTACGTGGACATCGCGCTCGCCGCTCCGCTTGCCGTGAACTGGCAGGTCAAGGAGACCCCGTTCGGCAAGCCGAACAAGCCTCTCACCGACATGCGCAAGATCGTGAAAATCGCCCGCGACGCCGGCTACAACGGCTACCTCCCGATTGAGTCGCTCCCTATGGGCCGGAAGAATTACGATACCCCTGGCGAACTGAAGCGTATGCTCAAGGAATTGAAGGCCGCGATCGCGGAGTGATTCGTGTCTCAAGGTAGGGGCACGTTCATCGTGCACTCCGCATTAGGTATTAGCGG
>CANCHK010000079.1 GCA_947377865.1 Opitutia bacterium | reverse complement strand
CCATCTTGATCTGGAGTTCCTTGGCGTTGGTGAGGTAGCGGCTCGTGACGCCGAAGCGGCCGGAAGCGACCTGCTTGATGGCGGAGTTCTTGGAGTCGCCCTGTTCGTTGGTCCAGGTGAAGCGCGCCGGGTCTTCGCCGCCTTCGCCCGTGTTGGACTTGCCGCCGATACGGTTCATCGCGATCGCGAGGGCCTCGTGGGCTTCGGAGGAGATGGAGCCGTAGCTCATCGCTCCCGTCTTGAATCGCTTTAGAATGCTCTCGACGGATTCGACTTCGCTGATGTCGACCGGCGTGCGGGTCTTGAACTGGAGCAGGCCGCGCAGCGTGAAGATCTGCTTCATCTGGTCGTTTACCAGGCCGGAGTAGACCTTGAAGGTGTCGTAGTTGTTCGTGCGGACGGCCTTCTGCAGCGAGTGGATGACCTGCGGGCTGAAGAGGTGGCCTTCGCCTTCGTTGCGCCACTGGTAGTCGCCGCCGACTTCGAGGGTGGCGGGGGTGTCGACGCGCTCAGGGAACGCACGGTTATGGCGCTCAAGCGTTTCTTCGGCGACTGCGGCGACGTCCGCGCCTTCGATGCGTGTGGCCGTGCCGGTGAAATACTTGTCGACGACCTTCTGCTGGAGGCCGACGCATTCGAAGATCTGGGCGCCGAGGTAGCTCTGGATGGTCGAGATGCCGATCTTGGAGGCGACCTTGACGATGCCCTTGGTGGCGGCCTTCACGTAGTTCTTGCAGGCCGTATAATGGTCGACGCCGACGAGCAGTCCCTGCTTGATCATGTCGTCGAGGGTCTCGAACGCCAGGTAGGGATTGATGCCCGCGCAGCCGTACCCGATGAGCGTGCAGAAGTGGTGCACTTCGCGCGGTTCGCCGGATTCGAGAATCAGGCCGACCTTGGTGCGCTTGCCCTCGCGGATTAGGTAGTGGTGCAGGCCGGAGACGGCGAGCAGGGGCGGGATGGCGGCGTTGTTACGGTCGACGCCACGGTCGCTCAGGATGATGAGGTTGATGCCCGCATCGATGTGGAGGCCGGCCTGGCGGCAGACTTCGTCCATGGCCTTCTCGAGGCCCTTGGCACCGGACTTGGCGTCGAAGAGGGTCGGGATGGTGACGGACTTGAACTGGCCGTGGGCGACGTGGCGGAGCTTGGCGAGTTCTTCGTTAGTGAGGATCGGCGACTGGAGCTCGATCAGGTGGCAGCTGGACGGATTTGGGTCGAGTAGGTTGCGCTCAGGTCCGATCGTGGTGACAGAGGAGGTGACAATCTCTTCGCGGATACAGTCGATCGGCGGATTGGTGACCTGCGCGAAGAGCTGCTTGAAATAGTCGTAGAGGAGCTTCGACTTGTTGGAAAGGACGGCGAGCGGGATGTCTGTGCCCATCGAGCCCATGGCTTCGACGCCATCTTTGGCCATCGGGACGAGGAGCTTGCGCTGGTCTTCGAAGGTGTAGCCGAAGGCGAGCTGACGCTGGACGGTGTTGCTGTGCGACGAGGTGGGGGCGGCAGGGGCATCGGCGATGTCGGCGAGCTTGATGAGGTTCTTGTCGAGCCACTCGCGGTAAGGCTTCTGGGAGGCGATCTTCTGCTTAATCTCCTCGTCGGCGACGATGCGTCCTTCTTCCATATTCACGAGGAACATGCGGCCCGGCTGCAAGCGGCCTTTGGAGGCGATGTTGGCGGGGTCGATCGGGAGTACGCCGGCTTCGGAGCCCATGATGACGAAGTCATCCTTGGTCACGTAGTAGCGGGAAGGGCGGAGACCGTTACGGTCGAGGGTGGCGCCGATCATCGTACCGTCGGTGAAGACGACGGAGGCGGGGCCGTCCCACGGCTCCATGAGACAGGAGTTATATTCGTAGAACGCTTTCTTCTCGGCGCTCATGGATTCGTGACCGTTCCACGGCTCAGGAATCATCATCATCATCGCCTCAGGTAGCGAGCGGCCGCCCATGACGACGAGCTCGAGCACGTTGTCGAACTTAGCGGAGTCGGAACCGTTGGGGTTCACGATTGGGAGGATTTTCGGGAGGTCCTTGCCAAACAGCGGGCTGGCCAGGAGCGGCTCGCGGGCCTTCATCCAGTTGACGTTGCCGTTGAGGGTGTTGATCTCGCCGTTATGCGCGATGTAGTGGTACGGGTGCGCACGTTCCCAGCTCGGGAAGGTGTTGGTCGAGAAGCGCGAGTGGACGAGTGCGAGGGCAGTGTCCATCGACTTGTCGGCGAGGTCGCGGAAATACTTACCGACCTGTTCGGGCATGAGCATGCCCTTGTAAATGATGGTACGGCAGGAGACGGAGCTGGCGTAGTAGAACTCGTCCTTGCCGGTGGCGCGGATCTGATGATGGGCCTGCTTGCTCAGGATGAAGAGTTTGCGTTCGAAGTCCTGGTCGGTGGCGCAATCGGCCGGGCGACCGAGGAAGGCTTGGCGGACGACGGGCTCGCTGCTGATGGCGGTCTGGCCGAGCGAGGAGTTGTCGACGGGGACGGTACGCCAGCCGAGGATCGAGAGACCCTGGGACTTGGCGATCTCGGTGAAGGTGGCTTCGGTCGCCGCGCGAATCTTGGCGTCCGGCGAGACGTAGAGCATGCCCACGCCGTAGTGGCCGGGCGGGGGTCGGTTGGCTGGGCCGTTCTTTGCGAAGAAGCCGTGGGGGAGTTGGAGCAGGATGCCTGCGCCGTCGCCGGTGTTGACCTCGCAGCCGCAGGCGCCTCGGTGGTCGAGGTTCACCAGGATGGTGAGAGCCTGCTGGATGATATCGTGCGAACGCTTGCCCTTCATCTGGCAAACGAAGCCGACGCCGCAGGCGTCATGCTCAAACTGTGGGTCGTAAAGACCCTGTTTTTCGGGAAGTCCGGGATTCTTCATTTCTGGTGTGGGCAAAAGTGGTCGAATGGGCTGGCGGCTAAGCCGCCGGGTGCCTTGGCGGAGACCGCAAGACGGTTAAATCTAGTGGGCAATAATCCCCCCCTGTCAAAGGCAACGTGTGGATTGGCCGAGGGGGGGTGGAACTGGGTTTTCGTGCCAACTTCTCGGGCTGACAATCGCTCGTCTGCTTTTGGTTAATTTTGTTAGGAAAAAGCCCAAAGTGCGACACGCCGCGGCGGATGTCGGGCACCTGCCGCCTTCGGTCGTCCGCCTGCGTCTCCCTTGACTTTGCTGCCCGCCCGCCCGACTACCCAAGCCATGAAAGCCGACAACGACCTTTACCGACAGTTGCGCGAAGTGCCAGCCGCCCAGCTTTGGAACGTCGAGGTCCCCAAGTTCAACCAGCTCGACCCCAAGGAGCGTAACCAGCAGGTCGCCCTCGTCCGGGCCGTGGGGGTGGTCTTCTCGACCTCCCGCAACCCGGAGATGAAGGCCGCGGTGAAGGCCTGGATGATCAGTCTCCTGCAGGACCCTTCCGAGAAGATCCGCCGCTACGCCACCGCCGCCATCCCGAAGCTCGGGGGCGACGAGGAGTCCGAGCGCAAGCTGATCGATATCCTCAAGACCACCGATGTCGATCGAGAGAAGAAGAAGGTGGCCTCAGCCCTCGAGAAGATTGGCGGCGCGGCGACGCTCAAGGCGGTCGCGGGTTCCGGCGAGAAGCTCATCGACGAACAGAAGGTCCGTGCGAGCGTGGCCCGCCAGGGCGGACCGAGCAACGTGCGTCTCGACGCCATCGTGCCGAAGCAGCCTGGGCTGCGCCTGCACCTGCGCTGTCGCAAGGGACTCGAGTCCATCGTCGCCGATGAAGTGCGCGAAGACGAAGGCCGCGGAGGTAAGTTCCGCGTGGTCGAAGTCCGCGGTTGTTTCGTGGTCGTCGAGCCGAAGGATGCCTTCACGCTCGCGGAGCTCTACCAGCTGCGTTGTTTCGACACCGCGGCCTTCTCTCTAGCCTTTATTCGTGAGCCTGGTTCGGCCGAAGCACTTGAGGTGCTGGCTAAGGCCATCGCTTCGCCGCTCGCCGAGAAGCTGATGCTGGCGCTTACGCAGGGCGCGGCCCGCTATCGCCTCAGCATGGTGTCCGAGGGTAATCACGATGACGCCGTCGCCAAGGTCGCTAAGAAGGCCTTCGAGCTGAATCCTCGCATCCTTAATGACGCCCGCGAATCCCCTTGGTCTGTCGACGTACATTTCGACGAACTCCGCGCCTTGGTTGAGCTGCGTCCCCGTATCTCGCCGAACCCCCGTCTTTATTACCGCACCGACGCCGTTAATGCCGCCTCGCACCCGCCGCTCGCGGCCTGCTTGGTTCGCGTCGCTGGCCGCCAAGACAAGGAGATCGTCTGGGATCCGTTCTGCGGTTCCGGGCTGGAACTCATCGAATCCGCCTTGGCCGGCGGGGTAGGGCAGGTGGTCGGTACTGATATTGACCCAGCTGCGATTGCCATCGCGGAGGCCAACTTCAAGGCCGCCAAGCTGCCCGGCACCAAGGCCGCGTTCCACACGTCTGACTTCCGTGATATCGTGCGCATCCCGGAGCTCGATCGCGGCAAGGTCTCGCTGGTCATCTCGAATCCGCCGCTCGGGCGTCGCGTGCGCGTGCCGAACATGCACGGGCTATTCACCGACCTCTTTAAGATCGCTTCCGAAGTCCTGCGTCCGAACGGACGTCTCGTCTTCATTAACCCGCTGCGTCTCTCTTCCGTCGACCCGACCCTGCGCCTGGAGTCCAGCCGCACCGTCGATCTTGGCGGCTACGACTGCCGCCTCGAGGTCTACCGGAAGCGGTAAGTCACTTCGCTTCGGCGCGCACCTTAAGGTTCCAGGCTTCCCATCGGGTCGCCAGTTCCTTGAGGCGTGCCGGTTCGGTCGTCGCGAGGTCCTTGGTTTCGCTGACGTCGGTTTCGACGTCGAAGAGGTGCTGGCCGCCTTGCTGGTCGCGGACGTATTTCCATTGGCCCGAGCGGACGGCCGCTTGTTTGGCGATGGAAAAGAAGAGGGCCTCGTGGGGTGCGGATGACGTCGAAGCGCCGAGGAACGGCGTCAGGTCGACGCCATCCAAGCCGGTCGGCGCCGGTATGCCCGCGGCGGCGAGGCAAGTCGGCAGGATGTCGAGCGAGCTGACTGGGTGGGTGAACGCGCGACCCGCCGGCCACTTGGCGGGGTAGCGGGCGAGGAAGGGTACGCGGATACCGCCTTCGAAGAGGTTCCACTTATAATCCCGCAAGGGCAGGTTCTCGCTGCGGACTTCGGGGTGGCCGCCGTTGTCGGCGAAGAAGAACACGAGCGTATCCTGCTCGAGTCCGGAAGCCTTCAACTGATCGAGGATGCGGCCCACGGCTTCATCCAGCGCAACAATCGTTGCGACCGTGTCGGCTCGGGCAGTGTCGCCAGGGAACTGGCCAGCATAGCGCGCTGCCTCGCCTGGGCGAGCTGTGAAGATTTTCGGGATATCGACGACCTTGCCCGCGGCTAAGCCGGCTTCGTAGTCGGCCTGATGGATCATCGCATCCTTCGTGGTGCGTAGGATGTGTGGTGCGTTAAAGGTGACTGTCAGTGCGAAGGGCTTATCCAAATTGCGTTGGATGAATTCGCAGGCTTCCCTGGCGAAGAGATCGGTGCTATATTCTTGGAATACCTCCACCTTTCCGTTGCGCGCTAGCTTCGGGTGGAAGTAGTCGATGAAAGGGCTGGAGATGGCCGAGACCAGCGTCTCGTCAAAGCAGCCACGCTCGTGGGGCATCGGTCCTGTGCTATGCCATTTGCCGAAGAGGGCCGTGTGGTAGCCGGCCGACTTAAGTAGGCCGGGCAGCAACGGGATGTTTGTCGGGATGCCGTCGCGATTGCCATTGAAGCCGAAGCGCTGCTGGTAGCGGCCGCTGAGGAAGCCGGCACGGGAGGGTCCGCAGAGTGGGGCGGTGGAGTAGCCTGAGGTGAACTTGACGCCTTGCGAGGCGAGGCGATTGATGTTTGGCGTTTTTACCACGTCGCGGAAGAGGCAACTCACGTCGCCGCTGCCGAGGTCGTCGACTAAGAGAATCACTACGTTTGGTTTGGCGCGATCGGCTGAGCACGTCGCTGCGGCGAAGAGCGCGAGGGTGGCTAGGAGCAAGGGGCGCATGGATGGGAGTATGTCGCCATGGGGGTTGCCTTCAAGTGATGGACTGGATATTTTTCGGGCGATTAAGGCTTATCCGATGGGCGGATGGCGAAATCGTCCAACGCAGAAAGCCTGCAACCGGGTGGTCGCAGGCTGGTTCTTCTCAAATGGTGGAGGTGGTGGGAGTCGAACCCACGTCTTCCTACCCTTACGTCGTAACTTCTACATGCGTAGCTTCATCATTGATCTCGATCGCGTTTGGGGATGAGCACCCGTGCGACCTATCTGTATTCTCACTTACCCCGGAGATAACAACTAGAGGAGGGGATCGCCCACGTTAACCGAGCTGATCCAGGACTGCAGGC
>CANCHK010000078.1 GCA_947377865.1 Opitutia bacterium | reverse complement strand
GACGGCCCCGGCGGCAAGGTCACGACCCAGCCCAACATGCACCTCACCAAGAACGTGTTCATCGGCGAGACCAAGGCGGACGGTCAGTTCAAGATCCTGAAGTCCTTCGACAACGTCTACGGTGAGCCCTGGCTGAAGGGTAAGTTCACGAAGTAAGCCTCACATTTGCCAGTTGTCGGTGCTTCATAGCGAGGGCGGACCTGAGGGGGTCCGCCCTCTTCCTTTTGGCATGGTAGTTGCTCACTAGTAATCAACGTGCGGAAGACTTTCATCATCATTGCGGCCTTTATCGCTGGGTTCGTCGCGGTTTACGCTGAATCGCCGCAGGCCATCATCGCCCGTGCGGCGGTGGCGAAGTCGGAAAAGGCGCAGGGCGAAATCCTGACGGAGCTGATGGGCAATGCGGACGAATCAATCCTGCCGCTGCTCGACGCATGGCGCAAAGACCGGCTCTTCCTCTTCGAAGCCTCCAGCAAGCCACCCGTTGTTGTCCTGCTTCAAGGCGCCAAGGACGCGCAAGGAGCGCAGGAAGCCGTCGATATCATCACGGGTAAGCCGATCGCGAATCGTTTGGCCGCCGACGACCTCAACGCGGCCTCCCACTCGGCGAACCTCCGCCGTATCATGAAAGCCGTCCTCGACCTGACCGACCTTTCTTCGGCCAATCCGGCCAAGAAGCTCGGCGCGATCGCTGCCATCGGCCAGGGGCAGCAGATCGAGAAGTTGCCGGCGCTCGAGAAGCGTCTCGCAATCGAGACCGACCCGCAGGCGATCAAAGCCCTCCGTGAGGCGCTCGCCCTGGTCCGCCTGAAGTCGCCGGACCCCGCCGTGAAGCTCGCCGCGCTAAAGGAGCTCGAGTCGCTGCAGTCTCTCGCGAGCACCGACTTCGTGAAGGCGATCATCAAGGACGCCACGGCGGCCAAGGACGAAGCGCTCCTCGCGGCGGCCCGCTCTGCCTTGCAGGCGGTCGAGCGCCATCGCACCGTGGTCGACTTCGGAGGCACGCTCTTCCGCAGCCTCAGCCTCGGCAGCATCCTCATTATCGTCGCCCTGGGCCTCGCCATCACCTTCGGCCTGATGGGTGTGATCAACATGGCCCACGGCGAGATGATCGCAATCGGCGCCTATACGACCTATGTCGTACAGAATATCTTCGCCAACGGGCTCGCGCTGTCCCCCTTCGGGTTTTCGGTCAGCCTGCCCGGCCTGCACACGACTGGCTGGTGGCGCGAATCCTACTTTCTCTTCGCGTTGCCGCTCAGCTTCCTCGTCGCGGCCGTCGCCGGCATCCTGCTCGAACGCGGCGTCATCCGCTTCCTCTATCGCCGCCCGCTCGAGAGCTTGCTTGCGACCTGGGGCGTCTCGCTGCTGCTGCAGCAGCTGCTCCGCCTGACCTTCGGCGCCAACAATGTCCAGGTCGGCAGCCCAGCGTACCTCAGCGGCAACTGGGTGGTCGGCGACATCCTCCTCGGCTGGAACCGCGTCTTCGTCATCGGCTTTGCGACGCTCATCGTCATCGGGGTCTGGCTCGTGCTGACCCGCACTTCGGTCGGCTTGCTCATCCGTAGCGTGACGCAGAACCGACAGATGGCCGCCTGCATGGGTGTGCGCACCGAGCGCGTGAACATGCTGACCTTCGCGTTGGGCAGCGGCCTAGCGGGACTCGCCGGCGCCTTCCTCAGCCAGATCGGCAACGTGGGCCCATCCCTCGGCCAGTCCTATGTCGTCGACAGCTTCATGGTGGTCGTCGTGGGCGGCGTGGGTGACCTCGTGGGGACGGTCATCAGCGGACTGGGCATCGGCTCGTTCGATCAGTTCACGCAGCAGTATTCCCCGACGGTCGCCGGCGCCCTCGCCAACGTGCCCTTCGTGGGCGGCGCCCTCCAGAACCTCGCGCAGGACTCCGCCGTCTTCGGCAAGATCCTGGTGCTGTGCGTCATCATCCTCTTCCTGCAGTGGCGTCCCTCCGGCCTCTTCGCCGCGCGCTCCCGCAGCCTCGACTGACCCATGGCTTCTCCCGAAAAATACGCCCCTCCGCCGCCACCGAGCGACACCGTCGCCGCGCTGCTCGCGTTTACGGTCCTCGCGGTACTGATCATGCCGACACTCGACGTTTTCGGCGTCATCGACCACTTCACGCTCAACCTCTGGGGTAAGTATCTGTGCTACGCGCTGCTCGCGCTCTCGGTCAACCTGCTCTGGGGTGGAACGGGGCTGTTGTCTCTCGGGCAGGGGCTCTTCTTCGCCCTCGGCGGTTACATGCACGGGATGTACCTGATGCGCATGATTGGCGATCAGGGGCAGTACCATAGGCCGATTCCCGACTTCTTGGTCTTCTTGGGCTGGACGGAGCTCCCGGGCTTCTGGAAGCCCTTCGAGCACTTCTCGTTCGCGATGCTCCTGGTATTCCTGCTGCCGGGAGTGATCGCGGGAATCTTCGGCTGGCTGGCCTTCCGTTCGCGTATCAAGGGCGTCTACTTCTCGATTCTCACGCAGGCGCTCACCTATGCCGGTGCGCTCATCTTCTTCCGCAACAACACGCTGATGGGCGGCAACAACGGCTTCACCGACTTCAAGACGGAGCTGGGCTTTTCCCTTCGCGAGCCGGCCACGCAACGCGGGCTCTTCATCGCGACGGCGATCGTGCTCATCGGGGTGGTCATCTTCCTCCGCTGGTTGGAAGGCACTAAATTTGGCCTGGTCCAGCGTGCCATCCGCGATGGCGAGAACCGGACGCTCTTCAGCGGCTATGCGACGCCGGCCTTCAAGCTCTTCCTGTTCGTCCTCGCGGCCCTGATCGCCGCGATCGGCGGTGCGCTCTACGTCCCGCAGGTCGGGATTATCAATCCAAGCGACATGACGCCAGAGAAGTCGCTCGAGGCCATCGTCTGGGTCGCCGTCGGCGGTCGCGGCACGCTGCTCGGGCCGATCCTTGGCGCGGTCTTCGTGAACATGCTCAAGAGCTACGCGACCCGCGCGATCCCCGATCTCTGGCTCATTCTGCTCGGCGGCCTCTTCCTGCTGGTGGTGCTCTTCCTTCCGGGCGGACTTGTCAGTCTCCCCGAAAAGCTCCGCGGTCTCTGGCAGAGATTCCGCCCCACCCCCACACCGGCCCCCGCCGCCTGACCCATGGCCCATCCTCTCCTCACGGTCGAAGACGTCTCGAAGACCTACGATGGCTTCAAGGCCATCTCGAACCTCAACTTCTACCTTTTCGAAGGCGAACTCCGCACGGTCATCGGACCAAACGGCGCCGGCAAATCCACGTTCTTCGATCTGCTCACCGGGCGCACGCAGCCTGACAAAGGTAAGATCGAGTTCGGCACCGATCCGGCTGATACGCATGACCTGACGAAGCTCGATGAGGTGGCGATCAATCGTCTCGGCATCGGGCGGAAGTTCCAGACACCCAGCGTCTACGCCGAGCACACGGTCCGGGAGAACCTGATCTTGTCGCTACGCGGCACCCGAGGGGTGTTCGCCTCGCTCTTCCATCGGCTCGGCTCGACGGATACCGACCGCATCGACGAGTTGCTGAAACTGATTCGCCTCGACACCAAGGGTGAATGGAAGGCTGGACTCCTCGCGCATGGCGAGAAGCAGTGGCTGGAGATTGGTATGCTCCTGGCCCAGGAGCCCCGCGTGCTGCTCGTCGACGAGCCCGCCGCCGGCATGACGGACGAAGAGACGCACCGTACCGGCGAACTGCTACTCTCCCTCGCGGGGAAGCACAGCCTGGTGGTGGTCGAGCATGACATGGCCTTCGTGAAACAGATCGCCGCCAACGGACGGGTAACCGTCCTCCATCAGGGCGCCTTGCTCTGCGAAGGGAAATTCGACGACGTCCAGGCCGATCCTCGCGTCCGCGAGGTCTACCTGGGTCGCGGCAAACACGGCACCCGATGAGCACCCTCCTGCACCTTAAGTCCGTCGAGGCCGATATCTCGGGCTCGCGCATCCTCCGTGGAGTCGAGCTCGAGGTCCGCCCAGGCGAGGTCGTGGCGCTGATGGGCCGTAATGGAGTCGGCAAGACGACCACGCTCAAGACGATCACCGGACTCCTCCCCGTTCGAGCGGGCGAGATCATGTTTGAAGAGAAGCCGATCCATCGCCTCGCCACCGACGTCCGGGCGCGCCTCGGCATCGGTTACGTCCCGCAGGGGCGCGATATCTTCCCGCACATGACCGTGGAAGAGAACCTCCACATCGGTCTCGTGGTCCATGGACGCAAAGGCGCCGACGCCGCGAACGCCCTCGAGCGGGTTTACGAACTCTTCCCGGTCCTGAAGGAGATGCTCAGCCGCAAGGGCGGGGTGCTTTCAGGTGGGCAGCAGCAGCAGCTGGCCATCGGCCGCGCGCTCTTGTGCGACCCGAAGTTGCTGATCCTCGATGAACCCACCGAAGGCATCCAGCCCTCGATCATCGAGCAGATCGGCGACACGCTTCGCCGCCTCCGCACGATTCCGCGCGCCGATGGCACGGGCCTCGCGATCCTGCTCGTGGAGCAGTACGTGGATTTCTGCCGCGCGGTCGCCGACCGCTACTACGCCCTCGACCGCGGCGCGGTCGTCTCTTCCGGCGACATCGCCGACCTCACCGACGAGGTCGTGCGCGTCCACCTCCAGGTTTGAATCCATGCATCTCCTCCCTCGCGAACGCGAAAAACTCCTGGTCGTCGTCGCCGCCGACCTCGCCCGCCGCCGACAGGCACGCGGCCTGAAACTCAATTACCCCGAGACGATCGCCATCATCACCTATGAGATCATGGAGGGCGCGCGCGACGGGCGGACGGTCGCCGAGCTGATGTCCTACGGCACGACCATCCTCAAGGAATCCGACGTCATGGAGGGCGTCGGCTCGATGATCCACGACGTGCAGGTGGAGGCCACTTTCCCCGACGGCACGAAGCTCGTCACGGTCCATAACCCTATCCGCCCATGAAGCCTGGAGAAATCATTCCCGCCAAGGCGCCCGACCTAGACGCCAACGTCGGCCTGAAGGAGATCACGCTCGAGGTTGCCAACACCGGCGACCGGCCGGTGCAGGTGGGTTCTCATTTCCACTTCGCGGAAGCCAATGAGCTCCTGAAGTTCGACCGCGCTGCCGCCCGCGGTTTCCGCCTTAATATCGCCGCCGGCACGGCCGTGCGCTTCGAAGCCGGCGACACCCGCCGTGTCACCTTGGTGGCGTTCGCTGGACGCCGCATGGTCTACGGCTTCAACGGCCAGGTGAACGGACCCCTCTGACCATGAGCCTGCGACTTTCCCGACTCCAGTACTCCCAGATGTACGGCCCCACGGTCGGCGACCGCGTGCGCCTTGGCGACACGAACCTTTTCGCCGAAGTCGAAGCCGACCTCGTCGCCGGCGTTGGCGGCTACGGCAACGAGGTGAAGTTCGGCGGCGGCAAGGTGATCCGAGATGGCATGGGGCAGTCTTCAACGGCCTCCGACGCCGAGTCTCTCGATCTCGTCGTCACCAACGCGCTCATCCTCGACCCGGCCCTCGGCGTCATCAAGGCCGACATCGGGGTCAAGGGCGGCCGCATCGTCGGCATCGGCCACGCCGGCAATCCGGGCATCCAGTCCGGTCTCGGCTCCGCCTATCCTGATCCTGCCACCGGTAAGCCCAATCCGATGATCATCGGCGCCTGCACCGAAGTCCTCGCGGCCGAAGGATGCATCGTCACCGCGGGCGGCATCGACACGCACATCCATTTCATCTGCCCGCAGCAGGTTGACGAAGCCATCAGCTCAGGTGTCACGACGCTCATCGGCGGCGGCACCGGCCCGGCGCATGGTACGCTGGCCACGACCTGCACGCCCGGCGCCTGGAATCTACACCGCATGCTCGAAGCAGCGGAATCCTATCCGGTCCACTTCGGCTTCCTCGGCAAAGGTAACTGCTCGACCCCTGATCCACTTCGCGAACAGGTCCGCGCCGGCGCCATCGGCCTCAAACTCCACGAAGACTGGGGCACGACCCCGGCGGCCATCGATACCTGCCTCGGCGTCGCCGACGAACTCGACGTGCAGGTCGCAATCCACACAGACACGCTTAACGAAGCGGGCTTCGTCGAGACGACGCTCGCGGCTTTCAAGGGCCGGGCAATCCACACCTACCACT
This sequence comes from Opitutia bacterium, assembly GCA_947377865.1. GTDB lineage: Bacteria > Verrucomicrobiota > Verrucomicrobiia > Opitutales > UBA953 > UBA953. The sequence goes on along the minus strand of CANCHK010000078.1, from coordinate 394 downwards.
CCGAAGGCGCCGGCGGCGGCCACGCTCCTGATATCATCCGCGTCTGCGGCGAACCGAACGTGCTGCCGTCGTCCACCAATCCGACGCGTCCGTTTACGGTCAACACGATCGACGAGCACCTCGACATGTTGATGGTCTGCCACCATCTCGACGCACGCATCCCCGAGGACGTCGCCTTCGCCGAATCGCGTATCCGCCCCGAGACCATCGCCGCCGAAGATCGCCTGCATGACCTCGGGGCGATTTCGATGATGTCGTCCGACTCGCAGGCGATGGGCCGTATCGGCGAAGTGGTGTGTCGCACCTGGCAGACCGCCCATAAGATGAAGGAGCAGTTCGGTGCCCTCGCCGGCGGTTCGCACCCCGCGGCCGATAACTTCCGCATCCTCCGTTA
>CANCHK010000077.1 GCA_947377865.1 Opitutia bacterium | reverse complement strand
TACCAGCGCCTGGCCTGACGCGGCAATTGCCGCGTGTGGAACTGCTGGCATGCTGGCAGGCTGCGAACCAGTTATCGTATTCCTGCCTCAGAGTGGGCGGTGATTACCCTCTCCGCCGCTGCCTCCTTTGCGCTCCCAACCGCCAACCGCCATCACCTATCATGGGTAGGGCTGGCCATCCTTGGCCGGCCGCGGCCGAGCAGGGATGCTCAGCCCTACCCGCCACTGCCACCCCTTCCCGCCCCCCGAAACTTGTCTCTCCCCCTTGTCACCGTGCCCCACATGCCAGCATGCCCCCTCGCAGGCCACAGGCCTGCGCTTACCTCATCCACAGCAACCTGACGACAATCCCGATCACGACGCACAAGAAGACGCGGCGGATCAAGGTCGCGCCTTTGGCCAGCACCAAGCCCGACCCCAGATACGTCCCGATGAGCTGCCCGCCAACCATGACAGCCGCTGCCGGCAACAGGACGGCGCCCTTGAACGCGAACACGATCAGAGACCCGAGGTTGCTGCCGAGGTTCACGACCTTGGTATACGCAGTCGCGCGACGGAGCTCGAGCCCGAGCAAGGCGACGGTAGCAATCGTCCAGAATGCTCCGGTACCCGGCCCGAAAAATCCATCGTAGAAACCCAGGACGCTCCCGAAGAGCAGACCGAACAATCCCGCCTGCATCTTGGGTGCACCGCCCTCCTCGCCCAGTTTGGGACTGAACATCACGTAAGCGACAATCGCCAGAAGTAGCCAAGGGACGATGGCCTTAAGGACGTCATTACTGACCATCGTCACCGCCCAGGCGCCGAAGGCCGATGCAATGAAGCTGGTGAGCGCCGCCGACCTTACTTGCGTCCAGCTGATCAGCCCACCCCGGGCGTAACGCGTCACAGCGACGGTCGTGCCGATTGAGCTCTGGGCCTTGTTGGTCCCGAACGCCAGCTGCGGCGGCAAGCCCGCCGCCAGCAACGCCGGCACGGTGATCAGCCCACCGCCCCCGGCGATGGAATCGATGAACCCACCGACGCCCCCCGCGCAGAAAAGCCAGATCAGGGTCTCGTTCGAAAGCATGATCACACCCAAAGGAATGCAACCAACCCGCCACCCTGAGAAGCCCAAACCGATGCCCCGCCTCTTGGTTTGAATCACCCTCGAATCAACTATCCAACGATTCAACCAATCAACCCAAGGCGGCCCGCTTCGTAGCAGTTCACCATGCATCTCTCGCTCAACCTTAACCCCGCATTAAGCAGAATTATTCCGAAACTCGAAACTCTTATCAGCCCTTTGGGGTTTCATCAGCACTCCACCAACATGAACATCAACACACTCGTCCCTACTTTCGTCTTCATCCTGATGACGATCTCCGCGCTGGTCCAAGCCGCGCCGAACGGTGCCGAAAAAGGTGCCCGCCGCGAAGCCGCTCAAAACGCCCCGGGCGATACCCGCGAAGAATACCTGAAGAAGCACCCGGAGCTCCGCGAGAAACTCGCCAAGCTCAAGGATATGACCCCGGAAGAGCGACGCGCCTTCCTCAAGGAACACCCCGAGCTCGCCGAGAAAATCAAGGACGCCAAGGACGGCGGTAAGGATGCGACCCCCGAACGCCGCGGTGACTTCCTCAAGGATCACCCCGAGCTCAAGGAGCACCTCGAAAAACTCAAGGGAATGACCCCGGAAGAGCGTAAGGCCTGGCTCAAGGAACACCCCGAGGTCGCCGAAAAAATCGAGAAGGCCAAGTCCAAGTTCAAGGAAAAGGCCGAAGACGCCACCCCGGAACAAAAGGAAAAGCTCCGCGATAAGATGAAGGAACGCTTCGAGAAGATGACGCCGGAACAGAAAGAGGAAGTCCTCAAGAATCACCCCGAGCTGAAGGAAAAGCTCGAGGCCGCGAAGAAGTAAGCCTCACCTTCCACTCTCCCCTCAAGGGCGCGACACAGTCGCGCCCTTCTTGTTTGGTAGGGATGCGATGACATCGCATCCGCCGTCTCTTTGCGTTCCCAACCGCCAACCGCTATCACCTGTCACGGGTAGGGCCGAGCATCCCTGCTCGGCCGCGGCCGGCCAAGGATGGCCAGCCCTACCACTTCGCGTCACCTGTCACCCGAAACAATTCAATCGCTCAAAGGGAAACCGGAGACCGGGATGGTTGCTGCGGACACATGACCCAAGCTAACTATCCGGTCTCCCTATGCTGCCCCCTTTGAGTTCTGTCTCTCACCTTTGCACAGGCCGCAGGCCGATTTGCACTTTTGCACTGTCTCTGCCTCCAGCCCTCGTGTCCGCGCGCCCTTGCCAACTAGCCCACTGGTCAACAAATCAACCAGTTTGCCCGCGCTTACTTCAACTCCCCCATCATCTCTTTCAGATTCTTGACGATGATCTCCGAGGCGTCCTTCTGCACGTGGTTAGTACCCAGCCAGGTCTCATAACCGCCGAATTCATGCTGTCGCGGGGTCGGCAGGTATCCATGCCGTCCGTTCGCGATGCTGACGACAATCGTCTTGGCGAATGGGCTCTGCTGCTTCAGCTCCAGCCCGGTCTCGGCGAAGGTCTCGAACGGGATGGCGCAGAGGACGGCGTCCCCCACCTTGATGGCCTGGACGATGACATCCACGGTCGCTTCGGGCCGATTCGCCGCCGCGATCGTCCGAGCGGCATAAGGCAGAGCCAGGCGCGGCAGACGGTCGATGGCTTCCTTGTCCTTCATCGCTAGGATGGCCTTGGCGTTCATGACCTGCTCGGGAGTGGGTTTACGATACTTGAGCGTAATGAGCCGCTGCTTCATGCCGAGCACGACGTCGTTCCGATGCTTCTCGATATCATGGACGGCGCGCCATGCGGTGTCTGCCGCCTCGCCGGCGACGATACGAATCTGTTCGAAGGGCTCGCGGGGAGCCCGGCCGACGGCGAAAGGGGTGTTGTTGATGTCGCCGGAAGTGCCGTTCGACATCGCCGCGACGAAGCCATCACTGGCGCCCAGCCGAGACGGCATGAGCCGGCAGAATTCGCCGTAGTAATCCGCCGAAACCTTCCCGGACGGAGTGGCGCCGACATAATGCAGCGAATAGTTGGCGAACAAGGCCAAGGGCTTCCGTTTAGCATCGATCAGGGAGACGACGCTGACATCCGGATCTGTCGGCCCGGCCGGACGATCCAACACGTCGGGCGAGTTCGGCGGATTCATCCTCACTTGGTCCATCTCGCCGAAAGGATTCGGCTGCATCTTCCCGGGCTTCAGGAACCAACGGCGGTTGAAGACTTCGTTCGGCAACGGCCGCGCGGCCACGCCGACAGACGCAGGCCGTAGACGGGCATGCGCATCGATGATCGCCTGCGAGACGCCCGCGAGCATGACTTTCCGGTAAGCATCGGCCTTGGCTTCCGCCTCGGAAAGCTTTGCGCCACGAGCAGCCGGCTCGTCCGACGGATTCACGCCCGAATGGGTGTGCGTGCCCGAGACGAGCATGTTCTCAACGGGGATTCCTGTCGCCTTCGAGGCAAGCGCCTTGGCTTCGGCCACGACTTTCGTGGGCACGCCGAGGTTATCGATCACGACCCAGACGACCTTGGTCTTACCATCATCCAAGACCAAGGCGCGCGCGTTCAAGGGATCGTGGGCCGAATTCGCCAGATTGGCGCTAAACCCTCCCGGCATGTTCATCGGGAATTCCTTCGGCGTGATATCCATCACCGCCGCCCCGGCCTTCAAGGCCGCCGCCGACAGGTTCGTAACCAGCGAAGCTGACAGCATCAACCAACAGACATGGGAACGCATAGGAGGATGGGGTATGAGCGTCATCCTGCCCTCGCCCCCAACCCCTTACAACCCCGCATCTGGTAGGGATGCGATGACATCGCATCCGCTGTCTCTAGGGTGGGACAGCACTACGTGCTGTCTAGTTGTATCTCGTTCGACGCAGGGCGAACCAAGGTAGGGGCACGATTTATCGTGCACTCCGCCCCTGAGGGCACGGACCGCACGCCCCTACCTTCCCGCCACCCGAAACGTTGTCTCTCCCCTTGTCACCGTGTCCCCATGCCAGCATGTCCCCTCGCGGCTCCGCCGCGCCTGCTTCGCAGCAGTTCACCATGCCAGCAGTTCCCCCCGCTGAACGCGGCTGCGCCGCGTTCACCTTTGCACTGCAACTCGTGTCATCGAGTCCTCAGGTCCTCCTGCCCTCGATTTCGCCCCGTGTCCCCATGTCACCTTGCCCACGTGCCCCCTGCGTGCGCTTAGCGCACGCCCCACCCCTCATCAAAGAACCCGGCCGCATTGACCGCGCCTGGCCACTGTGCCGAAGGCGCCACGGTGACGTCGACAATCGCCCAGTCGGGCAGCTTCGGCGTCTGCAGCGCATTGGTGAGATCACTACCCTGACGGAAGGTATAACCACTGTTCAGGACGACATAGCGCTCCGGCGCCAAAGGATTCGGATGGATGAGAAGCGGCACATGGGTGGCGGCATCGTAGCTGACCCGATCGATGCCAATCTTGCCGTCAGCCCACTGCACCGGTAGCTTCGGCAACACCCGGGCGATGACCTTATTCGACTCGGCATCCCCCCAAAGGACGACGTGCTTGGACTTCATGAGCTCGTCGGTGACGGCGGTGTCGTCGACGACGGTCACCTCCCCACGGAAATTCACCTTCCACTTGCGGACGGCCAGTTCCATCTCGGACTTCGCCCAGGTATCGACCTGCGGGTACGAAGACTTGCCGGTCGGCCGGACGAACACGAACGCATCCATAAAGGCGTCGTCAATCGGCCCCTGGAGGTCGTGGCGCTTACGTAGACCGCCCTCGGTCCGATTCAAAGTGCGAGGGTCTACCCACCCACCACCGACCTTCTCGAAACGGGTGACGCCATTGAACGTAACACCGTCGACGGTCACCTCGGGCGACCCTTCGTCGGGCCAGACCGCCAGGACGCCGAGGCTGAATTCGGTCACACCCTTGGTCTTCACCACAAACTTGGCCGGGCCGACCTTGGTCGCCTCGACCTCAGAGAGCACCCAATGCTCCTGGAGTCCGTGCACGGTCACCCAGTCGACCTTGTTATATTTAAGAGTGGGGGTCGACAGGCGGACCGTCAGCGGCGCCTTGGGACGACCTTTCTCGACCGCGGCGTCCATGAGGGCATCGAGCTGCTTCTTGGTCTCGGGGTGATACTTATGACCGGTCTTCGGGCCGACGAGCTCGGGAATCTCGAAACCACGTGCCTTGGCGGCCTCGACCATCTTCAGACCCTGCCAGCGAGCCGGGTCTTCGTCGCCGCAATACAGATAGACCGGTCGGTTCGAGAGATTCAGGACGTAGCCAGGGACATCATATAAGGAGAAGAGCTTCCGCTCCCAGGGGGTCGGGGGGACTTTGCCCTCGGCGTCCACCTTGGAGTACTCGGCGGTCTCGACGAATCCGGCCCCCGGGGTGATCGCGGCGAAGAGATCAATATGCTGGGCGCCGACATGCCAGGTCCCGGCCCCACCCATGGAGAAGCCGCGCAAGGCGACATGATCCCGACTGCAGCCGTACTCTTGGATGGCATGCTCCATGGCTTCCAGGACGTCCACCTCGCCGGCGAACTTGTAGGCATTACAGAACCGTCCGTATATATTAAGAGTGATGGTCTTCGCCGGGGTGGCCAAAGCCTTGGGCTTGCCCATCTGCGGGACCAGGAAGACCAGCTCGGTCAGGACATCGCTCCGGCCATGCAGCCAGATATCCAGTCGGCCACCCTGGGTCGGACGATCTTCCGGGATGATCAGCCCGTAAGGCTGCACCGAGCCGTCGATCTTCGAGCGATAGCCACGCACGACCTGCCCCGTTGCGTTCTTCCACGGTGTCTTGCCGGCCTTCAGGTCAGCTAGGCGCTCGTTGCCCACCTTCAAGAGGTTCTTGGCGTCGGCCAACTGCTTGACGTTGTAGATTTCGTTCAGTTCAACCGCCCAAAGGACGGCCTTGGAGAAGATTTCCACGTCGGGCACATACGCGGCGACCTCCTTGGCCAGGACGCCGGGCTTCTTGAGCGCCTCGACCTCGGACTGGAGCTTGTGACCGGTCGCCAAGAGCTCCGCCTTGTCCTTTTCGGGGAGCGCGATGCCCGCCGGCGGACTCTTCGCGTTCTGATTCTGCGCCGTGAGTGTCGCGGTTAGCATTAACAACAGGCAGGCAAAGCGGGTAATCATGGGATCAGTGGGGCGAGACTCCCCACCCTACGCCCCACCAGAGGGCTGACAACACTGCATCCTCCGGATGCAGGGGGATCGGCTGGCATGGTGAACTGCTGCGAAGCAAAACAGCGATTGCCTCGAGGTAGGGATGACCGGCTCGGTCATCCACGGACGCGACGCCGTCGCACCCCTACCTTCCCGCCACCCGACGCGATGCACTCACTCAAAGGGAAACCGGAAACCGGGATTAATGCTTCGGACATGTGACCCCAGCTAACTATCCGGTCTCCCTATGCTGCCCCCTTTGGGTGGTGTCTTCCCCGTGTCACCTTGCCCACATGTCACCTCGCGACCTTGGT
>CANCHK010000076.1 GCA_947377865.1 Opitutia bacterium | reverse complement strand
GGGGGAGCGGAGACTCCCGGCAAGGTGGCGAACAGCGGACGGACGGTATTGAGTGCGGCGTCCTGCAGTTGGGCGACGGTACGCGTCTCGCTCGAGAAGACGAGCTGGCCGATCGGCACGCTGCCGGCGTCGAAACGCATCACGAACGGAGGCACGGTGCCGGGTGGCATCATGGCACGCGCGCGGTTCACGTAGCCGACCGTCTCGCTCATGGCCTGCGACATGTCCGTACCGGGATGGAACTGGAGCTTCATGACCGCCGCTCCCTGGATGTTCTTGGATTCGACGTGCTCGATGCCGGTGATATAGAGGAAGTGATATTCGTAATAATACGTCAGGAAGCCTTCCATCTGGCCGGCCTCCATGCCGCCGAACGGCTGGGCGACGTAGATCGTCGGGACGTTCAAGGGCGGGAACACGTCCTTGGCCATGCGGTTCAGGCCGAAGAGGGCGGTAAGCGCCAAGGCCACGATCGCGACGACTAGGGTGACCGGTCGACGAAGGACCAAGGAAAGGAAATTCATAGGGGGACTTAAAGGGTAACCGCCCTAAGACCCAAAGGTTTCAACCCGATTGTGACAATCTCAATAGGCCGCGCCATGGGGTCTGACTTCGTTCGGAATTCTGAACGTGTCTGACCCCATTGCCGCCCTAGGGTAGGGACGCATCGGCGACGCGTCCGCCTGTCTCGTGGTAGGGGCAGCACCGCGTGCTGCCCTAGCTGCCTCTGGCGCGCTGGGTAGGGCGGCGATGACATCGCATCCGCAAAGACATTCATTTCAGGTGACGGGTGACGGCCACGGTGGTCAGCCTTTCGGGTGCCAGCCTTTCAGCCTTCAGCCGCCGGATACCGGGTGCCAGCTCCCGATGGCCGAATGGCCGACGCCTGAACCCCCGATGCCCGTGCCCGTCACCCGTCACCATGGATTGTTGTGATTAACTTTTGCACAGGAGCACCGCTCCGATTTGCACCTTTGCACGGTCTCTCTCTGGTCCTCGTGCCCTCTGGCCCTCGTGTCCTCGTTTCCGCCCCGTGTCCCCATGCCCACGTGCCAGCTTGCCCCCTCGTGCAAGCGCTTGTCCCCATGTCACCTTGCCCACGTGCCCCCTCGCTAAATAACGCTCCGCGTTATTTAGCGTACGCTTCCTTCGCTGCCTTCTGGAACTCGCGACGAATCTCACTCTGGTCCGAATTCTTGAGATCGGTCCGCTGGATGAGCAGGACGTAAGCACGCTTCTTGACAGGGTCGATCCAGGCCTGCGTCCCGAAGGCGCCGCCATGGCCGAACGATCCGACGCTCAGGCTTTCGGTGACTTCCTGGGGTTGGGCGACCAGATGGAAGCCGAGGCCCATCTGCATGCCCGGCGCGAAACTGACCTTGGGCAGGTCGCCAAGCTGGTTCGTGGTCATCTGCTTCAAGGTCGAGGCCTTGAGGAATCGTTTTCCGTTCAGCTGACCTTCATTGAGGACCATCTGGTAAATCTTGCCGAGATCCTTGGCGCAGGAATACAGGCCGCCGGCGGGGAAGGGGGTGCGCTTGGGGTCGTGCAGCGGTTCGCTGAAGCGGGTGTTCTTGGCTTCCACGAGCGCCCCGGTCTCCTTGTTCTTGCTGTAAGGCTTGGCGGCCACGTCCATGTGGTCAGGACTCGGCCAGAAGGTGGTGTTGTCCATGCCCAACGGCTCAAACAGGCGCTCTTCCATGAAGTCGGCGTACGGCTTGCCGCTGGCGACTTCGATGATGCGTCCGAGCAGGTTGATGGCGTTGTTGTTATAACTCCACTTGGTGCCAGGCTGGTCGGTCAGCGGCTTCTTGGCGTAAGCTGCGGCCATCGTGGCCAAGGGTAGGGTGTCGATCGGTGCGCCGGCCGGGGTGACGGCCCCTGTGTCGACGCCGCTGCTATGAGTGAGGAGATCTTTGACGGTGACGAGGCGCGTCGCGGCGACGAGTCCTTGCTCGGTCTTCACTTGGATGCCTTTGAATTCGGGGACGTATTTCTCGAGCGGGTCGTCGAGCTTCACCTTGCCTTCTTCGACGAGCATCATGACGGCCATTGCGGTCATGGGCTTGGTCATCGAGGCGATCCAGAACATCGAGTCCTTGCCCATCGAGCGCTTCTTAGCGATGTCCGCCAAGCCGAACGCCTCGACGGCGATGATCCCATCCGGCCCAACCACGACCGTCACGGCCCCGCTGATCTCGTCATTATCCACGAAGTGCTGCAGCGCGAAAGCCGTCACCGCATTCTCGTTATCGGGCATCGGCTTGTTGCGATCGCAACCGGTGAGGAGGAAAAGGCCAAGGCAAAGGCTCAGGAAACGCATATCAGTTTCATAACCCATGCGCCCAGCCTCCCAAGAAAAAAGCACAGAGGCCATGTCTGCCTCGGGTAGGGATGCGATGACATCGCATCCGCTGTCTTGGGTAGGGTCGAGCATCCGTGCTCGACCGCGGCCGGCCAAGGATGGCCAGCCCTACCTGTAACCCGAGAATGATTCCCGCCACCTGCCACCCGAGAGCGGTTTGAATCGTTGGATAGTGGATTGGTTGAATGGATCCAGATGCGCTAGCCGGCTCTGTAATCTGCCTCTAATCAACTATCCAACCATCCAACCAATCAACCTTCATGCGGCCTGCTTCGCAGCCGTTCCCCATGCCAGCATGTCCCCTTCGGTTTCACCTTTGCACGCGGCCCCGCCGCAGTTGCACCTTTGCACTTCATGCCTGCACCCGCACCCGCACCCGTACCCGAACCCGATAACCCGCACCTGGCTCCCGATCGCCGAGACCCGAAGATATATCGCCCAGCCTATCATCCGGTCTCCCCATGCTGCCCCCTTTGAGCCCTGTCTCTCCCCATACTCAATACTCCATACTCGATACTCTCGTGTCCGGCCCACTGACCAACCGGTCAACTTACCAAATCTCTCCCTTTTTCAGGATCATAATCCCCATTCCACTTAGCGATGACGAGCGTGGCGACGGCGTTACCGATGAAGTTGGTAATGGCGCGGGCCTCCGACATGAAGCGATCGACGCCGATGATGAGCGCGATGCCAGCCACGGGGATGTTGCCAGTGGTCGCCAAGGTCGCCGCCAAGGTGATGAAGCCGCTGCCGGTCACGCCAGCAGCGCCCTTCGACGTGAGCAGCAGCACGGCCATGAGCGTGAGCTGCTGCGTCAAGGTCATGGGGGTGTCCGTCGCCTGCGCGATGAACAGCGCCGCCATGGTCAGGTAGATGCACGTTCCATCGAGGTTGAAGGAATAGCCGGCCGGGACGACAATCCCGACCACGGGCCGCGCGCAACCGGCTTTCTCCATCTTGTCCATGAGGCCGGGCAGCGCGGTCTCCGACGAGGAGGTGCCGATGACGATGAAGAGCTCCTCTTTGATATAGCGAAGCATCTTCAAGATACTAAAGCCGCTGGCGCGCATGACGGCCCCGAGGAGCAGGAAGATAAACAGCCCGCACGTGAGGTACACGCACAGCATGAGCTTTCCGAGGATGAACAGGGTGCCGATGCCGTACTTGCCGATGGTGAACGCCATGGCGCCCGCCGCAGCGATAGGGGCGAGCTTGCTCACGATCTCGACGATGCCAAAGAACACCCGTGCGACTTCGTGCAGAAGGTTCATGATGGGTCGGCCGTGATCGCCGATCCGTCCCAGCGCCAATCCAAAGAGCAATGCGAGTAGGAGTACCTGCAGAATCTCCCCCTCGGCGAACGCACTCACAAAGGTCTTGGGGATGATGTGGAGCAACGTGTCCACGACGGACATTCCCTGCGCTGAACTGGCATACCCGGCGACCGCTTTGGCGTCGAGCGATGCGGGTGTGGCGTGGAAACCAGCGCCGGGGGTGAAGACGTTGGCGACGACGAGTCCAATGAGCAGCGCTAGGGTGGTGATGATCTCGAAGTAGACGAACGCCTTGAAGCCGACTTTGCCGGCTTTCTTGAGGTCGCCCATGCCGGCGATGCCGACCACCACGGTGGTGAAGATGATCGGCCCGATGAGCATCTTGATCAGGCTCACGAACGCATCCCCGAGTGGCTTGAGCTGCGCCCCGAACCCCGGCCAGATATACCCAATCGTTCCACCGATCAGGATGCCGATCAAAACCTGGACATACAGCAGACGCAGATAACGCATGGGGTGGGGTAGGGATGAATTAAGCGATGCACCAGGAATGATAAAGGACGGAGTGAGGTAGGGATGCGATGACATCGCATCCGCAAAGACATTCATTCCAGGTGACGGGTGACGGCCACAGTGGTCAGCCTCTCGGGAATCAGCCGTTCAGCCTTCAGCCGCCGGAACCCGGGTGCCAGCTCTCTCCGGCCCTCGTGCCCTCGTTTCCGCCCCGTGCCCCCATGTCACCATGCCAGCTTGTCCCCTCGCGCAAGCGCGTGTCCCCATGCCCGCGTGCCCCCTCGCGGGCGCCTTGCGCCCGCGCTACTTCTTCCCCTTCTTCGCTACCGGCGCCGTGAACGTCCCGCCCATTGGTAAGGTCACCATCTTGAATTCACCGCCCGAAGCGTTCACGCAGCGTTTGTATAAGTCCTGAGGTTCTTTCTCGGTGGAATAGATATAAAGCCGCGGGGCCTTATGCTCTAGGGCGAGTGCAAACGTCTTTACCCAGCGCTCTTCCCACGCTTTCTCCTCGTCGGTCCGGCTGTCCGAACGGGGAATGAGGTCTGAATCAAAGACGAGCCGCGGCGTGGTCTCTCCCTTGGTCCGGTACTGCTGGATGCCGTCCTCGAAGTCCGAGAAGATGACGATGGCGTCATACTGCTTCTGCTGGAGCATCACGTCGATCCATGCGCCGACGCCCCCGGTGCGGAACTGGGCGTCCTTGCTGCCGAGCATGTTGCGCCCGGCGGGGCTGAGCTTGCCGGGATCGTTGCCCGCCGGCTTGCGGCCGCCGCTTCGGTTCGCGGCGGTCTGCTCGACGGTCTCGATGAGGTATTTTTGATTGGGCTTACCGCCTACGACTTCACCATCTTGGTTCAGGTTGAAGATACCGAAATAGCGAAAAACGTCGGCACTCGGGAACTGGTCTTTAATCTGTTTCTCGACGCCGCTGAGATACGGCTCCATCGAGGGCGAGTTGTCGAAGTACACGGCGATGTGCGCGCCGCTGATCTTCATGCCCATGACGGATCGCCCGGTGAAATTCTTGCCCCCCTTGCCGATGCCGATCGCCCCACCGATCCCTCCGCCCGCTCCGCCGCCGAAACTCTTGGAGGACGTAGCCATCGCTCCCAGCGCCGCGTGATTCAGGTCGGGCATGTCTGGCAGGGCGATCTGCGCGTTCGCACTCTTGGACGTAATGCGGGTGGCGCTCTTGGTTAGGCTCTTGGGCGAATTGGGCTTCGCTTTGGTCTTCTGCGCGATCGACCGCTCGCCGCCGTTGCCGCCGCCAGCCCCGGTCGCGAAGGTATTCGGTTCCTTCTTCTGATTGGTGGTCACGGACACCACCCAGGCCGTCGCCGTGAGCAGCAATAAGCCGTGGATCATCAGCGAGACGATCAGGCCTTGCCCGCCAAACTGGAAGAAGCGGTGACTGAAGATCGACTTCTTGGGCTGCCCTGGAGGCTTCGGCTCTGGCGCCGGTTCCGGCGCAGCCGCAGCCACGGTCTCAGCCGGCGGGGGCGGAGGCGGCGGAGTCGTCGGTGCTCGGGGACGCAGACGGGGTGGCTTGGGCGGGGTGGAATCCAAAGGGGGAAGTCGTATCACTATATCAACCCCGACGTTAAGGGAAGGTTAAGCGACCAGGGGTCTGACTTCGTTCGGAATTCTGAACGTGTCTGACCCCGTCTGCGCCCCAAGGTAGGGATGCGATGACATCGCATCCGCTCTTTTGAGGTAGGGGCAGCACCGCGTGCTGCCCTAGTTGCATTCATTCCAGGTGACAGGTGACGGCCACGGTGGTCGGCCTCTCGGGTGTCAGCCGTTCAGCCTACAGCCGCCGGAACCCGGGTGCCAGCTCCCGATGGCCGAATGGCCGACCCCTGAACCCCCGATGCCCGTGCCCGTCACCCGTCACCAGGAAATTTATTACTCTCCGATACTCAATACTCGGAACTCTATACTCTTACCAATTCTCACTCCCGTGAGAATTGGCGATGCCCCTCAATCCTCTTCTCCACTTCCGCCTGCTGCTCAGGCGTCAGGCCATCCGGGAATTTCTTCGACGAACGACGCCAGCGCTCCAGCCATTCTTGTCCAACCAACGGATAAGGGCAGGGGGTCGGAAAGCCGGGGCTGAGCGCGACAATCGTTTCTTTCTTCGAGCCGGTACCCTCGCCGTTCGCGACATAGAAACCAGAGTTAAGCAACGCGACGCGCATGGTCGTCGATGAGCAATAGGTGAAGAGTTGGGCCGACTTCTTGGGGTCGCAGTATGAGAAGAGCTTATCAAACGACTCAAGTTCCCAGGCGTCGGGATTGGTCTTCTGCGAGAAGAAGTCGTAGTAGATGATGTCGGGCGCGGCGGAGACCTTGGACGCGAGCTGCCAGAAGTCGCCGACATGCAGGTCCCAGCTGAGGCCGGG
>CANCHK010000075.1 GCA_947377865.1 Opitutia bacterium | reverse complement strand
GCGCCTCCTGAAGTCCTGCCAGAAGTCGCTCGAGGCCGCCGAACTGCGCATCGAACAACTGGGCAAGCGCGGCGACGAATCGCAGGGCTGATGTCGCTCCTCGCGTCCATCCGCGGGCCGGAAGACGTCAAGGCCCTCGCTCCCGAGCAACTCCCTTTGCTCGCGCAGGAGATCCGCGAACGCCTCGTCGCCGTCACGGCCAAGAACGGCGGCCACATCGGTCCTAATCTCGGCGTGGTCGAGCTCTCGATCGCCTTGCACCGCGTCTTCGGCACGCCGAAGGATAAGTTCGTCTTCGACGTGGCCCACCAAGGCTACGTGCACAAACTTCTCACTGGACGCAGCGGCGCCGACTTCGATGGCATCCGCACCACGGGCGGCCTGAGCGGCTTCCTGAATCGCGAAGAGAGTCTGCACGACGTCTTTGGCGCGGGCCATGCCGGTACGGCGCTTTCCGCCGCCGTCGGCCTCGCCAACGCCCGCGATCGCCTCGGCGAGGATTCGCACGTCGTCGCGCTCATCGGCGACGCGGCCCTCACCTGCGGTGTCACGATGGAGGCGCTCAATAACGCCGCGAAGTCGACGAAGCGTCTGGTCATCGTGCTCAACGACAACGAGTGGTCGATCGACCGCAATGTCGGCGCGGTCGCCGACATCCTGAGCCGCCTGATCGTCACGCGCCCCTATAATAACTCTCAGCAGGGCCTGAAGCGTTTCCTCGGCAAGACGCGCTTCGGCACGAAGTTCCTGGACTTCGGTCGTAGCTTCAAGCGCCACGTGAAGAACTGGTACACGCACAGCTCCTCGCTCTTCGAGCAGTACGGCGTGCGCTATGTCGGGCCAATCGACGGCCATGATCTCGGCGCGCTCGAGCGTTACCTCAATTTCTGCAAGGACTCCACCGGCCCGATTCTCCTCCACGTCCGTACCGAGAAGGGTAGGGGCCTCGGCGCCGCGCTGAAGAATCCCGAAAAATTCCACGGCACGGGTGCCTTCGATCCGGAGACCGGCGACTCGCTTGCTTCCGGCGCCGCTGGTGCGCCTAAGGCTTGGCAGGATGTCTTCGGTGCGCTTCTCGTCCGCGAAGCCAAAGCCGACTCCCGCGTCGTCGGCATCACCGCTGCGATGCCATCCGGCACTGGCCTCAACCAGCTCAAGAAGGAACTCCCTGGGCAGTATCATGACGTCGGCATTGCCGAGGAGCACGCCGCGCTCTTCGCCGCCGGTATCGCCGCCCGCGACCTGCGTCCGGTCTGCGCGATCTACTCCACCTTCATGCAGCGCGCCTACGACATGGTCATCCATGACGTCTGCCTGCAGCGCCTCCCGGTCACCTTCTGTATGGATCGCGCGGGCGTCTCGCCGAGCGATGGCCCGACGCACCACGGCCTCTTCGACATCGCTTACCTGCGATGCGTCCCGAACGTCACGCTGATGCAACCGAAGGATGAGGATGAGTTCTCGGATATGCTGCACACCGCGCTGAAGTCCGGCGCACCGATGTTCATCCGCTACCCGCGCGGCGCCGCCGCTGGCAAGGCGATCAAAGCGGCGCCGGCGCTCATCCCGCTCGGTAAAGCCGAAGTCCTCCGTGCCGGTATCGATGTCCAGCTCTGGGCGCTCGGCACGATGGTGCCGGAAGCCCAGGCACTCGCCGATAAGCTCGCCGCCGAGACCGGTCTCTCCGTTGGCGTGGTCAACGCGCGCTTCGCCAAGCCGATCGACGCCGCTTTACTCGTCGAACAGGCCAAGTCCGCCAAGCTCATCGTCACGCTCGAGGACGGCGCCGTCACCGGCGGCTTCGGCACGGGCGCGCTTGAGGTGCTCGCCGAACACGGCGTGCGCACGCCCATCGTCCGCCTCGGCTGGCCTGATCGTTTCGTCGGCCACGCCACCGATGTGAAGACGCTCCGCGCCGCTAACGGCCTTTCCCCTGACCAGATGCTGGCGACGGTGAAGGCAGCGCTCAGGTAGTGACAGCACCACGTGCTGTCCTGGTGTCTCTGGGTAGGGCGGCCATTGCCATGGCCGCCGTTCGCCGATGCACCTGCGCGTCGCCGGGCAGACTGTTACGATATTCCAATCTCCGTCCGTCCGCGGACGTGATGGCAATCACGTCCCTACCTGAGGCCCTACCAAACAATAAGGACAGCACGTGGTGCTGTCCCTACCTATTGAACGGCTGACGTGCGACCGCCTCAGAATTCCCAAGAGAAGACGAGCCGGGCTTCGTACGGGCTATATTCGGAGACATTCATGCTGCCCTTGTTCGCCGGGGCGCCGGTGAGCTGGGCGAGCACGGTGAACGCGAGCGAGAAATCACTTTTGCGGTAATTGATGACCGGACCGACCTGGATGCCGGATTCCTCGAAGTCGGCGCCTTCGATCCACTCGGAGGCCGCGATCGCCTCGAGCCCGACGGTCCATTCCTTGGTCAGCTGATAGGCGATGCCCTGCGTCACGAAGAGTTCGAAGGCATCCTCGCCGCCCTGGGTGTGCAGCGCTTCGGCACCGAGGTTGGCGACGTACATCCAGGGGCTGTTGTCGCCGAAGTTATGCTGGAGAATGTACTTCGACTCGATGGTCCAGCGGTCGCGCAGGTGGCCGTCGTGCAGGCTCGCCTGCGAATAGCCGGCTTCGAGGTAGAAGGCTCGGCCCCATGCGTTCTTATCGGGATCGGCGAGCATCTTGATGTACTCGAGGCTCACCCCGCGGAAGCGCAGGCCCTCGCGGTCGGCGGTGTCGAAGTAGGTCTGGTCGAACTCCAGCGCCAGCTGTTCGGTCGGAGAGATGCCGAACTCGATCTCGGTACGAAGATCGAAGCCTCGGTAGCGAGGGTCGTAGCCGGCTCCGAGATCCTTGCCGAAGCGGCCGGTGATGTATTGCTCGATCTCGTATTTGCCGGGCTTGATCGTCTCGGCGATATAGGAGTAACCGAACGGGTTCTCGCAACCGATGGCGGTCGCTGCGGTGAGCGTCAGGAGGCTGAGGGTCTTCATGGCGGTGGGGGCGGTTGCAAGAAATGAGACTGAATCTCATCTGTCAAATAACAAATGAGACTCAGTCTCATCTTGTTGAGACTTTGGTTGTAATCCTTCGGTAATTTTGAGATTTTAACCACCTGACTGATGCCCCTTTTGATCGTCATTCCTGTGCGCAATGAGGAGCGCCGCCTCGGTCCCGGTCTCGCTCGACTGGCCGAAAGCCTACAGGCCAACGGATGCCCGGATGCCATGATCGTGGTCTCCGACAACGGTTCGACGGACTGGACCCGCGCGGTGGCCATCGAGTCCGCGACGAAGATTCCGTATCGTGTGGTCTATCATCGCGCGACGGATGGTGCCGACAAAGGCGTCGCAATCTTTTCCGCTTGGGAGTCCGCACCGGAAGGTTACGACGTCCTAGCGTACTGTGATACCGACATGGCGACGGATCCGGAAGCACTCGTGCGCGGTTACCGCCTCATCTCTGAGGGTAAGGCAGACCTGGTCGCCGGCTCGCGCTGGCATCGCGACTCCCAGGTCGTCGGGCGCACTTGGAAACGTTCGCTCATCTCCGCGACGCTCTCGTGCTTCTGGCGGATGCTTCCCGGTGCCCGCATGACGGATCCCGGCTGCGGCCTGAAGCTCGTCCGCCGTTCTACTTTCGCCACGCTCAAGATGCCCGCCGATGCGCGCGGCTTTTCTTTCGGGGCTGAAGCCTTCATGCGCCTCGCGCGCGCCGGCGCCAATCTCGTCGAGATCCCCGTCAAGTGGACCGACGATGACGCTGGCCGTATCCGCCTCGGCAAAGCCGCGGGCGATTACGCGAGGGCGTGGGGGAGACTGGTTAAGGGGTAGGGGTCGGGGTAGGGGTAGGGGTAGGGGCGCCACTGCGTGGCGTCCGTTCGCAGAGGAACGTGCGACTCACCGGGTAGGCTCTTTCGATATTCCAATCTCCGTCCGCCCACGGACGCGACGCAGTCGCGCCCCTACCTCAAGGCATCCCCGCCACCTGCCACCTGGGGCTGCCACCTGCCACCCGAGAATGATGCCCATAAAAAATGACAGCACCTGGTGCTACCCCTACCCCTACCCCTACCCCTACCCCTACCCCTACCCCTTGTAGTAATTACCTCTGTCCCTTCCGTCGTTCCGGACCCCGCGGCTTCTGGGCCAGGCGTTCGTCGTAGAGGCGGAAGTCGACCTGGCGCTTGAAGCGATCCACGCGGTCGACGGTCACCTGGATGACGCCGCCGGGCATGAACTTCCTTCCGGTCCGGCTGCCGACCAGCATGTTGCCGCGGTCGTTCAGGCGGTAATAGTCGTCGGTGAGCGTCGACATGTGCACGAGCCCGTAGGCCTGCGAGGCGTTGAGTTCGACCATGAGGCCGTGGGGCTTCACGTCGGTGATGGTGGCTTCGAACGGACGCTTGTCCGGACGGGCGGCTTCGCGCTCGAAGAGTTCGAGGAGCTTGATCTTCACCGAATCGCGTTCGGCTTCGGAGCTGTTGCGCTCGGTGATCGAGATATGTTCGCAGGAACGCGTCAGCTCGCCGATGCCCGGCGCGCGTAACGGCTCCTTCGGGGCGGAACGTACGCCCTGTTTCTGGATATAGGCGTCGAAGATGCGGTGCTCGAGCAAGTCGGAGTAACGACGGATCGGCGACGTGAAGTGCGAGTAGTGCAGCTTTGCGAGGCCGAAGTGGCCATCCGGCGACGGGCGGTAGCAAGCCTGCTTGAGCGAGCGCAGGAGCTGGATACGGATGGTGTAGCCGTCTTCGCGGTCCTTGAGGCTGGCGAGCAGCTTGACCATCTCGGAACGGTGCGTGAGGTCGCCGACTTGGAAGCCGTTACCGGCGAGTTCTTCGCGGAGGGCCGCGAGTTTTTCGGGATCGGGGTCGTCGTGGACGCGGTTGACGTGCGGGATGGAGGCTTTGTCGAGGGCGGTCGCGACGCTTTCGTTGGCGAGGAGCATGAACTCCTCGATGAGCTGGTGCGATTCGTCGTGCTGCACGACCTCGGTACGGTCGGCCCAGCCGTCCTTATCGCAGTAGATCTTGATTTCCTTCATCTCCAGATCGAGTGACCCGGCGCGGAAGCGTTCGGCGCGGAGCACCTTGCCGATGCGCCAGAGGTCGTCGATCATGCCCTGGATGAGGTCCAGTTCGGCGTCGGTGAGTTCGGCGAGCGGGCGGCCGGGCGAGCCGGTCTGGTGTGGCGGCGGCGCGGGCAGGGCGCGGATCTCGTCCTTGGTGAGGTGCTGCAGGAAGCCATAGGCCTGCTTGTAGGTGAGGCGCTTGACGCTGCGGATGACGGAGTTCGCGAACTCGGTCTTCACCAAGCGGGCGTCGGGCGAGAACTCGCAGATGACGGTCTTCACTAGGCGGTCTTCGGCTTCGACGAGCGAGCAAAGGCCGCTCGAGAGCGCGTGCGGGAGCATCGGGATGACCGTGCCGACGAGGTAGGTGGAGTTGCCGCGTTCGCGGGCCTCGACGTCGAGGGGCGAGCCAGTCTTCACATAGGAGGAGACGTCGGCGATATGGATGCCGACGCGGACGTTGCCGTTGGCCGTACGTTCGACCGAGAGGGCGTCGTCGAAATCCTTGGCGTCATCCGGGTCGATGGTGATCGTCGGAATCTGGCGGAAGTCCTCGCGACCGACGCAATCGGCTTTCTGCACCGTCTTGCCAAACGAGTTAGCTTCGTCTGCGACGGCGGGCGGGAATTCCGGACGGAGACCGTAGCGACGCAGGATGGCGAGGTATTCGGCCATCGGCGTGTGCGTGACGCCGAGGACTTCGGTGACCGTGCCAGTCGGGTTGAGGTTGCGGCGCTCCCAGGCGTCGAGGCGAACGACGACCTTATCGCCGGGCTTCGGCGCGGGCGTAAGGCCGGCGCGGGCGGGGTCGCGGACGATGATTTCGCGCGAGATGCGGGGGTCATCGGGGACGACGAACCACTGGAGACGATTGTTGCCGATCGTACCGGTGAGCTGCGTGAGCGCGCGCTTGACGATGCTGACCACCGTGCCCGTGCCCCAGTCGTCGCCGTTACGATCGCGGCGGTTGGCGTTGAGCTTCACCAGCACGCGATCGCCATGGAGCGCGACATGCGTGTCGTCGGCGTCGATGTGCAGCTGTTCGCGCGGAGGCGAACCTGGCACGGCGTCGAACACCACACGGGCGGAGCCGCTCGGGCGGAAGAGAATCGTGCCTTCGAGTAAGTCG
This sequence comes from Opitutia bacterium, assembly GCA_947377865.1. GTDB lineage: Bacteria > Verrucomicrobiota > Verrucomicrobiia > Opitutales > UBA953 > UBA953. Next base: position 367 of record CANCHK010000075.1, on the reverse strand, counting down.
GAGGCTTGCTTGCGCACGGGTATGCCGACGGGGGAGAAGCCCGCGGAGGGCAGGGCGAGCAGGTGGCCTTTGACGGTCACCACGGCGCCGGCCTTGATGAGGCGCGGGATGGTCTTGCTCAGGCGACGGAGGTCTTCCTTGTCACCGCCGAGGGCTTGGACGATGGCCTCGAGGCGCATCGGCTTGTAGCCGGGCTTGCCGAGGAACTTTAGGAGAACTTCTTCGGCGCTCATGCGCTTTCGTTCGCGCCTCCGAGCAGGCTGCCCAGGTAGGGCATGAGCTGCTTCTTACGGCTGACGATGCCCGGGAGGTCGAAGATGTCCGGCGGCCGCTTCTGCGGGTAGGTGATGGCCTGCACGACTTCGGC
>CANCHK010000074.1 GCA_947377865.1 Opitutia bacterium | reverse complement strand
TCGATATCGTGGGCACGGGCGGCGATCGCTCTGGCAGCTTCAACATCTCCTCGGCGAGCGCGCTCATCGTGGCCGCCGCCGGCGTGCCGGTGCTCAAGCATGGTAATCGCTCGATCACCTCGAAGTCAGGTAGCGCGGATTTCCTCGCCGGCCTGGGTGTCGTCCTCGAAGCCTCGGACGCGCAGCTCCTCAACGGTCTGACGCAGGCGAACTTCTGCTACCTCTACGCGCCAGCGTTCCATCCGGCCTTCAAAGCCATCCTTGGGGTGCGCAAGAAGATCGCCGAAAGCGGCACGAAGACCGTGTTCAATGTCCTCGGCCCGTTGATCAACCCGGCGCAGCCGGCGCACATGGTCGTTGGGGTCTACGACGAACGCTGGGTTGAGCCGCTCGCGGCCACCCTCGGCGAACTCGGGGTGAAGCGCGGGCTCGTCACGCATTCGCGGGCGGGCGGAGGCATGGACGAAATCACCACCGCGGGCGAAGTGCGCGTGCGCGGTTGCGGTGAACTCGCCTCCGTCGATGCTGTCTGGTTGCCTGGTGATTTCGGTTTCAAGGCCTGCGCGGTGGTCGACCTTCGCGGTGGCACACCGGAAGAGAACATCGCGATGTTTAGCGACCTGCTCGTAGGCGGAGTCTCGGACGGACTTATGGACACGCTCTGTCTCAGTGCGGGTACGTCGTTGTGGGTCGCCGGCAAAGCGACGGATCCGGCGGCGGGCGCCATGCGGGCACGCGAGATCATCCTCGGTGGCGAACTGCGCGAGGAAGCGCGGCGTCTGCGTGAGGCTTATCGGGCCGACTGATCGTCCTGCAGCCAGGCCAGCGTGCGCTCGGTCGCGCCACGGTTGCCCTGATGCCAAGTTGACCCGTTGCGACCCATCTCGGCGCGTTCAGCGGCGGCCTGGGTGAGCCGAGAAAGCAGGGCAACGAGCTCGTGGGCGTCCTTGGCCTTGTGAGCGGCCTTGGCCTGTTCGAGTCCGCGGCAGATGTCACGGAAGTTGGACATGCGTGGTCCGTAGACAATGGCGACGCCCGCGGCGGCGCATTCGACGGGCGTCTGGCCGCCTTCGTTTGGGGGCAGGCTCTTGCCGCAGAAGGCGAGGTCCGCCGCGCGGGTGAGGCGACGGAGTTCGCCGGTGGTATCGGCGAGGTGGATGATCGTGTCGGCCGGCGCGACGGTTCCGCCGGTGGAGCGTTGGTGCCAGGCGAGTCCGCTGGCGCTCGCTTCGGCGGCGACTTCGGCACGCCGTTCGGAATGCCGCGGGACGAGCAAGAGGCGGACGTCGCGGCCGGTGGCACGCAGGTCGCGCACGACCTTGATGAGTAATGACTCTTCGCCTTTCCAGGTGGAGGAGCCGAGCAGCACGACCGTACGTGGGTCGGTGCCGAAGCCGAGCTCGGCACGCAGTTGCGTACGTTCGTCGGTGGACATCGGCGCATCGCTGGCGACGTCGAACTTGATGTTGCCGGTGAGCGTTGCGGCGAAACCGAGTTCACGGAAGCGGCGGACGTCTTCCTCACTGCCGGCGGCAATCTTGCGGAAATGGCCGAGGACGTAGGCGGAAAGTCGAGGGAAGTGCTGGTGACGGGCGAAGGACTTGTCCGAGATGCGTCCGTTGATCAGATAGGCTGGGACGCCGCGGGCTCGAGCTTGGGCGAGGTGTTCAGGCCAGAGTTCACCTTCGACGAGGATGACGGCGTCCGGGCGGATGCGGCTCCAGGCGAGGGCGCTGCAGGGCCAGAGGTCGGTCGGGAAGATCCCGATGTGGTCGGCGACGTCGGCGTAGCGATCCCGAGCTAGGCGGAAGCCTGTGCTGGTCGTGGTGGTGAGGACGATTTCGACCGTGCCGGTGGCCTTGAGCTGGCGAAGCAGTGGGCCAATGGCCTCGATTTCACCTACCGACACCGCTTGGATCCAGAAACGGCGCTTTCCGGGGGTCTTGGGGCCTAGTTTCGGGAAAAAGCCCAGTCTTTGGCTGAAACCTGTGCCATAACCTCCGCGACGTAGCATGCGCCAGAAATAGTACGGGAGGGCCGGGATCAGCAGCAGCGGGAAGAGTATCCGGTAGGCCCAAGACATCGCGTTGTGCCGACCGTGCGGAGGGTGGGGTCGTCTGTCAGTTCCAAAGGAGGCCCTTTGGGCTGATTTTCCCGCTTGCACCAGGCGGGCAGGGGTGTTTGAACCCACTTTCCACCGTTTGAAGCGACCGCAGATCGCTTCGGACATAAAACCAAAAACCTAGTCAGTCCTACCTGATCCAATGTCCCCTCCTTCTGCAGGAAAAGGGATACGGAGCCAAAAAACATGAACATCACAGTCAAAGACCTCCTCGATGCCGGCGTCCACTTCGGACACCAGACCCGTCGCTGGAATCCCCGCAGCCGTCCGTACATCTTCGATCATCGTAACGGTGTTTCGATTATCGACCTTGAGAAGACGCACGCGTGCCTCGTCGCCGCTGCCGCCTTCATCGAGGACACCGCCGCCAAGGGCAAGGAAGTGCTCTTCGTCGCCACCAAGCCGCAGGCTCAGGAAGTTGTGCGCCAGGCCGCTAAGTCGACCGGCATGCCCTTCGCCGTGAATCGCTGGCTCGGCGGTACGCTCACCAACTTCGCGACCATCAAGCGCTCCCTCGACAAGTACCGCACCTACCTCCGCATGGAGCAGGACGGTTCCCTCGCCAAGATGCACAAGAAGGAAGCTGCGGCCGTGAAGCGCGAGATGTCGCGTATGAACCGTAACTTCGAAGGCCTCCTCGAATACCGTGAACTCCCGGCCGCGATGATCGTCGTCGACACCAAGCTCGAAGAAATCGCCGTTAACGAAGCTGTCCGCCTCGGTATCCCTGTAATCGGCCTCTGCGATTCTAACTCCGACCCGACCCTCCTCAAGTTCCCCGTCCCGGGCAATGATGACGCTGCGAAGTCCATCCGCCTCGTGGTCGAAGTCCTGACTCAGGCTGTGCAGAACGGTCTCGCCCGCCGCAAGGCCGTGGCTCAAGACCGTAAGACCGTGACCCCCGTCGCCCGCCAGAATACCGGCGAGTCCGTCCAGCCCGAAGTCCAGATTTCCGAAGAGCTGCTCAAGGCCAACGAAGGTTCCGACGCCGTCGAAGGCGCCGCTCCAGCGAAGCGCCCCAGCCCACGTAAGTCCAAGTAATCCGACCATGTCCGCTATCACCGCACAGATGGTCAACGATCTGCGCCACCGTACCGGCGCGGGTCTGATGGATTGCAAGAAGGCCCTCGTCGAATCTAACGGTGACAACGAAAAGGCCGTCGAAATCCTCCGCATCAAGGGCGTCGCCACGCGCAACAAGAAGGCAGACCGTAAGGCCAGCGAGGGTATCCTCGCCGTCCAAGTCTCCGCTGACGGTCGCAACTCGACGCTCCTTGAACTGAACTGCGAAACTGACTTCGTCGCCAAGAATGAGAACTTCATCGCTCTCGCTAAGGAACTCGTGGGCCAGGCTGCCGTCACCGGCGTCGACGGTTTCCTTGATCAGCCTTACCACGCCGACAAGTCCCGCAAGGTTAACGACTACCTGAACGATCAGGTGCTCAAGATCGGCGAGAACCTCAAGGTCTCCCGTGTCCTGAAGTTCGAAGCCACTGGCGTGGGTCGCGTCTCTGCGTACGTCCACACCGGCGCCAAGATCGCCGTCCTCCTCGAATTGGGCCTCAAGACTCAGGCCGCCGCCGCTAACCCGGAAGTCGCCGAACTGGCCCGCCAGCTTGCGATGCAGGTCGTCGCCAATAATGCCCGTTTCGTCCGCCGCGACGAGGTCTCCCCTGATGTCGTCGCCAAGGAGCGCGAAATCGCCGCCGAGTTCACGAAGTCCGAAGCCGATAAGGCCATCGACGAAGCCAAGCGCATCGTCGAGGACTATAAGGGTCAGCTCGTTGAGCAGAAGGCCGCGAACGACGCCGAAGCCATCGCTGAGCTCGAGAAGCGTATTGCCGTGGGCGAGAAGCAGGTCGTCGCCGCGGAAGGCCGCAAGAAGGGCCAGCTCTCCAACATGGAGAAGATCATCTCGGGTCGCGTGGACAAGTTCTTCGCCGAATCCTGCCTGCTCGAACAGGCTTACTTCCGCGATCCCGATCAGAAGATTCAGGACCTCATCGCCGCTGCTAAGACCAAGGTCGGAGAGGAAGTCTCGATTGTTCGCTTCACCCGCTTCCAGGTGGGTGAGACGGCCGCCGAGTAAGTTTCGCTGAGTCTGGCTTAACAAGGCCGGCTACCGTAAGGTGGCCGGCCTTTTGCTTGGCTTGCTTACAAGGCCGCCGTGGATAGCCTGATGAGATGAAGTTTCGCGCGGATATCTTCTGGAAGTCGGCCTGCGGCCGCTGTCCAGATTGTGGTGCGAAGATTCGCAGCGCCTCCGACCGGACGGGCTGGCTGGCCCGCCTCTGGGATACGCCGGCCACCTGCGGGGGCTGCGGCATGACGCTTCGTCGCAAGGAAGGCTTCTTCCTCGGAGCGATCGTCTGGAATTACGGCCTCACGGCCTTCGGCGTGCTGCCGTTGGTGCTGTTGGCGCAACGGCTCGGCTGGATTGGATCTGATGGGGCCATTCGTCTCACGATTGGGGTAATCTTCTTCGTGCCTCCGCTCATCCATGCGTTCGCCTGGCGCCTGTGGATTGGCACCTACTACGCGTTTCTGTCTGACCAGCTACCGTCGGGCGGCCGTCGCCTTGACGACTGATCAGGTGCGGCGCGCCGACATCCGGCGCACAAGTTCAGCGAGAAAGGGCGTGTCGCCTTTGGTTGCTTGGAGATGGCCGATGGCCTCGGCGGTCAGCGCTTCGATGCGCTGCTTCGTCGCTTCCACTCCGTGAAGCCCGGCGAAGGTGAACTTGCCATTCTGCGCGTCGGCCCCGACGGGCTTGCCGAGTTGGGCGGCGTCGGCGGTGAGGTCGAGGAGGTCGTCGACGAGCTGGAAAGCGATGCCGGAGGCGCGGCCGGCGCGACGGAAGTGTTCGACGTCGGCCGCGGAGGCTCCGCCGACCATCGCACCCATCGCGAACGAGGTGCTGAGCATCGCAGCGGTCTTGCCGAGTAGGATGAATTCCAGGCGATCGTCCGTCGCGCCGGCGGCGAGGCCGCCCATGTCTTCGGTCTGGCCGCCGACGAGTAGTGTGGAGCCCGCTGTGACGGCGAGTTCGCGCACGAGGGCGGTGGCGAGAGAGGGATTGGAAGCGTAGCCGGTGGCGAGGAGTTCGAAGGCGAGCGGCTGCAGGGCGTCGCCGGCGAGCAGGGCGGTGGCTTCATCGTGCGCCTTATGGCACGAGGGGCGTCCGCGGCGCAGGTCCGAGTTATCCATGCACGGCAGGTCGTCGTGGATCAGCGAATAGGTGTGGATGCACTCTAGTGCCGTGGCGGCATGGGAGGCGTCAGCCTGCGCATCGAAGGCCGCGGCGGAGGCGAGGCAGAGGACCGGGCGCAGACGCTTGCCCCCAGCTTCCAGTGAATAGCGCATGGCGCCATGAAGGCGTGCGGGACGGGCCGTGGCGGCAGGCGTCAGGCGGCGGAGCGAAGTCTCCGCCTGCTGGATGAATGCCTCGTGCCGTGACTGAAACAGCGAGGCGTCCATCGGTTATTCGGCGTCCGAGCCGAGCTTGAAGAACGTCGCCGTACGGCCGACGGTGCCGATCACTTCGCTTTCGGTGAGCTTGGCCAGTTCTTGGGCCTGCTTGTCCATTTCCTCGCGTTCGGCGGTGAAGCGGACTTTGACGAGGTCGGCGTTACGGAAGGCTTCGGCGAGAAGGTTGGCGATGCCGGCGTTCACGCCGGCCTTGCCGACGAACACCTTCGGGTCGAGCGTCTGGGCGAGACTACGCAGCTTGCCGCGTTCGGCGCCAGTGAGGCGGGGTTGGTCTTCAGAGCCTGATTCCATGCCCGCTATGACGCTCTGGCAGGGCGGGGGAGTCAACGGACTAATCGGCAGTGCCTTGCCGTCTGTGCTCCGCGGGGTATCATGGTCAGACCGATGAGCCCGTCTCCCCAGTCGACCGCGCCGATTGTCCTGCCTGACGTCGAGAACGAGGCGGAAGTCCGTCCGTTGGATCCTGTCGTCGTGCACGTACGCTGCGCTCCCAACTACGCCCACTCTCTTCGAATCTGGCAGAGCACTTTCCTGCTGGACCGTGATTCCGTCCACACCAGCTCGATGATCGGGTTTGAGAATATCTCCCTCTATCCGCATTGGACGCCTGTGCCGTTCGGCCGGCCTCATCAGTTCACGCTTTTCTTCGAGCCGCTGCCGAAGTCGGTCCAGGTCTTCGACCTGTCCGAGATCATCCCCGAGCCCCGCGGTTGGCACTTTCCGGCAATCCGGAGGAATCAGGAAGATGTCTACTGGCTGGACCTGCCTAACTGACGGAAATCAGGCTTATATTTCCTGTCTAAACGGGGGTGGGGAGGGGCAGTTCCTTCTTGCTTACCCCCTGGCGGTTCGTCATTTCCATGGGTCAACTTCGTTAGGGAGAGGGGCGGAGCCCTTCTCACGCTGGTCGGTAGGCGAAAGCCTATTCCAGACGGAGAGCCCGGCTAAACGGCGGGGCTTTCGGGAATCTCTCCCAGGTCGGCCATCATCAACCCAAAACTAACCACCACCATGTCCGTCAATAAGTCTGAAGTCATTAAGAAGCACCAGCAGGATGCCAAGGATACCGGCTCCCCTGAAGTCCAAGTCGCCCTCATCTCCGCCCGCGTCACTCACCTGACCGAGCACCTGCGCACCCACCGCAAGGATTTCCACTCCCGTCGCGGTCTGATCATGCTGACGAATCGTCGTCGCAAGCTCCTCGCGTACCTGAAGTCGTCTGACCTGGATCGCTACAACGCGCTCCTGGCCAAGCTCAACCTTCGCAAGTGAACGGCGCCTCCGGGCGCTTCTGTTCACCGAGCGTCCCAGCCTA
>CANCHK010000073.1 GCA_947377865.1 Opitutia bacterium | reverse complement strand
TGCCGTCCCCGTCGCGGTCCTCCAGGAGGAGGATGCGATTAGGGAGGACGGTCTCGAACTTCTTCGGGCTCCAATTTACGCCAGCTGAGTCGCCTACGAACAGGCGACCTTGGTCATCGACGCATCCCATGGTGGGATTGGCTACCATGGGAGAGGTGGCGGCGACGACCATTTCAAAACCCGGTGGCAGCTTGGCCTTCGGGGTGTTCAGCGCGATCTGCTCCGGGGAAAGATCGAGGAAGCGCGGGCGATAGGCGTAGGCGGGGAATTCCTCGCCGTCACCATGGCCCGCCGGCTTGGCGGCACCCCACTTCTCCTTGAATTCGCCGAGCGGATAGAGGTCGAGGCGACGCACGAACATCTCCGCCGCTTCGACCTGCAGAAGGATACGGCCCTGGCTGGGCTTGCACTCGAAGGCTTCGTTCACCTTCACGCCATTGACGAAGTACTGGAGGGTGTCGCCTTTAGCGATGACTTCAAAACGGGTCCACTGGCCGGATGGCGACTCGACATCGTCGCGGCCGCGGAAGCCGAGCGTATCCTTCCAGTCGACGTCACGCTTCTGCCAGTTGAGGCGGCCGGTCTTCATGGTCTGGCGAGGAGCGCCCGGGGTCCAAATTTTCTCTTTGTCACGATCGAGGCCGACCTCGGCGCTGAGCGATGTCTCAAGCACGGTGCCGTCCGCCAGCTTGGGCGCGAGGACGAGGATATCGCCCACTCCGCCTTCGATGATCTGAGCCTCGATGCTAGCCATCCAGCTACCGCCCACGGCACCCTGCGGGCCGTAGCAATGGACGAGGATACCATTGTCGCGGGTGGATTTGGCGCGCTTGCCCCAAGTCTTCTCGCCCCACTTGAACTCGATCACGAGGTGGTAGTCTTTAAAGCTGTCGAGCGTCGTGATGCCGCCGTAGCCATTGCCACTGACATGGAACAGTCCGTCGGGCTCGAACTTGAAGACGTTCTTAGGATCGTCATGGATGTCGGCCTTAGGGTTGATGTGCATCTCGGCCTTTCCTTCGCGGAAAAGGTCGAGGACGTTGATTTTCTTCGTGACGGCCTGTGCGACCGGTTCCGGCGGCAGGACGATCTTGGCGACTGTCTCCTTGTTCTGCGCGCACAGTCCAAGAATGGACAGCAGCGCGAACACGAAGGCGGCGATGGGGTGGTTTCTCATGGGTAAAGATAAGACGAGGGTTAGGCCTCGATGTTCCGACCCGTCCGCTACTCTTCAACCCTTTCACATCTATTGAGCGGAATAGGTCATTATCGAAGCGGAATTGGATAGGTAGGGCGACCATTGCCATGGCCGCCGTTCGCAGCGGTTCTCTGAAAGGAAACCGGAGACCGGATATGCATTCCAGATGGCGGCTGGCAGCCATAGGCGGCAGGTGCTGGAAATATGCCCCTCCGTCATCCGTTCAGTCCTCAACTCAGTCCTCCACCCTGCCCTCAATTCAGCCCTCTATCCTGCAGACCATCACTTTCCGAACTCCTTCACCGCCCAGTTCTTGAATTCAGCCTGAGCCTTTCCACCCGCGCCAGGGAAGCCCTGGTGCTGCACCATCCAAACCACGACGATCCCGTTCTTCATACGAATATCCATACCGGTAGCCTGCGCACCGCCGTGGCTGAGACCGTCGGGGCTGACGTTTAGACCGAAGCTATAATCTTGTTTGATGTTCGGCGGCGTCTGACGGACGGAAAGCGCTTCAAAAGATTTCATGTTGATGTAGCGGCGGCCATCAAGCTCACCACGGTTCAGGAGCATGCGACAAAACTGCGACACATCCTTGGCGGTGGAGAATAATCCGCCGGCAGGCATCGGGAAACGATGCGCATGATCGGTGAGGTCCGCCTGTAGCTGGCCGAGATTACCGAGCTCGAGCTTCTTCTTGGTGGCGTCGGGCTTATAGGACTTCGCCAGCCGGGCGACCTGCTCCGCGTTGGGCCAGAAGGTGGTATCCTTCATGCCCAGCGGACCGAACAGGCGCTGCTGCATGAACTCCTCGTACGGCATGCCACTGACAACCTCAAGCACGCGGGCGGCGGTATTAATACCGGCGTTAGAATACTGGTAATGCGAGCCCGGCTGCGTCGCCAGCGGCGCCTTGGCATAAGTCTTCACGGCATCTGCGAGCGGCAGGCCGTCGAGCGTCGGCTTCTCTTCCTCGGACTTGAAAGGCAGACCGCTGACATGCGAAAGCACTTCACGAATCGTGATCGGGTGGATGGCGGCGACCGGCTCGGGTTCAGGCAACGGCGCGGCCTTGGCTTCGGCTTCCTTACCCTTTTTCTTACCCTTAGGTTCCGACTTGGCTTCGGGCTTCGGGCCGGCGACGCGTTGTCCCTTGAACTCAGGCAGGTATTTCTCGACCGGATCATCGAGGGAGATTTTTCCTTCGTCGACCAACATCAGCACCGCCACGGCGGTCATGGCCTTGGACTGAGAGGCGATCCAAAAGACGGAGTCCTCCGACATCGGCTTCTTCGCCTCGATGTCCGCAAAACCTACCGAGGTCACCGACAATACCTTCTCGCGGTCGGCAACGAGCGCCACCGCACCGGCAAGCTCCCCGTGCTGCACGAAGGGTGTGAGGACTTCCTCTGGCTTAAGATGAGGGGGCGTGGCAGCGAAGCCGCTGACGGCAAGCAGGAAGCTGAGGGCGAAGGCGGGGGTGCGCATGAGCCGAGTCTTCCGCCCCAGCCCATCCTTGCAAACCAAAGCCCTAGTGACCGAACGACAAGGCTTACGAAGTCAGAGACAGTGCAACGTCTCGACATCGCCCCCTTGCCTCTAGGAAGGGGCACCACTGCCTGGCGTCCATTCGCGCACGCACGGCTGAAGGAGTCGCAACTGGCTCTAAGCCCGTATCATGCCCGTCTTCGGCCTAAAATGGATGCGATGGCAATCGCATCCCTACCTCAAGGGAGCCGCATCTCGCTACGCTCGAGCCTTCAACTCGACGACCGCCGCCTTCAGTTCCCGCGTCCTCGCCTTGATGTCGCCGGCGGGATCCATCGGCGCGCCGACGAAGATCGTGACTCCGCGTCGATAGAACGGCCAGAGGCAGAAGAGAATCATGTTCTGCACGGTGATCGAGAACGCCGTCACCCAACGACCGGGATAATTGCCGTAATGAAAATAGACCGGCACCATCGGCACCCCGGCCTGCTGGGCGATGCGGACGGCGCCGGTCTTGAAAGGCAGCTCGCCTTCGCCCAACGCCTCGACGAGGCCGGTCGGACAGATCGCCACGGTCTCACCCTTCTTGAGCAACGCCACCGCATCTTCGATCGAGACCTGCACGAAGCCCCAACGGAGGGCATGCTTCTTCAGGAACGGAAAAGTGAACACCAACGGGTGCACCAGAAGCCGGGCCGAAGAGCGAACCATCCCGAAGAGGAAGACATCGCGATAGTTGACATGATTACCGCAGAGCAGCACCGGTCCCGACGGCAAAGTCCCGATGACCTTTACGTCACCCACGAGCATCCGCACCAGCGAAGTCGCGGGCCGGGGACCTGGTTGCAAAGGCTCGCCTGCGGACATAGGGACAATATAGTTCGGCCATCCCCTCGAAGCAACCCCCCTTCCGACCATGCGCCTCCTCGCCCTGCTCTGCCTGCTCACCGTCACCGCCGTCTTCGCGGTCGCCGAGGAGAAAGTCGTCATCTGGAAACTCGACGACGTGAAGGTCGGCGAGAAGAAACGCCTCGCCCCTGGCTTCAAGCGCGTGGCGGAATGGGCCAAGGCCGAGAAGACCGTCGTCACGATGGGGGTCATCTGCGACTCGCTCGCCCAGCCCAACGCCGAAGACGTCGCGTGGATCAAGGCCAACGCTACTGAGAACGGCGGCGTGGTCGAGTTCTGGCACCACGGCTGGGATCACCGCAGCTGGGCCGACGCCACCGGTAAGGCCATGGCTGAGTTCCGTGGACCGGATGTCGCCACCCAGGCCAAGCACCTCAAGGACGCCTGCGAGCTCTTCAAGAAGACCACCGGCCTAACCTTCCATGCCTTCGGCGCGCCCTATAACCAGACGGACGATGCCACCATCGCGGCGATGGACGCCGTGCCGGAGATCACCATCTGGATGTATCCGCCCAAGAACGAGACGAGGCGCAAGCTCCTGGGCCGCACCCTCAACATGGAAGTCGCCACCGGCAAGGTCAGCTACGCCCAGTTCGCCCAGGACTACGCGGCCAGGAAACCTACGACCATGATGCTCCTCCAGGGCCACTGCGGCATGTGGAACGACGACTCCTTCAAGGACTTCGTCAAGATCGCCGCCCTCCTCAAACAGGACGGCTGGATTACCCTGACCGCCAGCCAGTACGTCGAGAAAACCGGCAAGAAGTAAGGTGAGCCGAGGTTGCCGGCGGCACCGCAGCCGTCACTGCCTCGGAATCTCGACGGTAAATCTTCCGTCCCTGGTGCGCAAGGTCACCTGAAGCGTCTTACCATCCTCCAAGGTGGCCACAGCGCGGTAGACCCCGTCCGGCAGCGTCTCGACGACCTGGACGCCTTTGCACGCCGAAGTACCGTGCAGCTGCTCCTTCACGATTCGGGTGACGACGGCGACGGAGGCGGTTTCAAGGCGTTGGGCGACCGTAGGCTCACGGGCGATGACGATACCGACGGCGACGGCGAAGAACACGGCGGCTCCGCCGATGCCCATCAGGAGCGGCTTGGTCCATTCCTTCTTCTCATAGGCCAAGCCCGCCTTCACGAGCTTCACCTGGGCGAGGCCGCTCCACAGGTACCAGGACGCGAAGAAGATCATCCCGAGCGGCGAGGTCTCCCTTGCCGTCACCAGTCCGGACAACGCCAGCAACAGGCAGAGATAGGCCGCGCCTCCGTAGACCCACCACATCGACTTCCGGGCCTCTTCGGGCCTGCCCAGCTCCTGCCAGTTACGCGCATGGATCCACGCCCCGAACACCGGCGACAAAAGCAGCGACCAGGCCGCCGCCGCGGACGGATTCCAGAGCCTGACGGGAGCGGGCTTCTCCATCGCAGTAGGAAAACCAGGAGACCACCGAAATCAAGAAAACCTCCGTCAGATCCTATAATTGCGCGGTTTAAACTACAAAAGAAGCCATCAGCTTCGCCGTGGCACGTGGAATGACGGCTCCTTCCACGACTTCATCCAGCCGCCCTCCTCAAGTAGGACGGCTGGACCACCCTAATCGCCGGCCAGTATGTCCTAAGAAAAGGCGGTTAATTTTTGAAAATGAAGGGCCAAAATAGGCCTATTCTTTAAGTTATTTATATCTATTGAAAAGTCGTGGGCCTACGCAATACGGTGATCCTAAGTACTAATCATGAAAAGCCTCATAGCTCACCTATTCCTATTAGTTACAACATCCTCGGCATGCATAGCCGCGACCATAACGATAGACGGGCAGACCGTAGGACCAGGCACGGCCAAGATGACTGTGGATGGCCTCAGCGCCGGGCAGACCTCCTACAATAACACCACCCGAACCACGACCACCACGACATACAGCGATGGAACGAAAACGGTAGTCTACCGAAACGGGCTGATCACGAAAGTCTACCGGAACGGTGCGCTCACTGCCGTCTACGAGGATGGAAGCGTGGTGGACTGGAACTACTACGGAAGCCTGATCAGCGTTAAGAAAAACCTGACCTTCGACCTGAGAAACGAATCTCATCCGCTTCATGCCGGAAAATTCTCCGAATATTTCAACGTATTCCTGAACAACTATAAAATTAACGAAATGGGCCGCTTTACGCCGGCCACCAACGCCAGGACGGCGGCGAACCAGTACACCCGCGATGAATTCAAACATTTTGTAGCAGAAGCGAGCCCCAATCTTGTCATTGAAAGCATTGATCGTTGCGTACGTTGCTCCGGCTCAGGACACCATACCTCACTGGTCAATAATGTCTTCGTTGAGGTCCAGTGCGAGAATTGTAACGGCCGCGGACATGTAGCCAATACTTTGACCATTGCGCTTACCAACTCCGGGAAACTCCCCCCACGTCCAACCATCGCCAACTTCGTCAGCGTCGGCATAATTGCCGCACTTGAAACCGCACCCAAAGAAATGAAAGCCCAAGGGGGCCTCCTCGACCTAGATAAGATCGTCCCAAAACCTGATGCACCCAAAGTAATGGAGGCACCCAAATCAGCTCCGCTGACGGCACCAGTGGTCCACAAGAAAGCCGAACCGGAAATCGAAGTCACTCCGTTACAACTCTTCCAGATGACGAAGAGCAAGGCGGAGGCGGGCAACAGTCAGGCCCAGTATGAGCTCGCGCTCTTCTACCTCCAGGAATCCTCAAAAGCGGTACCACTAGACCCGTTTGAAGCCTACAATTGGATGCTGAAGGCCTCGACAAAGAACCATCAAATGGCTCAGTTCTTCCTAGGTCGCCTTTATGAGAACGGTATCGGCACTGAAAAGAACCTAGAGAGCACGTTGCAATGGCGACGCAGCTCCGCCATGCTGGGTTGTAAACAGAGCCAGAAGTGGATGGGGCAGCTCTACTCCGAGATCTTCAGCGGCAACCCGAAATACGCTTCGCTGATCAAGCAAGACCCCTCCAACTTGGTTGAAGCCTATGCTTGGTATAACCTGGGAAGCGAAGTCCCATTCCCTCCGCGTACCGACCCCAAGACACCGGGCCCGGAAGAACTAGAAGCGGGCGCTGTTCCCCTCAACGAACGTGACTATAACATGGAGAAAAGTGTCCCGACCTCCGCCGCTATCGTGCGCGATAACATCACCCGCAATAATCCTACAGTCTTTAGCAAAAAGACGTATGACGATGCAAAGGCACGTTGCCTCACATTAGCCAAGGAAGCCAAAGACTATCGCGCACAGAACCGGCCTAAGTAAGCGGGGCGGAGAGGGAGGGATTCGAACCCCCGGAGCCTTGCGGCTCGGCTGATTTCAAGTCAGCTGCAATCGACCACTCTGCCACCTCTCCGTAAGCGGGATTCAACGGCGGCTGGGGTCTTCCCTCAAGCGGATTCGGTGCCTTTCCCTTGGGCTTTCTCC
>CANCHK010000072.1 GCA_947377865.1 Opitutia bacterium | reverse complement strand
GCCTGCGGTTACGAAGGCATTGGCAAGCTCGCGCCGGTCGACGAGATCGTCAGCCGCGTGCTTTCGATCCTGGGCTAAGCCCGATGGACCCGCACGCCCTCCGCCAGCGACTCGAGGCTTCGGCGAAGGCGTTGGGCTTCGATGCGTTTGGCGTCGCGCCGGTTGAAGTCGATGTCCGCGCCGACTATTTCAAGAAGTGGATCGCCGACGGAATGCACGGGGACATGGCCTGGCTGGCCCGTAATCCGGATCGACGCACCGACGCCCGCAAGGTCATGCCGGAGGCCCGCAGCCTCGTGGTGGTCGGCCTCAACTATTACCAGCCGCATCCGCCGGCCGGCTACCGTATCGCGAAGTACGCGCTCGGTGCCGACTACCACGACGTGATCCTCGAGCGCCTGAAGCAGCTGTGCGAAGCGATGCGCGAACTCGGCGGCGAGCAGAAGCCATACGTCGATACGGGTCCGGTGCTCGAAAAGCCCGTCGCCGCTGCCGCTGGCCTCGGCTGGCAGGGCAAGAGCACGATTCTCATCCACCGCGGCGCGGGGACGTGGCTTTTCCTCGGCGTCATCCTGACTACGCTCGAGCTCGAAGTTTCCGCCGCCAAGGAGCCCGACCGCTGTGGCACGTGTACGCGCTGTATCGACGCCTGTCCGACGGCCGCAATCATCGCTCCCTATAAGTTAGATGCCCGCAAGTGCCTGGCTTACCTGACCATCGAGCACAAGGGCGCCATTCCCGTTGAATACCGCGAAGCCCTCGGCGATCGCGTGTTCGGTTGCGACGACTGCCTCGATGTCTGCCCGTGGAACAAGTGGGCCGTCGCCACCCGTGAAGCCCATTTCGCCCCGCGCCCGCATCCGCCACTCCGCGAGACGCTGGCCTGGACGGACGAGCAGTTCCTCACCCATTTCAAGGGCACGCCGGTCGAACGCCTCGGGCTCGCCCGCTGGCGCCGCAACGCGCTCACGGTTTTGGGTAACGTCGGCGAGCGTGCCGACCTTACCGCCGCCGAGGCGCTCTTGGGTGACACCGACCCGATGGTCGCGGAACACGCCGCCTGGTCCGTCGCTCGTCTGCGCGCTCGCTGAACCTACGGGTTGCCTCGGGCCTCGGGCTCGTCCTAATAGGAGGCGTGACTCTAGCCCAAGCCTACTACGCGCTCGCCGCCTTCCTGCTCATCGCCGGCTGGCTCATCGTCACCGACGCGCCGGTCCTGCGCTCTTTCCGTCGCTCGAAGGGCGCTACTTATCTCCTCGGCCTCGTCGCTATCGCTTGGTTCGGCTGGTGGCTGATAAATATTCCCGAAGCCGATCTCGCCGGCCTGCCACGTATGCCGGTGGTCATCGGCTTCATCGGCGCCAGCCTCGCCGCTTTCGTCTTCATGCCAGACTTCCTGTCCGTGCGTGCCCTCGGCGTGATTATGCTCTTCCTGGCGCGCCACGCTTTGGACGCCGGCTATCGCCAGCTTCCTTACAGCCTGCTCGCCGCCTCAGTCAGCTATGGCGTGCTCATCCTCTTCGGCTTCTGGTGGGCCTGTTCGCCGCCAGTCTTCTGTCGTCAGTGTGATTGGGTCCTCGCTACGGCCGACCGCCGCAAGGTCGTCGGCGGCCTGAGCCTCCTGCTGGCCGTCGCGTGCGTCGCCCAGTCCTTCCGCCTCGCGTGAGCCGCGCCCTGCTCATCGTCGTCTCAGGTCCTGCTGGCAGCGGTAAGACCACGCTCTGCTCCCGGCTGACCGAAGCCTATCCGCAGGCTATCCGTCGCGTGATCACCTGCACGACCCGCGCCCCGCGCGCCGGCGAGGCGGACGGCGTGGACTACCATTTCCTGACGCGCAACAGCTTCGAACAACAGGTCGCCTCTGGCGTCTTCCTCGAGCACGCCACCGTGCACGGCAATCTTTACGGCCCGCGCGCGGCCGACGTGGCCACGCACCTGGGTGCCGGTTTCGACGCGCTGTTGAATGTCGACGTCCAAGGCGCCGCCACGATTCGCGCCAAGGGTGCCGCCGACCCTCGTCTCGCCGCCGCGCTCGTCACGGTCTTCATTCGCGTCAGCGATCACGCCGAGCTCCGCCGCCGCCTCACTGGCCGCGGCACCGATCCGGCCGATGAGATCGACCGCCGCGTCGCCGCCGCCGAAGAGGAGATCCGTCACGCGGGCTCTTATCAGCACGTGATCGAGAGTGGTAGCCGTGAAGCCGACTTCGCCGCCCTGCAGTGCATCTACCTTTCCGAGAAGGCCCGCCGCCCATGATGGAGAAGAACGACATCGCGTCCGTCCTCGACGAGATCGCCACGTTCATGGAGCTGACCGGGGAGAACCCATTCAAGATCCGCGCCTACTCCGCCGGCGCTCGTATCCTCGAGAATATGACCGAGGACCTGGGCGAGCTCATCGACAGCGGTAAGCTGGCCGACATCCCCGGTCTGGGCGAAGCACTGGTCGACAAGATTACGACGCTCCGTCGCGACGGCGTCCTGCCATTCCACCAGAAACTCAAGGCTTCGATTCCCGTCGGACTCCTCGAGGTCATGCAGATTCCTGGCCTCGGCCCGAAGAAGGTCCGCGCCCTCTGGACACAGCTCGCCGTCGAGGACCTCGCGAAGCTCAAGGAAGTCTGCGAATCTGGAGCCGTTGCCGAGCTCAAGGGCTTTGGCGAAAAGACGCAGGAGAAAATCCTCGAAGGCATCAAGAACCGCATCGCCTACGGCAAGCGACACCGCTGGTATGAAGCGGCCGCTATCGCCGAGCCGATCCTCGCCGGCCTCCGCGCGTTACCTCAGGTCTCGCTCGCTGAATCCGCTGGTTCGCTCCGCCGCGCCCGTGAGACTGTCGGCGACCTCGACTTCCTCGTGGCTTCGTCGGAGCCCAAGCCGATCATGGATTGGTTCGTCGCCTATCCGGGCGTCAAGGAGGTCACTGCCCACGGCGAGACGAAGTCTAGCGTGCGCTTCGAGAACGGCCTGCAGGCGGACCTCCGCGTCGTCCCGGCCGAGCAGTTCTATTTCGCGCTCCATCACTTCACCGGCTCCAAGGAGCATAACGTCGCCATGCGCCATCGCGCGCTCGGCCGCGGGCTCAGCATGAGCGAGTGGGGCTTTAAGTCGGTCGACGAGAAGTCCGTCGCGCCCGGCGCCACGAGCGAGGAAGAGGTCTTCCGCGCGCTTGGCCTGCCGTGGATTCCGCCCGAACTCCGCGAAGGCAACGGTGAGATCGACGCCGCCGAAGCCGGCAAGCTGCCGAAGCTCGTCCAGTTCTCGGACTTACGCGGCGTCTTCCATAACCACACCACCGAATCCGACGGCGATCACACGCTCGACCAGATGGCGGCCGCGGCGGAAGCCCACGGTTGGGAATACCTCGGCATCTCCGATCACTCGAAGTCCAGCTTCCAGGCTGGCGGGCTCGACGAGGCTCGACTGGAGAAGCAGCTTGAGGATATCGCGAAGCTCAATGCCTCGAAGAAGTATCGCGTGCGCGTGCTCTCCGGCAGTGAAGTCGACATCCTTAAGGACGGCACGCTCGACTTCTCCGACGACGTCCTCGCGCGCCTAGACTTCGTCGTGGCCTCGGTGCACAACCTCTTCACCTTGGATCGCGAGGCTCAGACGGCGCGCATCATCAAGGCGGTTGAGAGCGAACACGTCGACATGATCGGCCATCTCACCGGCCGACTGCTCAACAAGCGCGAGCCCTACGATGTCGATATCGCCAAGGTCATCGACGCTGCCGCGGCCAACGACACAATCATCGAGCTCAACGCCAACCCATGGCGCCTCGACCTTGACTGGCGCTGGTGGCGCCGAGCGGCCGAGAAGGGCGTGCTGTGCTCCATTAATCCGGACGCGCATGACGTCGACCAGCTGGCCTTCGCCGCCCATGGTGTACGCATCGCTCGTAAGGGCTGGCTGACGCCGGAGCAGGTGCTCAACACGCGTTCGCTGCCGGAAGTGCTTTCCTGGTTAGGTCGCTGAGCGCTCCTTACGGCTCGCCCTGAGGGCGCGGCCCGTCCTATCCTGCCGCATGCTGCACGATAAGCGCCGTCTGCTCCTCATCGCCGGACCTTGCTCCCTCGAATCGGAGTCCAACTGCCGGACCGTCGCCACGGAGCTCAAGGCCCTGGCCGCCCGCCATTCGGAGCTGAACATCATCTTCAAGGGTTCGTACGACAAGGCCAACCGCACCTCGCTCGGCGGGGATCGCGGCCCCGGCATGCAGGCCGGCCTCGACCTCCTCGCGATGGTGAAGAAGGACTACGGATTCAGCGTGCTCACCGATATCCATGGCCCGGAGCAGTGCGAAGTCGTCGGCAAGGTCGTCGACGTGCTCCAGATTCCCGCGTTCATGTGCCGCCAGACCGACCTCCTCGTCGCGGCCGCCAAGACGGGCAAGGTCGTCAACGTGAAGAAGGGCCAGTTCCTTTCCCCGTTCGAGATGCGCTTCGTCGTCGATAAGCTCGAAGGCGCCAAGGCTGCCGAGATCTGGCAGACCGACCGCGGTACGACCTTCGGTTACCAGAACCTCGTCGTCGACATGCGCTCCTTCCCGATCATGGCCGGCTTCGGCCACCCGACGATTATGGACGCCACGCACGCGGTGCAGCTCCCTGGCGCCGCTGGCGGTTCTTCTGGCGGTCAGCGCGAGTATGTCCCGGTCCTCGCCAAGGCGGCCCTCGCAGCGGGTGCTGACGGTCTCTTCATGGAGACGCATCCGGATCCGAAGAAGGCCATCTCCGACGGCCCTTCGCAGGTGCCTCTCTCGGAATTCCCGGCGCTCGTCGAATCTTGCCTGCGCGTCTGGAAAGCCGTCCGCGCCTAAGCGGTCAGCTTCGCGATTGCTTCCCGATCTGGCTTGCCGCTGGCATTCGTCGGCATGCTCGGCACGAACACGTAGCGCCGCGGGCGCGCCGCTGGCTCGAGTGCTTCGCAAGCTAGGCGTAGCGCCGCTTCCGCCGAAGCGGGACCGATGACGCAGGCGGTCACGACTTCCCCCCAGCGAGCGTCGACCATGCCGAGCACGAGGGCTTCCTTGATGAGGCCGGTCGCGAGCAGGGCTTGTTCGACGCGTGCAGGGTCCACCTTCTCCCCGCCGGTGATGATCACACGATCAGCACGGCCGGAAATCTTGACGCTGCCATCGGCGGCAACCTCACCGCGATCGCCGCTCACCCAAGGGCTTTCGAGGGGCGCGTCTGGCCATTGCCCGATGCCGAGTGCCGAAGTGGCGATGGTGATGACGCCGTCGGCGTTCGTCACGAAGGTCACGCCAGGCAGGGGAGTACCGCGCACGGATTCGCCCGACCAGATTTTTTCCGGCGGACAGAGCGCGCAGGCCGCGGCGGTCTCCGTCGAGCCGTAGGTGAGGAAGACGGGTAGGCGACGAGTACGGATTTCGGCGAGTAACGGTGCCGGCACGGACGACCCGCCGAGCAGGATGACATCGAAAGCGCGCAACCAGGCTTCGCCCTCGGCGCGAGCGAGTAGACGCGATAGCTGCGCCGGGACCAAGGAGATGATTTTCGTGCCAGACGTGGGAAGGTCGACGGAGGGCAGGGCGGCGTTCTCGCCGAAGCGGCCGTCGATGACGAGATGGGTGCCACCGGTGACACGTGCGCGGATTGCGGGCATGAAGCCGCTGACATGCCAGGGCGGCGTACACGTCACTCCGTGCAGGATTGGCGAGAGGCCGCGAGCGACGAGCGCGTCACGCAGGCCGAGTGCCGCGGCTCGGAGGGTTTCGCCAGAATGGATGACGAATTTTACTTTACCGCCGGTGCCGCCGGTCGGAATCATGACGCGTCCGCGCCAGTTCTTTGGCCAATCGCAGGTGCCAAGGCCTCGTGGCTCGGGCGCGTTTCCTTTGATGATCGTACCGCGTGGAATCTGGCGTGCGGCTTCGGCCAGATCATGCTCGGACCAGCGGGGGTTGCCCAGGAACAACGGCAAGCCGGCGTGATGTGCTTGCAGGGCTTCCTGTAAGTGTGCGGCGTGCTCCGCGTGGAAGACCGCGACGGCGCTCATGTCAGGTCGTGCCAGAAGCCCGCCCAATCGTAGCCCGGTAGGCCACTTGCGGCCGGCCCGTGCGCATGTCGATCGCGTCCGTCGCTTTCGAAGCGACCGAGCGTATCGAAGCCGACCGTGCCGGCGGCCGCGTCCTGCGCCGCAAGCCAGAGCGCTCCCTGTCGGCCGATTGCGGTCTCAAAGCAGGAGGAGTAGACGACGGCGCCCGCATGTGTGGCGCGCCAGCCCAGGAGTTCATCCCAATCTCCGGCGAGCAAAGGCTTCACGACGATCGTGCCGCTCCAGTCGATTCCACCCGGAGTGAGGAAAGATTCATCGAGTGCGATCTTGTCGGGGCCGAGCGAAGCATAGCCTGAGTGCCCGACGGGGAGCGGCTGCTCGAGGAACTCGACCTGCGTCTGCGCGCGGGCGAACTCGGTCCAGCGTCGCGCCCCTTGGAGATCCAGTGAGCCGTTGGCGTCCAGACGAAGGAGACCTTGGAAGCGGCTCATGACACCGTGGATGGATTCTTCGGAAGTCTCCGGCGAGATCTTGACCTTCAGTGTCTTGAAACCGGCGGCGACTTTCGCGTCGGTCTCCATCACGGAAAGCGTCATGAGTCCGGCGCAGGGCAGGCTGCCGCCGAACCCGGCGATTTTATCCCAAAGGCGACAGCTGGAGAGCGCGGCCGAAAGGCAAGGGAGGGGCGCGGGTGAAGCGTCAACAGCCGCGACCAGGTGGGGAAGGTTGCCTTGGGCTGAGCGGAGGAATTCCAGGGCCTGCTCGACGGACTCGGTCGGGAAGCCTGGCCACGGTGCGATTTCACCGTATCCCGTGCCATGGGCCGATTGGGTCCGCAGGATGATCCGATCCACGCTGTCTACGGAGCCAGCGCCCGTCGTCACCGGCGAGCGCAGTCGGCGGCGGACACGTTTGAAGTCAAAAAAACCGCCGGTCATGGCATTAATAGACGGCAATCCGGACAAACTCGCAAAATCAATTTGCCACCCCTCCGGGGGGTGCCTAACACCCTTT
>CANCHK010000071.1 GCA_947377865.1 Opitutia bacterium | reverse complement strand
TTTCCTTCCCAAGCCCCTCCAAAAATTGAATCCCGCATACCTCCTCGGTAAGGCCAAATAATATGGCCCAACCCAAGAAACCCAAGAAGGCCCAGCCCAAGCGCCTCGGATCGCGCCCGCAGGCCCGCACGGCCAAGGCGCTGAAGCGCAAGAATAAGCCGGCTCCGCATGTGCCCTACGCGGCACGTCCCGCCAAGGCTCCGATCGAGGAGCTTCGTCCCGATGAAATCGTCAAGACGCGCATCCCGAGCGAATTCGAACCCGCCCGCGCCGACAAGATTATCGCCATGCTGCTTGACGGCGTCAGCCGCTCGCGTGTGCAGAAGGCCCTCGAACTCGGCCTAGTGAAGGTCAACGGCCAGACGGCCGATTGCCGCACGGTGCTGAACCCTGGCGACGCCATCGAAGTCGCCCTCCCCTCTCCCGGCGAGCCCACCGCCCGTCCGGTCAAGATGACCCTCGAAGTCCTCTTCGAAGACGCGCACATCATCGCCGTCAACAAGCCGGCCGGTCTCCTCACGCACCCCGTCCAGGGTTCCGACGAGGTCTCGATCGTCCATGGCCTTCTGCATTACACCAAGGGCAAGCTCGCCCCAGCTGGCGGAGCGCCCCGCCCTGGCGTCGTCCATCGCCTCGACCGCGAAACCTCCGGCGTCATCGTCCTCGCGAAGACCGACAAGGCGTACCACGCGCTCGTCGCCCAGTTCGCCGCCCGCACCGCCAAGAAAGAATACCTCGCGCTCGTCGACAAGGCCCCGCGCCTGCTCTCCGGCGTCATCAACGCCAACATCGACCGCCACCGCACCGTCCGCGTGCGCATGGCCGTGCGTGAAGACGGCCGCGAAGCCATCACCGACTGGCGCGTGGAAGAAAAATACGGCGTCGAAGCCGCGCTCGTCCGTGCCTTCCCTCACACGGGTCGCACGCACCAGATTCGCGTGCACCTCGCACACATCACCCACCCCATCCTGGGAGACCGTACCTACGGCAAGTTCGACGTCCCGAGCTACACTGGCTGGCCGATGCCCCGCGTGATGCTCCACGCCCACAAGCTTACCCTGACGCACCCGCAGACCGGCAAGCCGATCACGATCACCGTTGAGCCGCCGAAGGACTTCCAGGAGCTCAAGGAATGGCTGGCCAAGAAGTTCGGCCGCAAGTCGTACCTGCTGCCAGCGTAGTAGGTTTAGGCGGTTGGCGGCTGGCGGCTGGGAGCATCAAGGGAGAATGCTGCCCAAGGGTGGGACGTGATCACCATCGCGTCCGTGGGTGGAGGTATTCCGTAAGTTCAAAGGCCTTGCCCAACCCTCATTCCCTCAGGCCCTCCGACCCTCCATTCAGAATCCCTTCTGGCCGGGCTTGGGCACCTTAGTGGGGGCCTTCCACTCGGCCGGCACGATCTTCGCGGCGGTCAAGGGGTCATTGTCGCCATCGGCTTTCATCTCGGTACCGAGTTTGGCGAGCATGGCCTTGATGCGCTCGGCTTGAGCCGGCTCGCCGGAAAGGTCCTTGGTCTCATAGGGGTCGGTCTGGAGGTCGAAGAGCTGGGTACGGTCGACGTGCGGATAGCGGATCAGCTTCCAGCGCCCGTCGTTGAGCGCCTTCTGAAGGGTCTTGTAGCCGAACATCAGGAACGGGCGGGCGGGCTTGGAAGGATCTTTCAGCACCGCCGAGAACTCGCTGCCTTGGGAATCCTTTGGTGCCGCGACGCCGCACAGCTTACCCAGCGTGGGCATGACGTCGAAGAGGTAGCACATCGCATCGCTGCGTCGGTCGGAGACGATGCCAGGTCCGGCGACGATGAGTGGCACGCGCATGGAGTGCTCATAGAGGTTCTGCTTGCCGATGAGGCCGTGTGAACCGCGGGCGACGCCGGAGTCGGCGGCATAGACGATGATGGTGTTGGCGGCGAACGGTGATGCATCCACGGCGTCGAGGATACGGCCTACCTGCACATCCAGAAAGCTGATGTAGCGATAATACTCGGAAAGCATCTCCTTCACGTCGGCTTCCGGGCGCGGCCACTTCAGGAGCTGTTCATCACGGACGACCATCTCGCCATTGTCGAACGGGTGCTGCGGCAGGAAGTTCGGCGGCAGCGGAATCGAGGCGACGTCATACTTCACCGGAAAGCCATCGGGCACGATGTGCGGGTCATGCGGGCCGTCGAAGGCGAGATAGGAGAAGAACGATTTCTTACCGTCCTGAGACTTCAGGAACGCCAAGGTCTCATCGGTCGCCTCTTCACAAAGGTGCTTCGGGGATATCTTCGCCGGGGTCAGCTTGCCCGTCGGTAGCATATCGCTGGTCGGGGCTTTGAGGGGATTGGCCATGCCGCCTACGAAGAGCGCGCGGGCCTGCTGGAAGGACTTCGGGATCGAGGGCGGGCCGTTATGCCACTTGCCGGCAGCGAAGGTCGCATAGCCCGCTTCGCCAAAAGCGTGCGGCCAGGTCTCGTGCTTCAGCAGCTTCTCGTCGATCTGGGCGAGCGAGCGGCCGGAGAGCAGCATCGCGCGCGAAGGCACGCAGGTGGCGCCGCCATTGCCGCCCTGCATATAGGCGCGGGTGAAGGCGACCCCACGCTTTACGAGGCGATCGAGGTTCGGGGTCTTAATGACCGGATTGCCCAGCGCCGCGATGGTGTCGGCCCGCTGGTCGTCAGCAAAGATGAAGACGACGTTCGGAGACTCAGCGGCGGCAAGGGAAGCAACCGCAGCTAGAAACACGACCAAGAGACGGGGCAAGCTCATGGCCCCATTCAATGTTCCCTGCCGCAGAAGGCAATCCGCGTTCAGGCGTTGAAACCGTGGTGGCCGTCCTGTTTACGGTGCTCAGGGGCATCCGGCTCGACGTGCACCAGCACAGAGATTACCTCCGGATGCGAACGCAGGATGTCCGACTTGATTCGGCCGGCGATGGCATGCCCTTCGGCGACCGTCGCGCCCTCGGCGACCTGCAGATGGAAATCGACCTCGAAACGGTCGCCCAGACGACGCGCTCGGAAAGCATGGAACCCCTTGGCGCCAGGGGCGGCCAAGATGTGCTCACTGAGATCATGCAGCACGTGCGCCGCCGGAGCAGTATCGAGGAGGTCTTCGCAGGCGCCCTTGAAGAGCTTGATACCCTCGGAGCCGAGCCAACCGGCCAACACCAGGCCGACGACCTTATCTAGAGCCTTCCATTCCGGGTGGACGTTGGCGATGACGACCGCGACGAGGGCGAGGAGCGACGCGATGGCGTCGGCACGATGGTCGGTAGCGTTAGCCATCAGCAGGCGCGAACCGAGGCGCTCGGCCTGACGTCGCGCATATTGGTAGAAGCCTTCCTTGATGAGCAGAGCGGTGCCAGCGACCCACGCGGCGGCGAGGCCGGGCTGAGCGACATCGGCACCGCTAACGAGGGCGGACAGCGACTGCCAGGCAAGCCCGAGGCAGAAGAGGAGCACCAGCGACGAGATGAGCATCGTCGCCAAGGTCGAGAAACGGTGGTGACCGTAAGGATGATCGTCGTCCTTCGGCAGGTGGGCGAACTTCAGGCCGATGATCGCCGCGATATCGCCGGCGATATCGACGAGGGAGTGGATGCCATCGGCGACGAGCGCCTGCGAGGAGGCGATGGTGCCCACGCTGAGCTTAGCGCCAGCCATGATGACATTGACCGTCAAGCTGAGCGCCACGGTCAGACCACCCTCGCGCTGCAGCGTCGTGCTCATTTGGGTGAATGAGCAATAATCAGGTCCGCTTCGGCCCGCCAGTCGATTCGGACCAGGCGGGCCTCGGCCACGGCGGGATGGCCGTTCAATTCGCGGACCAGTGTCTCAAGGTTACCCCAGGGGGCGCCGCCGGGCAGTTTGCGCCAAGCGTCGAGACGGATGAGGGATTCCTCATGGCCTGACCAAGCCGAGGCGACGTCACCGGACTGCAGCGTAACCTCGGCAGCCTGATGGCCTGGTTTCAGTTTGATCGCGATGCGATCAGCGAAGGTAAACTCATAGGACGCCACCGGACCCGCTTCGGCCAGGGCGACGCCAGCGGCGTAAGATTCCTTGATCAAGATGTGCTCTTCGGGGAGCTCCTTGCCTTCGGGAGAGTAGCGACGCGTACCGCCGGTGACGAGCGTGCGGACCTTCGCCCCTCCCTCCCTTTCAGCTACCTGCTCAAAGAGCACATATTTTCCGTAGAAGCCCTTCTGCATGACCGCGAAGTCGTACATCATGGGAGCCATGCTCAAGGATGAGCGGACCGCCCGGAGTTGCTGCTTCTTCTCGCTGCCGCAGGACTTGCCGCCGAGCAGGACGACGACGCCGAGCAAGGCACCGACCAGGAAGATGACGAAACGTTCGCGCTGACCCATGCCTTGACTTCAGCGAAGGAAGCCCGCGGGAGCAAGGAGAAGCCTCCGCCATGCCGTTTGGCGTTGGAAATTCGCCGCCAGTCGCCAAAACAACCTCATGCTTCAGGCCACCGTCGAGACCCGCGTCCGCTTCGCCGAGACCGATGCGATGGGCGTCACCTATCATGGCAACTACCTGCCCTGGTTCGAGATGGCCCGCGTCGCCCTACTCGACCAGCTGGGCACGCCCTACCGCCAGCTCGAGCAGCAAGGGTTCCTGCTGCCCGTCCTCGAGACCGGACTGACCTACCACCGCCCTTCCCGCTTCGACGATCGCCTGCGCATCACGGTGACCTTGGCCGAAAAGCCCATGGCTCGCCTCAAACTCACCTACCAGGTCGAGCGCGACGGCGAGCTGCTCGTCGAAGGCTTCACGATCCACGCGTTCGTGAACCGCGAGTTCAAGGCCGTGCGCCCGCCAGAAAACGTCGAGGACGCGCTGCGCAAAGCCTTCGGCGCCTGATTTCATGAAGATCGCCGCCGCCCCGCTCGGGCCATTCGAAACTAATGCCTACCTCATCATTGCCGAGAACGGCAAGGACTGCTGCGTCGTCGACGCGCCCAAGGATGCTGGCCCGCTGCTACTCGAGGAGATCAAGAAACAAGGCCTGAACCTGACACACCTGCTCATCACGCATGGCCACTGGGATCACATGTGCGACGGACGCTACTTCGCTGACGCCGGCGCCAAGGTCATCGCGCACAAGGACGACCAGCAGCTCATCGAGAACATCGAGGCTTACCGCACCCGCTATCAGTCCATGATTCCTTCGCTCTCCGACGATGACTTCCGCTCGGTGAAGGTGGACCGTTGGGTGGACGACGGTGATGTCGTCGAAGCCTGCGGCTTCAAGTTTGAGATTCGCCACGTCCCCGGCCACTGCCCGGGCAGCATCCTCTTCTACGCCGCTGATCAGAAGATCGCCTTTACTGGCGACGCCATCTTCAAGGGCTCCGTCGGGCGCACCGACCTCCCTAACGGCGACTGGAATCAGCTCCTCACCTCGATTCGCACCCGTATCTACACCCTCCCTGACGACGTGGTCCTCCTACCTGGTCATGGCGGCCAGACCTCGGTCGGCGTCGAGAAGAAGACCAACCCGTACGCCAAGCCCTGAGCCGCGTGCCTTCGCCCTGCCCCTTCCTGCCTTCCTGTGGTCACCCGCTCTCGTGGCGCGACCTCAACGCCCTGCGTGATGACCAAG
Source organism: Opitutia bacterium (assembly GCA_947377865.1). Lineage (GTDB taxonomy): Bacteria > Verrucomicrobiota > Verrucomicrobiia > Opitutales > UBA953 > UBA953. The sequence goes on along the minus strand of CANCHK010000071.1, from coordinate 1,460 downwards.
GGCCCGAGCTTTACCGCCTGTGCCTCGAATACGGACAGCAGCTCTGGCTAGAAGACCTACCGGCACGGGCGCTCCTCGCCGTCGATCGCGCGTTGTATTGCGACGTCCCCGATGATGCCGACGTGCTGACCGAGTACCCCATGCCGTACCGGACCATCGGCTGGATGGTAAAGCAGCCGAGCGAGAATTTCGCCGGCAACGCGCGTGTCCATTATCAGCATTTGGCAGATCGCGTGCGCGGCGAACGAGCTGAAATTAAAAAGTGGCGCGCTTGGGCGGCTTGGGCTGTCACCCGTCACGTGCGACCTGAACTTGAAGGCGACCCCAAGCACATCGTCACCGAGCCCACGCACACGGAGATCGAAACCGGCCTGCGGGCCTGCGGCCTCGACAATGAAATCGCCGAATGGCGCAAAGCATTGGCCGACTAAAACCACCCTTCCATTTCGACATGACCCTCCACTCCGATCATTCCCTCCGCATCGTCGTAGATGCGACTGACCTGTACGCAGGACAAGCGGGGGCATGTCCGCTGGAACAGCGCATCGCGCCGACCGATAGCCGCATCACCCTTCGATCGCTAGAAGCCGGCGCGACCTGGACGCATGACGGAGTCAAGTTGCTCGAAGTGCTCGTCGTGCGTGGACTTCTGAGCCTCAACGGCGAAGCCATCGGCCCAACTTCTTATGCCCGCCTGGCGCCCGGCGTGTCCGCCACGTTCACGGCGACCGACGCCAGCATGGTCTACCTCAACGAACGCACCCCGACGGAGCCGGAAAAGGACTCTTACGCACTACGCGGCGATGCCCTCGACTGGCGTCAAGGCATGGTCCCGGGACTTAAGGTCACCTCGCTCCATCAAGGCCTCACGAAGCACACCGCGTTGGTGCGCTGGGCGCCCGAGACCCGATTCAATCCGCACACGCATGTCGGCGGAGAGGAGATCCTGGTCCTCGCGGGCGTCTTCCGCGATGAGCATGGCAGTTATCCCGCCGGCACCTGGATCCGAAGCCCGCATATGAGTAACCACCGGCCGTTCACCGGCCCGGAAGGAGCGACCATCCTCGTGAAGGTCGGCCACCTCGACGTGGCGTAAGCCGTCACTTCGAGACGTCGAGGATTTCTGTCTCGAGCGTGATTGTGCGACCATTCGACTCCCCGATCACCGCCGGCTTCCCGGGCATGACCGTTACCGTGGTCTTGGCTCGGGAGACCAGCACCAACGGCTCAGGCGTCTCGAGGATGACGCCTTTGTGGAGCACCAGCTCGACGGACTGGCCGAGGCGGGAGAGCGTCAGCGCCTCGCGCTTCTCGTCGTAAGATTTCAGCGTCCAACCATCGATGCGACGGCCCAGCGGAACCCACTGGCGCTTGCCCGAAGCGTCTTCGATCGAGAAGAGCTTGTCCTTCGTCAGCACCCCATGGAAGAAAGGCAGGTTGCTCTTGGGTCGAGGGGGCTG
>CANCHK010000070.1 GCA_947377865.1 Opitutia bacterium | reverse complement strand
CCGCGCTACCTGACTTCGAGGTGATCGAGCGATTACCATGCTTGAGCACCGGCACGCCGGCGGCGGCCACGATGAGCGCGCTCGCCGAGGAGATGTTGAAGCTGCCAGAGCGATCGCCGCCCGTGCCCACGATATCGATGCCCTTCGCGGGCCAGTTGCCGAAGTCGACACGGCGCGCGAGCGCCCGGTACGTCTTGGCGAAACCAGTGACTTCGGCGGCGGTCTCACCTTTGTTTGCGAGGGCGAGCAGGAAGGCTTCCTTGGACGCATCCGCAACCTGCGTATCGGCCATCGCCGCGGCGGCAGACGCCGCCTCATCGGGAGCGAGGTCGCGTCTGGCCGACATCGCGGCGGTCAGGGCAGGAAGGTCCGTAGCCATGCCGGATTAGCCACGGTCAAGGCGTTCGGGACAAGGGCATTTTCGCCACAAGGGGTTTGCAACGGGGGAAAAGCACCTAATGATAGACCCTATGGACGATGGCGACCACCCCCAGGGCGACTTCGACGGATCCGGCAACGCCTCTTGGGGCGAAGCCGACTGGGCCGGCTACCTCCAACGCAACGACCTCGAGGTCGGTCGCTTTCTTTCCTACTATACCGAAGTCAAGGACCTGCCTGATCGTCTCGACGTCAGTGCGCGCCGCATGGGTTGGGAAAACGCCGACTGGGCGCCGGGCGATAGCCCCGAAGATGTCAACGACTCGGACGAAGAAGGTCCCGACCTTCCCTACTGCATCCACCAGCACCCGGTCTATGTGGTGGCCCGCGCGCTCTGCCTGCAGCTCACGCACTCCTTCCATCGCCTCTGCGTCGCCGCCGGCCCGCAGATCACCGCGGTCGATTCGGCCAACATCATGCTCTCGTTCTGGGATGCGCAGCACCAGATGATCATGGCGATCAATGCCACCGACACCGGCGACCTGCCGCTTGCGCTCGTGCATATGAAGCGCGCCTTGGCCGCGATCAACTACTCGATTGGGCTCACTGCCGGCATCCCGAGCGGAGCACGCCTGTCCGCCGCCGAAGCCGCACAGGACATCGAATCGACTTTGTTCGACATCCGCGAAGTCTGTCTCCGCGTGATGGCCGACTGTCGCTGGGACGGAAAGAAGAAGTAAGGCCTCAGGCCTCGCCCTTTTTGTCCTTGGCCATGAACTGGATGAGGCGGTCGCTGAATTCCTTGGCGGAATCATGCCCCATCACGCGCAAGGCCTGCACCATCGCGGCGACCTCGACGAGGCGGGCCATGTCGCGTCCCGGACGGACCGGGATGGTCATGTGCGGCACCTTGCGGCCAAGAATCTCGAAGGTCTCGACCTCGAGGCCAGAGCGCTCTTCATCCATGCCAGGCTGCCAGAGAACGAAAGTGACGACGAGGTCGACGCGCTTCTCGCGACGGACGGAACGGATACCGAAGATCGAGGCGACGTTGATAATGCCGATGCCGCGGCATTCCATGTAGCCGCGGTTTAGTTCCTTGGACGTACCCTGAAGCTCGCGATCGCCGATAAGTGTCACGATCACGTAGTCGTCGGCGACAAGGGAATGGCCACGCTCGATGAGGGCTAGAGCGCATTCGCTCTTGCCGACGCCGGAGGCGCCACGAAGCAATACTCCGACACCCTTGATGTCGACCAAGGTGGCGTGGAGATTAGTGCGCGGTGCGAACTTCTCCTCAAGGAGCACGGTGGCCTCGGCCGAGAAGTCCTTGGACTTGAGCTGCGTGCGAATCAGGGGGACATGGTGCCGGTCGGCAATACGCAAGAGCAGGTCGTCGACAGGGAGGCCGCGCGAGACAACGACAGCGGGGATTTTCTTGAAAAAGACGTCATTCAGCAGCTTCTCGCGGAGCGGCGCGGTCTGGTCGGAAAGGTAGGCCATCTCACCTGCGCCGAAGAGCTGTAGGCGCTTGTGGGCGAACTCCTTGAAGTACCCCGTCACCGCCAGCGCGGGACGGTTGAGCGACTTCTCAGCGATCATATTGTCAAGACCCTGCTCGCCGGCGAGGAGCTCCATCTGGAGCATGTCCTTGAAGGATTCGAAGAACTCGCGGACAGAGACGGATTCCGGGCGAGTATCAGGAGCGGGGTCAGACATGGCGTCAGAGTTTGAAGCTTTCGCCGAGGTAGTGGCGACGGCTTTCAGGATTATTAACAATCTCAGACGGAGTGCCAGACACAAGCACGCGTCCTTGGTGAATCAGATAGGCCCGATCGACAATGGAGAGTGTTTCACGGACGTTATGGTCCGTAATCAGGATACCGATACCCCGGGCCTTGAGTTTACGGATGATGGACTGGACTTCAGCCACGGAGATAGGGTCAACGCCGCTGAAAGGCTCATCCATCAACAGGAAGCGCGGGTGCGTCGCGAGGGCGCGGGCGATTTCGAGCCGGCGGCGTTCGCCGCCAGAAAGCGTGAACGCAGGCTGACGGGCGAGTTTCTCCAAGCCGAGTTCGGTCAGCTGCTGGGAGGTACGGTCGCGACGCTCGCGTTCATTGAGGTCCAAAGTCTCAACGACAGCCATGACGTTCTCCCAGACGGTCAACTTGCGGAAGATGGAAGCCTCCTGCGGCAGGTAGCCGACGCCGTTGCGGGCACGCTGCCACATAGGCATCGCCGTGACATTACGACCGTCGACGAAGACGCGTCCGTGGGTGGCGGGAATCAGCCCAACAATCATGTAGAAGGTGGTCGTCTTGCCGGCGCCATTAGGACCAAGCAAACCCACAATCTCACCCGCCCGCAGGGACAGACTCACGTCCTGGACGGCGACCTTGGCGTCATAATGTTTAGCCAAGGCCTGAGCCCGGATGACGCCCTTCTCAGTCGTTTCGGCCATGCTCACAGGAGGAAGCGGTCAGCGTCCGTTGTCGAGGTTTTTGACCTCTGGCAAGGTGAAGTCGCGACCCAGGAAGATCTTTGGCCGGACCACCTGCCCGGGGTTGGCATCATCCGGAGCGGAGTCCATACGCCAGCCCTTGGTGCGCATGTCATACGTAATCTCCTTGGCCGGCACGCCTTCGTTGCCGAGTTTGTCGACGATGCGGGCGTCGCCATTGAGCCGCGCGGTGCCCTTCTCCGGCTGCATCTCCAAGGTGCGGCCCTTGGCGGTCGTACCGGCGGCGACAACGACGACATTGCCGCGACCAACGACCTGGCGGGCCACGAGATGACCAGCCTTGTCTGGCGAGGCCATGCCTTCAAGTAGGTCGCATGTCGCATCGGTGCCATCCGACGCCATGGCGACGGAACCGCGCAGGAAGAACTTGGTGAGCAGCGGCGTGGTAAGCACCTCGTGCGCGTCAGCAATGAACTCTACGGCCTTACCGCCCGTCGAGGTCATGAAGAGATGAGGGCGGCTGGAGCCGGAGCCTCCGGAAAGGGTCAACAAGCGGGGGCGGCCAACCAAAGCGTCCCTGGAAAGGACCTCTTCGATTTGCACGCCCGGGGTCAAGTCGATGCGCTCGGCAGCGCAACGCAGACCAGGCTGTGCGTAACGGACATGACCCGAGAGGATTGCCTTGTTCAATTCATATTCGGATTTCTTCTTAGGCAACGGGGTTGCAAAAGCGACCATCTGGTCCGAATCGGTCGTGACCGTGCCGGCGACGTAACGGACAGCGCCAAGCAGCTCAGCCTGCATGGCACCATCTTCGGTAACGATCACGACCTGATTCGCTTCCGCGAGACCCGGAGCGATGCCAGCCTCCCCTGAAGGAAGACGAACCGCCGCGCGGATACCCGGCCCAGAGCGGAGCTCCATACGATCCTTAAGCGAGTCGCTGCGGATCGAAAAACCGGCGGCCTCAAGCCCTCGCGAGTCGCGGATGCGCGGAAGATCCTCGAGGTCGAGGATACGCTTCGCACGATCCCAACGCGCCTTGCCCGATTCGAAATCCGAACCTTCCAGCCGACCCTTCACGCCACCGTCGGCGACGATTAGGCTAGCGCCATTACGTCCCTCCGAGGCGACGAGATGGCGTGCTGAAAGGTTCGAGAGCGCCGAGACATAAGAGGCGTTATCCTGCGCCTCAATCTGCGAGTTGCCACTGGCGGCCTCGCGGCGGATTGTGATGCGTTCGCCGGCGAGGTCGGCAGGTTCCTGTTGTTTGCGACGCAGGTGCAATTTCACCTGCTGGCCATCGCCAGCGAAGAGCTGCGTAAGGCCAAGCTTGGGCTGGTGTCGGAGACGCTGGGCGGAGGCCTTCAGTTCAGGCTCCTCGAGTTCGACATGCCCGATAAGTTCGGCGGAGTCGTCCTTAGGGTCGAAGGTGGCGCTGTCGCCACGCAGGGTCTGCTTGTCCAGCACGCGGACGACGCGACCTGATGCGATGATAGAGCGACAGGTGGCGTCACCGCCGGGGCCATCGCTGACGAGGCACTCGATTCGCTCGCATGTGGTCCGCTCGCCGAAGCGTTCGGCGACGACGCCACCCTGGAAGACCATCAGCGTGCCACCTTCGACAGGAGAGGCATCCATGCGAGGTGAGCGCAGACGCAGGCGCTTGGAAAGAGGCTTGGCGAGGTCGAGTTCGGCCACGACGTCGGCGAGGATCGCGAAGCTGTCGCCCTTGGGCGTCGAACGCCAGCTCCAGCCCTTGCCGGTAAGCTTGAACGCTGGCGAGGAAGACTGGACGACGCCGTTGCCCTGCGCGGCGCGGCGAGCCGGGACCATCGTCCCGTTGGGGCTCGTGAAGACGGCCCAAGGCTTACCGCCGCGGAGCGACTGCACCTTGATGACCTCCATGTCCCAGACACCGGCCTCGGCGGCGGGACGCATGACGACGGCGGTCGCTTCCCAGATTTTCTCCGCCTTCTCGTCCTCAGAGAAACCCGAAAATGATCCGCCGAGCACATTACGGAAAGAGACGTCTTTCTGCTGCGCCATGGCTCCCACGGCCAGGAAGAGGCAGAGAAGGAAGGCTCGCATGGCCTTATGACATCCAGCGGCGAGGGCTAATCAAGCGATTATGCCTTCGGTGCCCGCGGAAACGGCCGGTCGGAGACGAAGGCGGGCATTTCGGCGGAAGCCAGGACCTCGCCGACAGCGAGCGGATATCCCGCTAGAAATTCAGCGGCCGGAAGCATCTTGCCTCCCGGTCGTTGCAGATGCGTGACGGTCAGCACGCCTTGACCGCAGGCGATTCTCACACCGGCGCGATCGGCGGCAATGATGGTGCCCGGCGCTGAGCCCGCAGGGGCGTCATCAACTGTCGCTGCACCGACCTTAATCAGCGCGGCACGATGGTCGAACGTCGAACCCGGCCAGCCTTCGACGGATAGGATGCGCTGACGCAGGACGGAGGCAGGCTGGCGGAAATCCAGCGGAGCGTCGGCGCGGGTCAGACGACGGGCGAAAGTAACCTTGGACTCATCCTGCGGAACTGCGACCGAAGTCCCGGCCAGCACACTAGGCAGTACGGACAAGGAGAGTTCACCGGCGATGATGCCCAGACGGGCACGCAACGCCGCCCTGCCCTCGCCAGTCCGAATCTTAGTCCGGGCCGAGGCGTGGATGGGGCCGGCGTCGAGCTTACGCACGACCTGCTGCATCGAGACACCGGTCTCGGTCAGGCCAAGCGCCAAGGCGCCTTCGACGGGCGTGGCGCCGCGCAGTTCGGGCAGAAGTGAGCCGTGAAAATTAACGAAACCTAGACGCGGCGCGGCGAGGAAATCTTCCTTCAGCAACTGACCGTAGGCCATCACCACGCCGAGGTCAGCTCGGAGCGAGACCAGGTGCGCCGCATCGGCGGCTTCGAGTTTTTCCGGCTGCAGGAGCGTCAGGCCTTCGGCGCGAGCCCAGGCAGCGACAGGATTAGGCCGCACCTCCTGACCACGTCCGGCGGGACGGTCAGGCTGGGAATACACGGCCAACACTTCGGTGTCGGGCAAGGCGCGAGCCGCGGCGAAAGCCGGGAGCGCGATCTCATCCGAACCGAGCAGGACCAGTCTCCGCGGCATGCGTTACTTGCGGGCCTGGCGCGCGGCGCGACCCTTCAGCGAGCGCGGCTTATCCCAGCGGGTGAAGGATTTCTTGCGGACCGGCGCATTCTTACTGCGTGGGTTCTTGGACTTTCCGAGACGCGGGCCAGAAGGACCAATGGCCTTCTTCGGGGCGGCCGCGAGGACGGCCTTGCCGGGCACCTTGGCAATCGGCTTGCGAGCGGCGCCTTCGATTTCAGGCATCGGGGAACCCGCGGCGGCACCAGGACCACCGGTGCGACGACCGGTCTGCTTGGGTTTACCGACGATATCCAGATAGAGCGGCACGCCCGAGAGGTCGAAACTCTCGTGGACACCCTTGACGAGGAAGCGCTGGTAGGCGTCCTCAAGGCGTTCCTCGGAGTTACAGAAGAGACGGAAACGGATCGGACGCTTGGAGACCTGCGTCACGTAGTAGCACTTGAAGCGCTTGCCGGAGACCATGCGCGGGGGGCGCTTGATCATCAGGTCCTGCACGACGCGGTTGAGGCGGCCGGTGGAGATGGCAGTACCAGCGCGAATAAAGACGCCTTCGGCGGCATCGAGCATGTCCTCGGCGCGGAGGCCGGTCTGGGCGGAGACGAACAAGATCGGAGGCTCAGGCAGGAAGAAGAGTTCACGACGGATAGCCGAGCGGAACTTCGCGCGGAATTCCTCTTCATCTTCGAAGCCGTCGATGTTCTTGTCGCGGAAGGCCTTCTTCGCGAGGTCCCACTTATTGACCACGAGGACAAGGCCGCAACCGAGCAGCGCGAGCTCACCGGCGAGCTGCTTGTCGATACGGGTGACGCCCTGACCCGCGTCGAGCACGAGGAAGACCACGTCGGTCTCGGCGAGGATCTCGTCGGAACGGACCTGCGAGTAGAAATCAAGGGTGTCGCGCTTGTTGGCAGTGCGACGACCGGCGGTGTCGACGAGCGAGAACTTCGCCTGCGAGCCGTCGGCCTTGGTGCGGGAAAGGCCTGCGCGAACAGGGTCGCGCGTCGTGCCGGCGACTTCGCTGACGATCAGGCGGGAGGCGCCGAGGAGGCGATTGCCGAGCGAGCTCTTGCCGACGTTCGGGCGACCGGCGAGGGCGAGACGGATCGGACGCGGGCCTTCTTCGCGCGGGGTCGTGGGTTCAGGTCCGAGGTGCTTGATGATCAGCGCCTGCAGCTGCGGGATACCTCGTCCGTGTTCGGCGGAAATGAGGAGAGGCTCGCCGAAACCGAGGGCAAAGAACTCGGACATCAGACCATCGCGTTCTTCGGTGTCGGCCTTGTTGGCGACGACGATGACCTTCTTGCCAGCCTGACGCAGCATGGTGGCGACTTCGAGGTCGAGAGCGGTACAGCCTTCGGAAGCGTCGACAACGAGAAGCACGAGGGCGG
>CANCHK010000069.1 GCA_947377865.1 Opitutia bacterium | reverse complement strand
CGATGTAATAGCCGCCGCTGGCCGCGACGTCACCCATCGAGACGACGACGGGGATGCCCTGACTCTTAAGGAGGCCAACCTCGCGGGCGACGACGTCGCTAGCGAAGGCCGACCCCCCGGGGCTATTCACGCGGAGTACCACCGCTTTGATGCGCTTGTCGCCGCGTAACAGGCGTAGGTCGTGGGCTAGGCGGTCGCCGCCGATGTCGCCTGGTGAACCCCAGCCGTCGACAATCTCGCCTTCGGCGTAGACGATTGCGATCTTGGGGCCGCTATGTGATAAGACCACCTTACTGGCGTAGCGATGCAGGTTCACTTGCAGGAAGGACGTGCCCGATTCGTCGGCCGCGGCCCCGGCGGCGCGGACCTGTTTCACGAGTTCGTCGCGATGCATGGCCTTGTCCGCTAGTTTGAGTTCGACCGCTCTCTGAGCGTTGTAAATGCCGGCCGAATTGACCGTCTTGGTAAGGGCGCTGGTGGAAAGGCCCCGCGATTTGGCGACATCGCCGAGGACGCGTTTCCAGATTCCGCCCATGAGGGCTTCGGATTGCTCGCGGGCGGGCTCGCTCATGGCGCCGCCGAGGTAAGGTTCTACGGCGGACTTATATTTGCCGACCTTCGTTACCTGTACGCCGATGCCCAGCAGCTTCAGTGAGTCGCCGAAATACATGTTGTAAGAAGCGAGACCCTTCAGTTCCAGCTCGCCCGCTGCGTGGACGTAGACCTTGTCCGCGACGCTCGAGAGGTAGTATTCGCCTTGGGTGCCGTTCTCGATCCAGGCGATGACGGGCTTGCCGCTATTCTTGAAGGCTGCGATGGCCTTACGGATCTCGGCCTTCTGGGTGACGCCGGCGGCGAGTGGGCCGTTGAGCAGGATGCCGACAATGTTCCTGTCCTTGGCCGCTAGGTCGATTGCTTCCAGTGCGCGCAGGAGGTCGAGTTCTGGTCCGTTTCCGCCAAGCAGCAGGAAGTCGAGTCCGGGCGCGCCGTGGGCAGGGGTGTCGTTGATTGCGAGGTCTCCGCCGATGACGAGCATCGTCTTTGGTTTCACGGAGACCGTGGCGCCTTCGTGGTTGCTGCCGGCCGAACTCGCGAGCGAGACGAGGAGCACCACCAGCGCGAAGCCTCCGAGGGCAATGGCGAGGAAGGTGCCGAGCGCCGAAGCGAAGACGGATTTAAAGAAATCTTTCATGGGAGGGTAAAGGGAGTGGGGGTGACGTCAGAATGATGCTTTCGTGTCTCCTTTTCGCCAACCAAAAGCTTATTTTTGATTTCCTCTTTCCGCTCGATGCCGCCCGCCTCGGGGCCTAGTTTTAAGCCATGTTAGAGCCCACGTCCTCGGCTGGCGCCGCCACTTCCCGCAAGGCCTTGGCCATCAACCTCGATCGGTCCGCCTACGGGGCGTTCGCCGAAATCGGGGCTGGGCAGGAGGTGGTCCGGCACTTCTTCAAGGCGGGTGGAGCCTCGGGTACCGTGGCAAAGAGTATTTCAGCTTACGATATGCGTGTTAGCGACGCCATCTACGGCCACCCGCAACGCTACGTCTCCCGTCAGCGGCTCGAGCAGATGCTGGACCACGAATACGGGCTCCTTGTCGATCGCCTTAAGGCTGAACGCGGTCCGGTAACCCGCTTCTTCGCCTTCGCCGATACGGTCGCGACCACCCCGCATGATGGCAAAGGGCAGGGGCACTCCTGGATAGGTATCCGCTTTCAGGATCAGCCTCAATCCGAGCCGAGCGAGGTCATTCTCCATCTTCGCCTCTGGGACAAGGACGCGGACCGTCAGCAGGACGCTCTCGGCGCAGTCGGCGTCAATCTCATCCACGCGGCCCTCAACACGCGCGATAGCGTCGATAACTTCCTCACCGCCTTGATTGATGAAGTCGGTGCTGGCCGCGTAGAGGTCGAGTTCGCCCACTTCAGCGGGCCGGCCTTCGGCGCTTTCGACAACCGCGCCGCGGCATTGCGTCTCGTCCGTCTCGGTCTCACCGATGCCGTGCTCTTCGGGCCGGAAGGCGACCCTCAGGTCCCGAGCGAATACTTCTACAAGCGCTCGGTGCTCGTCGCCCGTGGCACCTTCCGCCCAGTCTCGATCGTCAACGAGGACATGTTGGCCTGTGCGTTGCGCGCTCTGCCCGACGGCGGTAAGGATGTCATCCCGCTCTTCGAGATGTGCATCGGCTCCGACCCACATCCGGAATCTGAACTCATCGACCGCATCCGTCTCGTGGGCGCAATGCAGCACCCGCTCTTGGTCACGCGCCATCGCGGCTGGTACCGCCTGCCAGCTTATTTCCGCCTGCATACCACAGGTAGCATCACGCTCGTCGCCGGTATGAATAACCTCGTCGACCTCTTCAATCCCGAGCACTACACGCACCTCGAAGGGGGCGTCCTGGAGTCTTGTGGCCGTCTTTTCAAGGATGGTGTCCGCGTCATGGTTTACCCGATGCGCGGCGACCAGCTCCGTCGTCTCATCCTCGATCCGGTCGCCTGCAAGGTCTGCTTTCCGGAGAGCTATAGCATTGCCGAGGATTCGGTGATTACCGCTTCGGACATCCAGATGCGCCCCTCGGTGGCAGGCTTATTCCAGCATCTGCTTAATAATGGTTTTCTGGTGCCGATTACGGGGGCGGACCCCCAGGCGATGGCCTGCCAGCCGCGCACTTTGGCCGAACGTATCCGTAAGAACGAGGGGGGCTGGGAAAAAGAAGTGCCTCCTTCGGTTGCGGTCGCGATCCGGAGTCTCAAGTTATGGGCGAGGTAGCCCATGCCCGTCACTTCGCTCCCCCCAGCTCAAGACACCGAGCTTTCGCTCTCCGTCGAACGCGCCTACCGTGAATCGTTGGTGACGGATCGCCTCGGCGCTCTCTGGTCGCTCATCATGGCGAAATGCTTCCTTGCCCAGTGGGCAATCCTTCGCTTCGCGATCCCGATTAGCGGCCCCCGCTACATCTGGACGCTCACCCTGATCATGGCCATCGTCGCCTCGGCGTATTATCTTCACGCCCATCGGGTCAGGCTGTACCTGCTCCCGACGCATTTCCGGGTGAACGCTGCCGTGCTGGCGGGGCTCGTTGTGGCGTTGGGTTTCGTCGCCTACGCTTACTTCGCCCTCGGTTTGCTTTCCGCTCCGATGGCCGCGTCTTTGGCAGCCGTACTGCTGGGCTCATGGTCGCTCGCCCGCGCGGCCTTGCGCCGCGCCTGGGCACCGCTCTTCGGCGCCTTCCTTTGGTGGGGCCTCGCCGCTACCGCGCTACGTTCCCCGGCCGACCAAGCTTTGCTCTGGCTAGGCTTGGGACTGTTGTGCGCGCAGGCGCTGCCTAGCTTCGCGGTCGCGGCCCGGGCGTCCCGTCGTCGCGTCTGATCAGGCCGAAACCTTGGCGCCGGCGCTGTTCATGAGGTGCGTCATGAATCGCTTCATGGCTGGCGTCAGGACGCGGCCTTTGCGGTGCAGGATGGCCAAAGGGCGCGCCACGCGGCGATCTCGCAGGCGTAGCATCACGAGCGTGCCTTGCTCGACTTCTTGGCGGATGGTGCCTTCCGGGACGAGCGCCACGCCGGCGTCGACTTCCACCGCGCGCTTGAGTGTCTCGATGTTGTCGAACTCCATCGAGGGCTCGAGTTCGATGCGCTGTTCGCGGAAGAACTGGTCGAGCGCCTTACGCGTCGGGATGTCCTGGTCAAAGCCGATGAACTTGCCGCCTTGCAGGTCGGCGAGGTCGATTTCCTTCTTCGCTGCGAGTTTGTGCTTGGGCGAGCAGATGGCGACCAGTTGGTCTTCCATGAGAGGGATAATCTCGACCTGGCGGGTCTTCTGGGGGAAGGCGACGAGGCCGAAGTCCACGGCGTTGGAGATGACGTCCTCGTAGACGAGGTTCGAGCGGCGGTATTCGACGCGCACGTTGACGTGCGGGAATTCCTGCATGAACGACTTCACGTGCGGAGGAAGTTCGTGGAGGCCGATGGAGACGATGGTCGAGATATGGACGGTGCCACTGACGACTTTGCGCATCTCCTGCATCTCGCTGCCGACCTGCTCGTAGCGGTTGAGGATATCCTTGGCGGCTTCGTAGAGGCTTCGGCCTTCGCGCGTGAGCCGGAACTGCTTCTGGCTTCGGTCAACGATCAAGACATTGAAATGCTTTTCCATCGAGCGTAGCTGCTGGCTGACGGCCGATTGGGTGATGGCATTGAGCTTGGCCGCCTTGGAGAAGCTTTCGTTGTCCACCAGGTCGCGGAAGATCTTCAGGTTCTCGATATGCATGGGAATGAAAGACCCCACGATTAATGAATCTAATGGGTCAGGGCTTCAAGTGTAGATGTGCTAATCCTAGGCCAGGGCCCTCCAGGCGGCCTAGGGAGCCCGACTGGTTGACTCCCCGCCCGTTCTCCCTCCCTCTGGTGCAAATGGTCTCCTCCGACCAGTTTAAGGCCAATTGCGAGGGGGTGCTGGCCCGCATCCAGGCCGCCTGTGCCCGGGTGGGCCGTGATCCGGCCTCCGTACGCCTGCTCCCGGTGACCAAGACCCACCCGGTCGAGGCGGCTTTGCTGGCCTATGGCTTCGGGCTGCGGGCCGTCGGCGAAAACCGTGTCCAGGAAGCCGCCCAGAAGCGCCCCCTGGCTCCGGCTGACCTCCGCTGGGAATTGATTGGTCATCTCCAGTCCAATAAGGCCAAGCAGGCCCTCCAGGCTTTCGACGTCATCCAGAGCGTGGACTCCGCCGAACTGGCCACCCGCCTAGGCCGTCTGGCCGGCGAGATGGGACTGCGCCGCGAAGTGCTAATCCAGGTCAATTCTGGCGACGACCCAGCGAAGTTCGGCTGCGACCTGGCCGATGCGCCCCACCTCCTCGAGGCCGCCTTGGCCCAACCCGCCCTGAGCGTGAAGGGCCTGATGGCCATCGCGCCCCTTTCCGATGACCCCGCGGTCGCCGACCGGACCTTCAACGAACTGCGTCTTTGCCGCGACGCTTTGGCCGCCCGCTTCGGCGTGGCCCTGCCGGAATTATCCATGGGCATGAGCGGAGACCTTGAATCCGCCGTCGCCGCAGGTTCTACTTGTGTCCGTGTCGGCTCCGCTTTGTTCGGTAGCCGTCCCTCCGCATGATCCGCCGCCTTCAAATCCGCGACCTCGCCCTGATGGACCGCACCGAGCTCGAGCTAGGTTCGGGTTTCACGGTGGTCACGGGTGAGACGGGCGCCGGCAAGTCCGTGCTGCTCGGCGCGCTTTCGCTCCTGGCGGGTAATCGCGCCGCGAAGACGATTGTGCGCAAGGGCGCCGAGGAATGCTCCGTCGAAGCCGAACTTGAGACCGACGGCGATAAACGCTTCGACGAAGTGCTGAAGTCCCTCGACTTGCCGGTCTGCGACGACGGTCTGCTCATTCTGAAGCGTTCGGTCCATGCGACCAAGGCGGGACGTATTTCCATCAACGGGGGCTCGGCCACGCTCACGCAGCTCCAGCAGCTCGGCGAGCTGTGGATTGATTTCCACGGCCCGGGCGAACCGCAGAAACTGATGCGCGCCGAGACCCAGCTGGAGATGCTCGACCTGCACGCTGGCTTGGCCTCCGCGCTCACGACCTATCGCGCCGGCTGGCGCCTGCGCAACGAGCTGCTCCGCGAAGCCGCCGAAGCCGCCACGGCCGAACGTCTTTCCGAAGACGAAGAAGCCTTCCTTCGTTCCCAGCTCGAGAAGCTCGATTCGCTCGATCTCTCCGAAGAAGCCATCACGAAGCTCGAGCGCGATCACGCCCGCTCTTCCCGCGCCCAGGAGCTCGCTGCCTTGCTCGGCCAGCTCGAGTCCGGCCTTGGCTCCGACGGACTCGGTGAGGTGATGCCTAAGTTGCTCAAGGCCGCGGACGATATCGCCCGAATCGACGCCGACGCGGGTTCGCTCCGCGATCGCCTGAATGCCCTCGCGGCCGAAGCGGAAGATATCCGCGCCGACTTCGCGCGCCTAGGTCGCGGACTTTCCTCCGACGACGAGTCCGCCGCCGAACTCGACGGCAAGATGAACCTCTGGCTGGAATTCCGCCGCAAGCACGGACCTGGCGCCGAAGCGGTGCGCGAGAAGCGCGAGGCGCTCCGCCGCCGTCTCGCTTCGCAAGGCGACGTCGAAGCCCGCGTGGCCAAGCTGAAAGCCGAGGCCGCCAAGGTGGAGAAGGATCTCCGCAAGCAGGCCGAAGTACTCCGCGCCGCCCGCACCAAGGCCGCTGATAAGCTCGCCGCCGCCGCCCGTAAGATGCTCGGTTCGCTGGGCTTCAAGAAGGCCGATCTGCGCATCGAGGTCGCGGTCGCCGAACTTGGCCCCCATGGCGCCGACGCCGTCCGTTTCCTCTTCTGCCCGAACGCCGGCCAGGACCTCCTACCGCTCGACCAGATCGCGTCCAGCGGCGAAGCCGCCCGTGTGATGCTCGCCTTGAAGACCGTGCTCGCCGCGGTGGATCGCACCCCGGTGCTGGTCTTCGACGAGGTCGACGCCAATGTCGGCGGCGAGATCGGCGCGCAGGTCGGACGCGAACTCGCCGCCCTCGGCAAGGGCCATCAGGTGTTCTGCGTGACGCACCTCCCGCAGGTTGCCGCCCTCGGTCACGCCCATCTGGTCGTGACCAAGACGCAGGATGACAAGTCGACGACGGTCGAGATCTCTCCAGTCCACGGAAAGCGCAAGGATCGCGAGTCCGAGCTGGCCCGTATGCTCGGCGATCGCGCCAGCAAGGTCGCGCTCTCCCACGCCCGCGAATTGCTCGACGGCGCGAAGTAGGCTCAGGCCTTCTTCACGAAGCGGTCCAGCCGCAGTCGCTGGATCATACGTAGCCCGATTGCGGCCGCCCAAGGCTTGGGCAGGCGTGCCGAGAAGACGGCCAGAATCTTGTGCTTCCAGCCAGTTACCACCACCGGGCGCTGCGCCGCCATGCCGCGCACGGCTTCGTCAGCACATTCTTCCGAGGTCTGTCCGCCGAGGCCGGTCGAGCTCGCGAAGCCAGCGGCCTTGGAGAAGTTCGTGGAGACAGGGCCGGGGCAGATTGCCACGCAACGGATGCCGTGACACTTGGCCTCAGCGTCGAGCGCGACGCTCCAGTCCAACATGAAGGATTTCGTCGCAGCGTATGTGGTCATTAGCGGTGTGGGCTGGAAACCGGCGAGCGAAGCGACGGTGGCCACCATGCCGCCGCGCGCTTTCAGCTCTTCCCAGAGTCGACCGGTGAGCTCGACCGGTGCTCGCACATTGACATCGATCATCTTCAAAGTGTGGTCCACGCCGGGCGCCGGAAACTCTCCGTAGGCGCCAAAGCCGCTGTTATTAATCAGTAGCATCCTGCCTTCTCGGGGCATAAGTTTTTGTAATTCGCAGACAACCGCCGCGATGTCAGCGGGTTGCGAGAGGTCGCAGGTAAGGTGAGTGAAGTTTAGGGAATTCGATACACCCTCGGGAATCGTCCTGGAAAGGTTGAACACCGCCGCTTTGGTCTCAGAATTACTGATACGCGAGAGTATCGCGCGTCCGATCCCGGAAGAAGCCCCTGATATGATGACCACGGAAAAACTCCTGAAGAATTCATCGACGGTCTTGTTCTTTGACATGGGCGCAGAGTCTCACGTAACCCCCCAAAATACAACACACATGACAAGTGCTCCGATCGTCGTGACCGGGGTCCATATGGACCTCACCGACGCCCTCAAGGAAACGGTGCGCGCCAAGGCAGAGAAGCTGCTGCGCCACAACCCGCGGATTATCCGCGTGCTCGTCGAACTCGTCTACACCCGCTGCAGCGACCATAGTCGCGAATTCGGGGCCCAGATCCGGCTGGAACTGCCGGGCCCGGACA
>CANCHK010000068.1 GCA_947377865.1 Opitutia bacterium | reverse complement strand
TAGACCAGAAGCTCGTCCAGCAGTACCGCGACGCCCGCGACTACGAAGCGCTCGAGCTCTACATCCTCAAGCACATCATGGGACTGAAGTAAGTCCCGCCCTCCTCTCCCTCATGAAGCAGTATCGTCTCAACCGCCTCTTCAACGCCTCGTCCAAGCGCTGCTTCGACGTCGCCGTCGACCATGGCTTCTTCAACCAGCCCGGCTTCCTGCAGGGTATCGAAGACATGCGCCAAGTCGTCGCCACGCTCGTCGACGCCGGTCCCGACGCCATCCAACTAACGGTTGGTCAGGCCCGCCACCTGCAGTCCATCCCGGGCAAGCAGAAGCCGGCCCTCGTCCTGCGCACCGACACCGCCAACGTCTACGGCAAGGAGCTCCCGGCCACGGCGTTCAGCCTGATGATCGAGGAGACGATGCTACAGGCCGTCCGCCTCGACGCCGCGTGTGTCTGCGTGAACCTCTTTCAGATCCCCGGCGCGCCCGACGTGACCGCGCAGTGCATCGAGAATATCATCAAGCTGAAGCCGCAGGCCGATTACTACGGCATGCCGATGATGGTCGAACCGCTCGTCTTCCAGCCCAACGCGATCGCCGGCGGCTACATGGTCGATGGCGACCTTACCAAGATTCTCCACCTGGTCCGCCAGGCGGTCGAACTCGGCGCCGACGTGATCAAGGCCGACCCGACCGACGACGTCTCGCAGTACCACAAGGTCATCGAGACGGCCTCGGGCATCCCGGTCCTCGTCCGTGGCGGTGGTCGCGTCAGCGATAAGGAAATCCTCGTCCGCACCGAAGGCCTCCTCAAGCAAGGCGCCTCGGGCATCGTCTACGGTCGCAATGTCATCCAGCACCCGAACCCGCGTGGCATCACGCAGGCGCTGATGGCGATGGTGCACCGCAACGCGTCGGTCGACGAAGCCCTGAAGCTCATCTGAGCACCGTGTCCTCCCCTGACCCAGCTGTCCTCGCCCGCCTACGTGAAATCGTCGGCGCCGAGAACGTGCTGACGTCACCGGAGGATACCATCCCTTACGGCTTCGACGGCACGGCCGCCCTCAAGGGCCCGGTCGGCGTCGTCGTGCTGCCTGGATCGACTCAAGAAATCTCCGAGGTGGTGAAACTCGCGGCCGCTCGCGGCCTCGCGATCGTCACCCGTGGCTCCGGCACCGGACTCAGCGGCGGCAGCGTACCCTCTGCAGGCTGCATCGTCCTTTGCCTGACCCGACTGGACAAGATCCTCTCCGTCGACGCTGCGAATCTCACCGTCCGCGCGCAGTGCGGAGCCATCACGGCCGCCATCGACGCCGCAGCGAACAAGCACGGTCTCTTCTATCCGCCCGACCCGGGTTCGATGAAGATCAGCACCATCGGTGGCAACGTCGCCGAAAACTCCGGCGGCCTCCGCGGCCTCAAATACGGCGTCACCCGCGATTATGTGATGGGACTTGAGGTCGTGCTGCCGGACGGTCGTATCGCCCATTTCGGCAACGCCTGCGTGAAGGATGTCGCCGGCTATTCGATGAAGGACCTCTTCATCGGCTCCGAGGGCACGCTGGGCATCATCACCGAAGTCCTGCTTAAGGTCCTGCCCCGCCCCGCCGCCCGCCGCACGATGCTGGCGAGCTACGACCGCATGGAGGACGCCGCCCAGACGGTATCCGACATCATCGCGGCGAAGATCATCCCTTGCACACTGGAGTTCCTCGACCGCATGACCATCGGCTGCGTCGAGGACTACGCCAAGATTGGCCTGCCGCGCGATTGCGAGGCGCTCCTGCTCATGGAGACCGACGGACATCCGGCCGCGGTCGCCGAAGAAGCCGAACAGATGCTGGCCTTGGCCCGCGCCCGGGGCGCCCGCGACGTCCGCGTGGCCCGCGATGACGCCGAAGCCCTGCAACTCGCCTCGGCCCGTCGCTCCGCCTTCTCCGCCCTCGCCCGCGTCCGCCCGACCACGATCCTCGAGGACGTCACCGTCCCGCGCGACAAACTCGCCGAGATGGTCGCCTTCGTCGCCGAGGTCGCGAAGAAGCACAACCTCCTCGTCGGTACGTTCGGCCACATGGGCGACGGCAACCTGCACCCGACTTTCCTGACCGACGAGCGTAATACCGAGGAGATGGCCCGCGTCCACGAAGCCCTGGAGGATATCGTGACGAAGACGCTCGCCCACGCTCGCACGATCACCGGCGAGCACGGCGTCGCACTCGCGAAGAAAGCCTGGCTTCGACGTCAGGTCGGCGAGAACAGCCACGACCTCATGCGCGAGATCAAACGTGCCTGGGATCCGCAGAACCTGCTCAACCCCGGCAAGATCTTCGACTGAGGGATGAAGCCTTCGCTCAAGCTCCTCGATTACTCGATCCTCCAGCAGTGCATGCATTGCGGGATGTGCCTCCCGGCCTGCCCGACCTACGTCGCCACCAATAAGGAGCGTCATAGCCCCCGCGGGCGCATCTCGCTCATGCGCGCGGTCGCCGACGGTGAACTGAAGTTGTCTCCGGCCTTCGCCGACGAGATGAGCTACTGCCTCGGCTGCCTGGCCTGCCAGACCGCCTGCCCCGCCGGCGTGGATTATTCCAACCTCCTCGAGACCGCCCGCGCCGAAGTCCAATCCGCCGGCCTCAACCAGACTTTCACCAGCCGCTTCTGGCGCACAGTCACGATTCGCGGCCTGTTCATGCGCCCGCGCCTGCTCCGCTTCGTCGGCCGACTCCTCTGGCTTTACCAGCGCCTCGGCCTGCAGACCGCCTTCCGTAAGATTGGCCTGACGAAGCTTCTACCGAAAGACCTTCGTCGCCTCGAGCCCCAGTGTCCGACGATCGCGACGAAGTTCTCGCCGCAGCTTATCCGACCGATTGAGTCGCCGGCCAAGAAGCAGCACCGCGTCGCTTTGCTCACCGGCTGCGTGCAAGACCTTGTCTTCGCCGATATCAACCGCGACACGGCGGACGTCCTTCTGGCTAACGGCTGCGAAGTCCACACGCCGCCCGTCCAGCCCTGCTGCGGATCACTCCACGCCCACAATGGCGAAGCTAACGCGGCCAAGACTTTGGCGAAGCGGATGATCGACCTCTTCCCGCCTTCGCAGTTCGACGCCATCATCACGAACGCGGGCGGCTGCGGGAATCACCTCCGCCATTACAGCGCCCTGCTCGCCGATGACGCCGTCTACGCGCCGCTGGCGAAGCTCTGGGACTCCAAGCTCCGCGATATCCATGAATGGATGATGGAGCACGGTTGCCGCGCCCCGCGCAAGGGCCTGGGCGACCTGACCGCCACCTACCACGACTCCTGTCACCTGACGCACGGCCAGAAGGTCACCAAGCAGCCCCGCGACCTCCTGAAGCTCATCCCCGGGCTCAAGCTCGTCGAACTCCCCGAGGCCAACTGGTGCTGCGGCAGCGCCGGCATCTACAACATCACCCAGCCCGAGCAGTCCGAACAGCTCCTCGTCCGCAAGGTCGGGCACGTCATCGGCACCGGCGCATCGGTCCTCGCCACCGCCAACCCTGGGTGCCACCTTCAGATCGCCCGTGGCCTCCGCCAAGCCGGCTCACCTATCACCCTCCTCCAACCCGTGACCTTACTCGCGAGAGCGTACCGGAAGGAAAAGATGACTGCATAGAGGACTGAATCGATCACAGACACCCCCTTCTGTCCTCTGCCCTCTGTCCTCTGCCATCTCTACCACCCCTACCCCTACCCCCACCCCTTTCCTCATGTCTCCCGTAAAAATCGGCATCATCGGCGGCGGCCTCATGGGTCGCGAAATGGCCAGCGCGTTCGCCCGCTGGTGCGCGCTCACCGACGTCTCCGTCCGCCCGGTCCTCACGGCCGTGGCCGACCTCAATCCCGCCACGCTGTCGTGGTTCGATTGCATTCCCTCCTGCACGCAGAAGACCACCGACTATAAGGCTCTCCTCGCCAACCCGGACGTCGACGTGGTCTACGTGGCCGTCCCGCACAACCTGCATGAGCAGCTATATTGCGACGTCCTCGCCGCCGGCAAGGACCTCTTCGCCGAGAAGCCCTTCGGTATCGACCTCGCTTCCGCTCGTCGCATCCATGCCGCCGCCAAGGCCAGTGGTCGCTTCGTGCGCTGCAGTTCTGAGATGCCCTTCTTCCCGGGCGCCCAGCGCGCCTTCGAGCTCGCGAAGTCCGGCTCGATCGGCCGCATCCTCGAAGTCGTCTCAGGATTCCACCACAGCAGCGACCTCGACCCCACCAAGGCCGCCAACTGGAAGCGCCTCAACTCCATGTGCGGCGAGGGCGGCGCCCTCAATGACCTCGGCATGCATGCCTGCCACATTCCGCTCCGTCTCGGCTGGAAGCCCTCCCGCGTCTTCGCCCAGCTCCAGAAGGGTTACCCCCAGCGCCCCGACGGCAAGGGCGGCGTCACGAACTGCGACACCTGGGACAACGCGCTCCTCAACACCTGGATCAAGGTCGGTGGCCACGACGTCCCCATGCGCCTCGAGATGAAGCGGCTCATGCCTGGCGCCACGAACACTTGGTATATCGAGATCCTCGGCACCGATGGCGGCGTCCGCTACAGCACTTCGGACACCAAGGCCCTCTGGCTTTTCGAACGCGGCAAGGAACAGTTTTGGAAGCGCACCGACCTCGGCTTCAGCACGCCCTTCAAGACCGTCACCGGCGGCATCTTCGAACCCGGCTTCGCCGACGTCATCCAGCAGATGTGGGCCGCCTACTTGATGGAACGCGCCGGCCTGCTCAACGGCCGCTTCGGTTGCGCTACGCCCGACGAAGCCGTCGCCACCCACGAGATCTTCGCCGCCGCCCTGCAGTCGCAGGCCCAAGGCACCGTCGTCTCGCTCTAAATTCTCATGCCCAAAACTCCCCGCCAAGGCATTCTTGCCGCCGGCAATTTCATCGTCGATTACGTCAAGGTCATCGACGGCTATCCGGCCCAGGACATGCTCGCGAGCATCCTGAGCGAATCGCGCTCCAACGGCGGCGGCCCTTATAACGTCCTCAAGGACCTCGCGGCGATGAAGGTCGAGTTCCCCCTCGCGGCCTGCGGGCTCGTCGGCGACGACACCAACGGCCAGTGGATCAAGCGCGACTGCCAGAACCACCGGATCGACGTCTCCATGCTGCACCTCAGCAAGGAGCACCCGACCTCCTACACCGACGCGATGACCGTGCAGTCCACCGGACGACGCACGTTCTTCCATTGCCGGGGCGCCAACGCCCACTTCGACCTCAAGCATTGCTCCTTCAGCAAGACCAACGCCCGCATCCTGCACCTCGGCTACCTGATGTTGCTGGACCGCATGGACACCTTCGAAAACGGCCAGACCATCGCGGCCAAGCTGCTCTTCAACGCCCGCTCCGCCGGCCTGGAGACTTCCGTCGACATGGTCAGCGCCTCGCACCCGCAGTTCCGTGAGATCGCCCTCAGCGCCCTGCCCCTCACCGATCACCTCGTCATCAATGAGATCGAAGCCGGGCTCGTCGTCGGCGAGGTCATCGACCCCAAGAACTCCGGCTGGCTGATCCGCACCGCCGAGCAGCTGCTCTCTCTCGGCGTGAAGAAGACCGTCACCCTCCACACCGAGTTCGGCTCGGTCTGCGCGACCGCCGAAGGCCTCCGCCTCAAGCAGGCTTCGCTCAAGCTTCCGGCCGGCTACAGCAAGGGTGCGACCGGCGCGGGTGATGCCTTCGCCGCCGGCATGCTCTACGGACTCCACGAAGGCCTCGAGATCCAGGAACGCCTCAAGCTCGCCGTCTGCTGCGCCGCCGCGTGTCTCGCCGACCCCACGCCCTCCAAAGGCCTACGCCCGGTGAAAGACTGCCTCGCCTTGGCCGAGCAGTTTGGGTTCGGGGAGTTCTAATCCCTCGGTAGGGACAGCACCACGTGCTGTCCTAGGTGCAAAAGTGCAAACCGGCCTGCGGCCTGTGCAAAGGTGCAAAAGTGGATGCAAGTTTCAGGTGGCGGGTGGCAGCCCTAGGTGGCAGGTGGCGGGGAGGCATCCTATGTCGCGACGCGGTCCCGACCCTACCTAATTCGGCCCTACCCAAACCCCTACCCCTATCCCTACCCCTGCGATGCTCCGCATCGCATAAAAGACACCTTTTCAGTCTTAAAAGATAACGCATTAGGTTTCCTTGGAACAAGGCACGGGCCAAGAGTGACATCTCATCCTCTTTAACATGCGTCCTCTTGTCATCGCCTTCCTCGGCACGCTCTCACTGGGAGCGGCCGACCATTACGTCAGCATCCAGGGCAACGACGCCTGGACCGGCCTACTTGCCGAACCGAATGCAGGGCACACCGACGGCCCCTTCCGCACCCTGCCCAAGGCCCGGGCGGCCGCGCGCGCCGAGCTCACGGCCGGAGTCAAGGAAAGTACGATCCTACTCCGCGCAGGCGCCCACGAAATCATCACCACGCTCAAACTCGACGCCGGAGACTCCGGCCTGACCATCGCCGCCTTCCCCGGCGAGCATCCGATCGTCATCGGAGGCAGCGAGATCAAGGAATTCAAGCCCTACCAAGGAAAGATCCTGCAGGCCGACGTCGGCGCCCAAGGCTTCAAAGGCATCAACTTCCGGCAGCTGATCTTCAACGGCCGTCGCCAGCACCTCGCCCGCTATCCGAACTTCGACCCGCAGAACCCTTACACCGGCGGCTGGGCCTACGTCGACGGCACTTACATCCCGATGTACAAGGATGACCCCTCGGACAGCAAACGCCAGTTCAAGGTCCGACCGAAAGACCGTCGTACCTGGGCCCATCCCGAGGAGCTCCAGACCTTCGTCTTCCCCCGCTATAACTGGTGGAACAACATCGTCCCCGTGGCCTCAGCCGACAAAGATACCGGCGAGGTCAAACTCGCCCAGGATTGCTCCTACCCGATTCGTCCGCTCGACCGCTATTACTTCCAGAACGCCCTCGAGGAACTCGACGCCCCCGGAGAATGGTATCTAGATAAGCGTACCTGGACGCTTTACTTCTGGCCCGAGGAACCGCTGGCTGGCCGCCCGGTCTACGCGCCGAAGGTCCGGACGATCATCGATGTCTTTGCGGCGAAACGCGTCGCTATCCGGGGCCTCACCTTCGAGTGCGCCGAAGGTACCGCCATTACTTTTGGCAAATGCGAGGACTGCCTCTTCGTCGGCAACGTCGTCCGTAACGTCGGGGACTACAACGGCCACGGCATCAACGTCGGCGGGGGCACGCGCAACGGCATTATCGGCAACGACATCAGCCATGTCGGGTCCAGCGGGATCAACCTGAGCGGCGGGGATCGGCTCAAGCTTTCTTCATGCGGCAATTATGCCGACAACAACTATATCCACCACGTCGGCGAATCCTA
Source organism: Opitutia bacterium (assembly GCA_947377865.1). Taxonomy (GTDB): domain Bacteria; phylum Verrucomicrobiota; class Verrucomicrobiia; order Opitutales; family UBA953; genus UBA953. The sequence goes on along the minus strand of CANCHK010000068.1, from coordinate 1,362 downwards.
TAAGCACGGCGTGGGGGTGAACTTCTCCGGCGTCGGCATCCGGGTCTCGCATAACCTCATCCATGACGGGCCGCGGATGGGCATCCAGTTCGGCGGCGGCAACAACAGCGTCGTCGAATACAACGAAGTGCGTCACATGAACCTCGAGACCTCCGATACCGGCGCGATCTACACCGGCGGGCGCGACTGGATCTCCTCCCGCGGCGCGATCGTCCGCTACAACTACCTGCATGACATGATCGGCTTTGGCCAGGACTCCAAGGGGCAGTGGGAAAGCCCGACCTTCGCCTGGGGCGTCTACCTCGACGATAACACCGGCGGCGTCGACGTCATCGGCAACCTCATCGTCCGCTGCTCCCGCGCCGGCATCCACCTCCACAACGGCCGCGACAACGTCATCGAAAACAATGTCTTCGCCGATAATCGCATAGCCCAACTTGAATACAGCGGCTGGAACAAGGATCACAGTGGCTGGAAGCGCTTCGAGCAGGACATGATCAAGACCTACGAGAAGTTCATCGTCGAACCCGTCTGGCAGAAGATGCGCCATATGGACCTGCATCCGTCGAAGGCCATCCTCGAGGATGGCACGATCATGGCGGGCAATGTGGCCGCGCGAAATATCTTCGCCACGACCGCACCCAACTCGAAGGCCTACGACGTCAAAACGATCAGCTTCACGCACAACAGCTGGAGTCAGAATCTTATCTGGCACGCTGGCCTCCCCGTGCTCACGGGTCGCCAACTCGCCGGCAAGTCCATCGGCGAGAATCTCGTCGCCAACGCCGGGTTTGAAGAAGGACTCGACGGCAAGAATCCCAAGGCATGGGGTTGGCAGACCAGGCCGAGCGGCGCGAAGGCGGAAATCGTGGCCGAAGCCGCTACCGGTCAGAGCGCGCTGCGGATCGACGCCGTCCAGCCCAAGGTCAACAAGACGCAGAAGCTCTGGCTCAACTTCATCAGCGCTCCGATGACGAACCTGCAGCCAGGCAAGACTTACCGACTCAGCTCCAAGGTCAAAGCCAGCCAGCCCGGCATGAAGATCAACTGCGTGCTCCAATCCTACATCGATAAAGTCTACTACTGGAACAGCGCCAAAGGAACCTTCACGATCGGCAACAAGGGCGCAGGATGGGAGGAAGTGTCGTCAGTCATCACGATTCCCTCGCCTGGAGAGAAGGCTTGGCACGAGCAGATGAAAGCCTTCAAGGTACGCATCGACCTGATGCAGGAAACCGGCAGCCTCTTCGTCGACGACGTAACCCTGACCGAGGCTGAACTGATGACCGAATGGCAATCCTGGCAGACGCTGGGTGCGGACCGTGACTCGGTCGTAGCCGATCCGCTCTTCGTCGATGCCGC
>CANCHK010000067.1 GCA_947377865.1 Opitutia bacterium | reverse complement strand
GATTCGCATTCTCGCTTGCCAATGCGGGGTGGCAGGGCCTTTTTCATCCCTTTCCCGCTCCCGCGAGAACCCACTCTTCTACACACCATACCATGGCCACCAAAGTAGCTATCAACGGATTCGGCCGCATCGGCCGTCTCGTCTTCCGTGCCCTCGTCGAACAGGGCCACCTCGGTACGACCTTCGACGTCGTCGCCGTCGGCGACATCGTCCCTGCGGACAACCTCGCCTACCTCCTGAAGTACGACTCCACGCAGGGTCGCTTCAATGGCACCGTCTCCTCGAAGAAGTCCTCCCCGGACAAGCTGGAGGACGACGTCCTCGTCGTGAACGGTAAGGAAATCCTCGTGGTTTCCGCCCGCACCCCGGCTGAACTGCCTTGGAAGGCCCTCGGCGTCCAGGTCGTCATCGAGTCAACCGGTCTCTTCACCGAAGCCGCCAAGGCCAAGGGTCACCTCGAAGCTGGCGCCAAGAAGGTCATCATCTCCGCTCCGGCCAAGGATGAAGACATCACCGTCGTCATCGGCGTCAACGACGACAAGTACGACGCGGCCAACCACCACATCATCTCTAACGCTTCCTGCACCACGAACTGCCTCGCGCCGCTCGTCCACGTGCTGCTGAAGGAAGGTTTCGGCGTCGCCGAAGGCCTGATGACCACCGTCCACGCTTACACCGCTACCCAGAAGACCGTCGACGGTCCGTCCAAGAAGGATTGGAAGGGTGGCCGTTCCGCCGCGATCAATATCATCCCGTCCGCCACTGGCGCCGCCCGCGCCGTCGCTCTCGTCCTTCCGGAAGTGAAGGGCAAGCTGACCGGCATGGCTTTCCGCGTGCCGACCCCGACCGTCTCGGTCGTCGATCTCACCGTCAAGACCGTCAAGGAAACCTCCCTCGCCGAGATCAAGGCCGCCCTCAAGAAGGCGTCCGAGACCTACATGAAGGGTATCCTGGCCTACACCGACGAAGAAGTGGTCTCCTCCGACTTCATTCACGATAAGAGCTCGTCGATCTTCGACGCCGGTTCCTCGATCGAGCTGAACAAGAACTTCTTCAAGCTCATCAGCTGGTACGACAACGAGTGGGGCTACTCCAACCGCGTCGTCGAGCTCCTGAGCAAGGTTACGGCTAAACTCTAAGCCTCGCTTAGATTCCTCCGCGACAGGCGGCCCACCCGGGTCGCCTGTCTTGTTTTGGGCTCCTGGCGGGGTGGGGGTGGGCGGTTACGACGGTTTGCGAGGGCTCGGGCGGTTTGTTCTTCCCACCCTTGGCCTTACGCCTTTCTCTGCTCCTTTCACCACCATGCCTGCTCCTACCCTCCGCGAACTCGGCTCCGTCAAGGGCCAGCGTGTCCTCGTCCGTGTCGACTTCAATGTCCCTCAGGACAAGAAGACCGGCGCCATCACGAATACCCAGCGTATCGCCGCGGCCCTGCCGACGATTAAGTTCCTCCTCGAAGGTGGCGCCTCCTTGGTGCTGATGTCCCACCTCGGCCGTCCGGACGGTAAGGTCGTCGAGAAATTCTCCCTCCGCCCCATCGCCGTCGAGCTCGAGAAGCTGCTCGGCAAGCCGGTGAAGTTCGTCGCCGCCTGCGTGGGCGCCGAGGCCGAAGCCGCCGCCAAGGCCCTCCAGCCGGGAGAGATCCTGCTCCTTGAAAACCTCCGCTTCCACATCGAGGAAGAGGGCAAGGTGAAGCTCGAAGACGGCACCAGCCAGAAGGCCGACCCCGCTAAAGTGGCTGAATTCAGGGCCTCTCTCTCGCGTTTGGGCGACGTCTACGTGAACGACGCCTTCGGCACCGCGCACCGTGCCCACTCCTCGATGGTCGGGGTGAATCTCTCCCGCAAGGCCGCTGGTTTCCTCCTCGAAGCCGAACTCAAGGCCTTCGACACCGTGCTCAACAACCCGCAGCGCCCGCTGCTCGCCATCCTCGGCGGCGCCAAGATCGCCGACAAGATTCCCCTCATCCGTAACCTCATCGAGAAGGCCGACGAGATCATCATCGGCGGCGGCATGGCCTACACCTTCCGCAAGGTCTGCGACGGCATGCAGATCGGCAATTCCCTCTACGACGCCGAAGGCGCCAAGATCGTCCAGGAGCTGCTCGACAAGGCCAAGGCCCGCGGCGTGAAGGTCACCCTCCCGGTCGACTTCCTCTGCGGCGACAAGTTCTCGCCTGATTCCAACACCCAGCCTGCCACCATGCAGTCCGGCATCCCTGCCGGCTGGGAAGGCATGGATTGCGGTCCTGAGTCCATCAAGCTGTACGAGGCCGCCATCGGCCGCGCCGGTACGGTGGTCTGGAATGGCCCGTGCGGCGTGTTCGAATTCGAAAAGTTCGCCGTTGGCTCCAAGGCCATGGCGGCCGCGGTGGCCAAGGCCACGGCGCGCGGCGCGATCACGATCGTCGGCGGCGGCGACACCGCCACGGCGGCCAAGAAGTTCGGCGTCGATACCAAGGTCTCCCATTGTTCGACCGGTGGCGGCGCTTCCCTCGAATACCTCGAAGGCAAGGTCCTCCCCGGCGTCGCGGCCCTCTCGGCCTGATCATCGTCTTACCCTCGTACCCACGCTCTCAAACACACACCCATGTCCAAACGCACTCCCCTCATCGCCGGTAACTGGAAGATGAACAAGACGGCCACCGAAGGCACCGACCTCGTCAAGGCCATCGCCGCTGCCGTCGGCACCGAATCCGCCGTCCAGATTGTCCTCTGTCCGCCCTTCACCGCGCTCTCCGCGGTCAGCGCCGCTGCCGAAGGCACTCACCTCGCCGTGGGCGCCCAGAACATGCATGACAAGACCAACGGCGCCTTCACCGGCGAAGTCTCGGCCGCCATGCTCCGCGACCTGCACGTCACGCACGTAATCCTCGGCCACAGCGAGCGCCGTGCGATCTTCGGCGAAGACGACGCCTTCATCAATCGCAAGGTCAACGCCGCCCTGGCCGCGTCCCTCAAGCCGATCCTCTGCGTCGGCGAGCTGCTCGCCGAGCGCGAAGCCGGCACCACCAACGCCGTGGTGAAGCGTCAGGTCGAACTCGGTCTCGCCGGCATCCCCGCAGGTACGGCTGAACAGGTCATCATCGCCTACGAGCCCGTCTGGGCGATCGGTACCGGCAAGACTGCCACCCCGGCCATGGCCCAGGAAGTGCACGCCTTCATCCGCTCGCTCCTCGTCTCCCAGTTCGGCGCCGAGACCGCTGGCCGGGTCCGTATCCTCTACGGCGGATCCATGAAGCCCGACAACGCCGACGCCCTGTTGGCCGAGCACGACATCGACGGCGGACTGATCGGTGGAGCCGCCCTTGAGGCCAAGAGCTTCGTCGACCTCGTCCAGAGCGCCGCGAAGTCCCTGTCCCGCTAAGCCCGAGTCTCCCGCCCTTAGGCCAGCGATTGGATAAGCCCCGCTAGGGCTTTCCCTTCGCTGGTCTAATAGTTTGGAAAGTGCCTAATCGTCAGCAGGGAAGGGGTTAATTGAATTAATTCGGTCTTTAAATTATAAGCACATGCTAATCAGTGACTTGTGGTGTTAATTTACACCCTATTCACAGGTTTATCGCCCTTAAATTCCCAGGCTACCCCTGAAAAGCGACTAAAACCCCTTAAATTTGGGTTGCGAAGGGGTTCCGCCTTTCGTGCTTCTTCGGTCAAAAAACCCGCCAATCCATTCGTCTGAACGCGATGCGCAAACTCCTCGAATTCCTCAACCGTCCGGCACCCCGTGGCAACTTCTTCGCCCGGGCCGTCAACGCCGCTCCGTTCCAGATCCTCGTCTGCCTGCTCATCACGGGCGTGGTCGTCGCGGCCGCGGTCAACGAGTACGCGACGAACAAGTATCTGAACGTTGGATACACGCCGGATCAGCCGGTTGCGTTCGACCACTCCTTCCACGCCGGACCTGATTCCGTTCTGGGTCTCGATTGCCGGTATTGCCACAACTTCGTCGATAAGTCTTCCCACTCCAACGTCCCGACAACCAACACCTGTTGGAACTGCCATAGCCAGGTGAAGACTGACAGCCCTGCGCTGGCGCTCGTCAAGAAGAGCATCGAGACCGGCGAGGCGATTCACTGGGTCAAGGTCCACAAGGTGCCTGATTACGTTTACTTCAACCACGCCGTGCATGTGAACCGCGGCGTCAGCTGCGTCGAGTGCCACGGTCGCATCGACCAGCAGGTCGTCGTCGGCCAGCAGAAGTCTCTCAACATGTCCTTCTGTCTCGATTGCCACCGCAATCCGGAGCAGGCCCTGCGTCCCGTCGACAAGGTCACCGACCTCGCCTACAAGGCCGCTTCGCCCGCTGCTCAGACTGAGTCCGGCACGAAGTTCGTCCACGACTGGAAGGTCAATCCGCCCCAGAGCTGCTCGGGCTGCCACCGCTAATCCCAACACCCTTTTCCGATGAGCAAGAAAGTTTTCGAACACCCCGTGGCCCAGCCCGGCGAGCCGACCGGTCCTTCTTACTGGCGCAGCCTCGAGGAGCGTAACAAGTCGCCTGAGTTCCGCACCCGCGCCGAACGTGAGTTCGTCGAAGGCGCCTCCGCCATCTCCCACGTCGAGCGTCGCGAGTTCTTGATGCTGATGGGCGCTTCTTTCGGCCTCGCCGGTTGCCGCGAACCCCGCAACCACACGCTCCCTTACGCCAAGCAGCCTGAGAACACGATTCCCGGCGTCGCGACGTACTACGCTTCCTCCTTCCCCGGCGAGTTCGCCAACCAGCCGATCCTCGTTGAGACGCATCAGCACCGTCCGACCAAGATCGAAGGCAATCCGAGCCACCGCGCCAACGGCGGCGCTTCTTCGAAGTTCGCCCAGGCCAGCGTTCTCGACATGTATGATCCGGATCGTGCGCAGGCTTCCGTCGCCGCCGACGGTTCCGTACTTTCCGTTGCCTCCGCCCGTGCGTTCGTGCGCGGTCTCGCCACGGCCGCCAAGGCTGACGCCGGTGCTGGCCTCGCCTTCCTCGCCCGCCCGTCCACTTCGCCGACGCGTGCTCGTCTGGTCGCCGGCCTCAAGGCCGCGTATCCGAAGGCCCGCTGGGTCGAGTACACGCCAGTCGCCCAGAACAGCGCCGAGCGCGTCTTGGGTGCCCGCGCTCTCCCGGACTACGCCAAGGCTCGCCGCGTGCTCAGCCTCGACCGTGATTTCCTCGGTGCGCATGACACCACCGTCGAAGACACCCGCGCCTATTCCTCCGCCCGCCGCGCCGACACGGCCGAGCAGGCCGAGAAGATGACGCGTCTCTACGTTGTCGAATCTACCTTCTCGTTGACCGGCGCCGCCGCCGATCACCGCCTCCGTGCCTCTTCGTCGCATATCTCCGGCCTCGCGGTCCTCTTCGCCGCCGAAGTCCTCGCGCAGACCGGCAACGCCGCCGCTGCCTCCCTCAAGGGCAAGGTCTCCGGCATCAACGTCGACGCCAAGTGGGTGACCGAATGCGTCGCCGACCTCGTCCACGCCAAGGGTGAAGCCCTCATCGTCGCCGGCGATCATCTTTCCGCCGACGCGCACCGCGCCGTCTTCCTCGCGAACCAGGCTCTCGGCGCCGCCGTCAAGTATGTCGCCGCTCCGGCTCCTTCCTCGCTGACGATTGCCGCCCTCGCCGCCAAGCCGGCCGAGACCCTCGTGATCCTCGGTGGCAACCCCGCTTACGATGCCCCGTCCGACGTCAATTTCGTTGCCGCCATCAAGTCCGCTAAGTCCGTCGTCCGCCTTGGTTACCATGGTGCCTCCTTCGATGAGACCTCCGCTGCCGTGAAGGCCGCGGGTGGTACGTTCCTTGCCGCCTCGCATTACCTCGAGAGCTGGTCCGACGGTCGCACGCTCAGCGGCGTTTACGTTCCGGTGCAGCCGATGATTGATCCGCTCTTCGCGACGGTCACCGAACTCGACGTCCTCGCTCCGTTCGCCGGCTCCGACAAGGACGCGCACGCACTCGTCCGCGAGACTTTCAATTCTCTGTCGAAGAACGCCTCCGACGAAGCCTTCGCCGCCTGGCTCGCCGAAGGCGTCCTCGCCGGAACCGCTTTCGTCGCCGCCAAGCCCGCCGTCGGCGCCGAACAAATCAAGGCCTTCGCCGCTCCGGCCCTTTCGTTCGACTCACTTGAAGTCCGCCTCGTCCCGAGCGTCCACTCGGGCGACGGTCAGTACGCCAACAACGGTTGGCTCGCCGAGGCTCCGGAGCCCATGACCAAGACGGTTTGGGAAAACGTCATCCTCGTCAGCCCGAAATTTGCCGCCAAGCTGGCCATCGAGCCATCCGAAGCATTCATCAATAAGATTGGTGGCGAAGCCGACTTCCTGCACACCGGCGCGCTTAACCGTAACATCAACCAGCTCGTCGACGGTCGCCTCATCTGCCGCATCGCCACGCTGACCCTCGGTGACAAGACTGTCACTGGCCCGCTTTTCATCATGCCGGGTATGGCGGACTACACGATCGGCCTGCAACTCGGTTTCGGTCGCCGCGTCGGCGGTCGCGTCGCCACCCGCGTTCCTGAGCGCCTTGCCGGCCGCGTCGTCGGTAACGGCTTCGACGTCTATCCTTTCGTCTCCGCCTCTGAGCCAGCCGTCCGCACTGGCGTGAAGCTCACGCTCACCGACGCCACCGTTGCCGTGGGTAACATGCAGGACCACTGGTCCATGGAAGGCCGCGACATCGTCCGCGAAGGTAATGTCGAGGATCTGAAGAAGAACGAGAATTTCGCCAAGCTTGGCATCGATGGCCACGCTCCGGCCGTCTACGGCAAGGACGGCAACATGGCCCCTGCTCAGAAGGCCATCACCACGCCGCGTGGTAATTCCGCTTACGAGCACCCAGCCCACTCCGTCGCTCCGAACGTCGCCGTCTGGAAGGGTCACGAATCCGAATTCCCCGCTCTCCAGCAGTGGGGCATGTCGATCGACCTCAACACTTGCACGGGTTGCAACGCTTGCGTGACCGCCTGTCAGTCTGAGAACAACATCCCGGTCGTCGGCCGCGAGCAGGTGCTCAAGGGCCGCAACATGCACTGGATTCGCCTGGACCGCTACTTCTTCGACGGTCGCGCCGCCGCCGGCAACGCCATCCCCGAAGACCCGCAGGTCACCTTCATGGGTGTCGCCTGTCAGCATTGCGAGACCGCCCCGTGCGAGACCGTCTGCCCCGCCAACGCCACCGTCCACGACGACCAGGGTCTCAACACCATGGCGTACAACCGTTGCATCGGCACCCGCTATTGCGCGAACAACTGTCCGTATAAGGTCCGTCGCTTCAACTTCCTCGACTTCAATAAGCGCGTCGATGGCCATTACTACGAAGGCCCGCTCGGACCCGAGAAAATCGTCAAGGATCCGGCCGACCTGCCGCAGATGCAAAAGAACCCGGACGTCTCCGTGCGTATGCGCGGCGTCATGGAAAAGTGCACCTATTGCGTCCAGCGCATCCAGGAAGCCAAGATTCAGGCCAAGGTCCGCGCCCGTAATTCGGCCGATATCAACGTCCGCGATGGCGTCATCCAGGTCGCCTGCCAGCAGGCTTGCCCGGCCGGCGCGATCGAGTTCGGCGACATCACTGACCCGAAGTCCCGCGTCTCCCTGGCCAAGGCCTCGACCCGTTCCTACGGTGCGCTGACCTACCTCAATACCCGTCCGCGCACGACTTACCAGGCCAAGCTGCGTAACCTCAATCTCCGCATGCCCGGAGCCAAACTCGTCCCGCTTTCCCGCCTCGAGATGGCTGGCCGCGAATCGCACGGTGCTCCGGCGCACGGCGCCGCGCCGCATGGCGAAGCCCACGCTCAGCCCGAACACGGTGCCGAGCATCACGCTAAATAACCCTTAAACGACCACCCGTCCCATGGCTCACGCCCACGACAGCTCTTCCGAGCGCCCCGCGATCCTCGATAAGGTTCGCCCAGCCGAGCTCCCGCGCTCCCCGCTGATTCTCAATAACCGCGGCTTCCACTGGATCACCGACAAGGTCTGCGGCATCGTCGAAGAAGAGACTCCCCTCTGGTGGAAGATCATGTTCGGCGTCGCGCTCTTCGTCGCGTCGTTCACGTTCATCGGCCTCGGCTACCTCGTCTCGACTGGTACCGGCACCTGGGGCCTCCGTTCGCCCGTGGGTTGGGGTTGGGCCATCGTCAACTTCGTGTTCTGGGTCGGTATCGGCCACGCCGGTACGCTGATCTCGGCGATCCTCTGCCTGCTGCGTCAGAAGTGGCGTACGTCCATCAACCGTGCCGCCGAGGCCATGACCATCTTCGCGGTCTGTTGCGCCGGTCTCTTCCCGCTCTTCCACGTCGGTCGCGTTTGGTTCGGCTGGTGGCTCCTGCCCCTGCCCAATCAGAACGGTATCTGGCCGCAGTTCCGCTCACCGCTCGAGTGGGACGTCTTCGCGGTCTCGACCTACTTCACCGTCTCCACGCTCTTCTGGTACATGGGCATGATTCCGGACCTCGGCGTGATCCGTGACCGCGCGACGACCTGGTGGCGCAAGGCCTTCTACAGCTTGCTGGCCATGGGCTGGCGCGGCGGTAACCGCCAGTGGTCCAACTTCGAGATGGCGTACCTGCTGCTCGCGGGTCTCTCCACGCCGCTCGTGCTTTCCGTGCACACCATCGTCTCGTTCGACTTCGCCGTCTCGAACGTTCCCGGCTGGCACACGACCATCTTCCCTCCGTACTTCGTCGCTGGCGCCATCTTCTCCGGCTTCGCGATGGTGCTGACCCTGATG
>CANCHK010000066.1 GCA_947377865.1 Opitutia bacterium | reverse complement strand
GCACCATCCCTGATCGCGTGCTCGCCTGCATGATGGAAACCGAGCGCGAGTGCTTCAAGCTCGGTATCCCGATCAAGACCCGCCACAACGAAGTCGCTCCGGCCCAGTACGAAGTGGCTCCGATCTACGAATCCGCCAACGTCGCGCATGACCACCAGATGCTCACGATGACGCTGCTCCGCCGCGTCGCCACCAAGCATGGTTTCGTCTGCCTCCTCGCCGAGAAGCCCTTCGCGGGCGTCAACGGCTCCGGCAAGCACGTCAACTGGTCCATCGGTGGAGCCGGCGTCGGCAACCTCCTCGAGCCCGGCCATAACCCGCACGAGAACGCCCAGTTCCTGACCTTCTGCGCCGCGGTAGTCCGCGCCGTCGACCTCCACCAAGGCCTGCTCCGCGCTTCTGTCGCCTCGGCCGGCAACGACCATCGCCTTGGCGCCAACGAAGCTCCTCCTGCCATCATCTCGATCTACCTGGGCGATATGCTCAACGAAGTTATCGAGCAGGTGAAGAAGAGCGGCTCCGCTTCGTCCTCCCGCAAGGGTGGCCACATGACCCTCGGCGTCGACACGCTGCCCGTCCTCCCGAAGGATGCCGGCGACCGTAACCGCACGAGCCCGTTCGCCTTCACCGGCAACAAGTTCGAGTTCCGCGCCGTAGGCTCTGCCTTCTCGGTCGCCGGTCCGCTGACCGTGCTCAACACGATCATGGCCGACTCCCTCGACAAGCTCGCCGACGAGCTCGCCGCCGCCCTCAAGAAGAACTCCGACTGCAACTCCGCGCTCCAGAGCGTCCTCAAGGACATCCTCACCAAGCACGGTCGCGTGATCTTCAACGGCAACGGCTACTCCGAAGAGTGGCACAAGGAAGCCGCCAAGCGCGGTCTCAAGAACCTCCGCACGACCCCCGACGCCCTCCCCGAGATCGTCGCCAAGTCCTCTGTGGAAGTCTTCGAGCGCCAGGGCGTCCTCTCCAAGGCCGAACTCGAGTCCCGCGAAGAGATCTACACGCACTCCTACGTGCTGACGGTCAACACCGAGTCGAAGCTCGTCTCCGACGTCGCCAAGACCCTGCTCCTCCCGGCCGCCCTCAAGTTCGCCGCTGACCTGACCCCGGTCGAGAAGACCAAGTCCGGTGGCAAGCTCCGTAAGGAAGTCATCGGCCTCGCCGACGAGCTCGCCGCGGCCATCGACGCCCTCGACGCCGCCCGCGACGTCAGCAAGTCCGATACGCACGCCCAGGCCAAGCACTCCTGCGACAAGGTCCTCCCGGCCATGCTCAAGGTCCGTGCCGCCGCCGACGCCCTCGAAGAGATCGTCGCCGACGAATACTGGCCGCTGCCGTCCTACCAGGAGCTGCTGTTCCTCCGCTAAGCCTCGCCGGCTTCGCCGAGACCAAGGGCCGAACCTCCGGGTTCGGCCCTTTTTGTTGCCCGGGACCGCCGGGGACCCCGTCAAAGCAGAAGGCCCGTCGTATTGACGGGCCTTCGGGTGCTTGGGTAAGGACGGACGCTTAGGCGTTGTCCCACTTCTTGCGCAGGTAGGCGCCGAAGTTCTTGACCTTTTTCTTGCGACGACGGCGTTCGGCCGGCTTCTCGAAGCCTCGCTTGGCGCGGGCGTCCTTGATGATGCCCTCGCGGTCGATCTTCTTCTTGAGGCGGCGGAGAGCCTTGTCGACGGTCTCGCCTTTGCGAATCTTGATTTCTACGGACATGTGAGCGTTTGGAGGGTCGAAAGAACAAGGGGGGAGGCCTTTCGTCAACCCCGAATCCAAGGGTATTTAAAGCCGTGAATAAGTGGGCCTCTTGGCGGGCACAAGACGCTTGCGGCGGGGGTAGGGCAGGCCAATCGTGCGGTTCACCCCTCGATGTACCTCAAGGAAATCGTCGCCAACGGATTCAAAAGCTTCGCCGACCGGACCCGCATCGAGCTCCGTCCCGGGGTCACGGCCGTCGTCGGACCCAATGGCTGCGGCAAGTCCAACATCGTCGACGCCATCCGCTGGGTCCTGGGCGAACAGTCCGCCAAGTCCCTACGCGCCCCAGCGATGCAGGACGTCATCTTTTCGGGTACGGACCGCCGCAAGCCCCTCCCCCAGTGCGAGGTCGAGTTGATCTTCGCCGATTGCGAAAAGGAACTGGGTACGGCCTTCGCCGAGGTCTCAGTCATGCGTCGCCTCCATCGCGAGGGTGCCAGTGACTATTTCATCAACGGCAAGCCTTCGCGACTGAAGGACATCCAACGACTGTTCATGGACACTGGCATCGGCCGCATGTCCTACTCGTTCATGGTGCAGGGGCAGATTGACCAGATTCTTTCCGCCAATCCTGCTGAGCGCCGCTACCTCTTCGAAGAAGCTGCCGGCATCACGCGCTACAAGGCCCAGCGTCGCGAAGCCCTCAACAAGCTCGGCGGCGTCGACACCAATCTCGCGCGAATCACCGACGTCGTCAGCGAAGTCGGTCGCCAGATTGCCACGCTCCGTCGCCAGGCCGCCAAGGCGCTGCGCTTCCGTCGCCTGCGTCACCGCTTCACGCACCTCGATCTTGCCTGGCACGCCAAGCAGTTCGGCGATCGCCGTGCGCAGGTCACCACGCTCGAAGCCGACGCCACTGCCTGCCGCGCTGAAGTCACGGGCCTCACCGATGGCCTCCGTGATCGCGAAGCTGCATTGCTCCAGATGCGCGCCCGTCGGACCGAGCTTGCCGAGCAGGTGCAGCTCGCCCAGCAGGCCCTCTTCGATCTTCGCACCGCTCGCGAGAATGCTGAGAACGAAGCTCGCACCTCTGATCTCCGCTCCGATGATCTTTCCTCGCGCCTCGGCGAAATCCGCCGCGAGGCCCAAGAGGCCGAGCTTTCAATCGCCGAATTCGAGATGCGCCTCCGCGGTAGTTCCGATGCCAAGTCGACCGCCGCTGGTTCCGTCTCCGCCACCGACGCCGCTTACCGCGAGAAGACCGCGCAGGTCGAAGAAGTCGCCCGCCAAGTCGTTGAAGCCGAGAATCTTCTTCGTCGTGCGCGTCAAGACATCCTCGTCGCCGAAGGCGAGATGACCCGCGCCCGCGGCGACGTCACCAATCTCGAAGTTGATCTCCGTGGCTATCAGTCTCGCCACGTCGATCTCTCCGGTTCCCTCAGCCAGGCCAAACAGGAGCGTGAAGCGCTCGAGCGTCGCGTCACCGAGTGCGGTGCCGTCGTCACCACCCGTCATGGTGAACTCCAGGCCGCCCGCACCGCCGAACAAGAAGCCACCGAGAAAGGCCGCGACCTGCTGAACGACTTCCGAGCGCTTCAGCAGACAATCTCCGAACAGGACCGCAAGGTCGCCAAGCTTTCCGCACAGCTCGGCCTGCTCGAGCAGATGCAGTCCCGCCTCGAAGGATTCTCCGAGGCCGCGAAGGCCGTGCTCCGCGGCGAGTTCTCCGATGAGCTGCGCTCCGGCAAGGCCTCTGCGCTCGCCGATCTCGTCACGGTCGTCGACATCTCCGCCGCCGCCGCCCTCGAGAACATCCTCGGCGCCGCCTCCGAAGCCGTCGCCCTCGACTCCGCCGAATTTCTCCCGGGTATCGTCGCCAAGATGGGCGAGCGTCAGCTCGGCCGCGCGGTCTTCCAGGTCGAAGCTCCGCCCGCCTCCCGTTCCGGTTCCGCCGCTCCCGGCTGGCTCCGTCCTGCCACTTCCGCCGTGCAGGCGAAGTCTCCGGACCACGCCCGCTTGGTCGCCAATCTTTTCGACGGTTGTTACGTCTGCCCATCCCTCGGCGACTTCATCAGCTGGTGGCGCGCCAATCCTGGATTCGAATTCTTCCTCGTCGCCACCACTGACGGAGATCTCGTCGACCGTCGCGGTCTCGTCTACGCGGGTAAGCCTCGTAAGGCCGCTTCCAACGCCGGCTCTGGCGTCTTCTCCCGCGAAAGCGAAATCCGTTCCGTCCGCGCCAGCCTCGAATCGGAGAACGACCAACTAACGACGCTCAACGAGAAGGCCCTCGGCATCCAGTCCGCGATGGACGCCAACGAGCTCGACGTCTCGGCCGCCCGCGACGCCACGCAGTTCGCCGCCCAGGAACTTTCCGTCGCTCAGGCCGACGAACGCGCCGCTCGCCAGACCCTCACCGCCGCAGACGACCGCATTGCCCGCGAAGAGCGCCAGCTCGCTGAAATCGAGAACTCGAAGTCGGAAGCACTGCAACGCCGCGATCGTGCCCAGGTGACCCTCACCGCGAAGGACACCCAGGTTGCCGAGTTGCGTGCCACGATCACTTCCGGCGAGACGCAGTTAGAGTCCGCTCGTGCCGAATCCGACCAGCGTCGCAACGCCCTTGGCGAAGCCCGTCTTGCGCACGCCGAGCAGCGCCAGCGACTTGAACTCGTTGGCCGCGAACTGGCCGACCTCGAATCCCGCCGTGCCGAAGCCGTCGCCCGCCTGAACTCGCGTCGCATCGAAGCCCAGCAGAACGATAAGCTCATCGGCGAACTGAAGGCCCAAGCCGGCATCGCCCGCGAGACCTCCGCCCGCCTTGCCGGAGAGATCGAGACATCCAACGCCGGCCTCAATGAACTGCGCGGTTCTCTCAACGAGACCGATGCGTCCGTCGAATCCGAAGATCGCGTCCTTTCCGTTGATCGCGACCGCCTTCGCCTCGCCGATACCCGTCTCAAGGGGCTCGAAGTCTCCCTCGCCGAGCAGAGTTCCCAGTGCGGCTTTATCGTCGAGAAGATCCAAGGCGACCATCAGCTCGACGTCACCCAGGTCGATTGGCGCTTGCAGCTTTGGCTCTCCGACGGCGAACCCGAAGGTATTTCCAGCTTCGACGACCTTGAAGAGACCGACGAAGAAGGATCCCGTCCGGCCCCGAAGGCCGTCGTCCGTCGCGGTGAACCCACCGCCGAAGACCTCGCCTCGATGGAGTCCGCTGACTGGCCGCCTCTCGTTCGCGAAATCGCCGAACTGCGCGACCGCATGGCCGGCATGGGCTCCGTGAATCTCGTCGCCGTCGAGGAATATTCCTCCCTACGCGACCGCCACGACTTCTTGACCAAGCAGAGCGACGACCTTTGGAAGGCCAAGGAAGAACTCACCAAGGCAATCGAGGAGCTCAATCAGACCTCGCTCAAACTCTTCACCGACACCTTCGAGCAGGTGCGCAAGAACTTCAAGTTCACCTTCGAGCGTCTCTTCGTCGGCGGCACTGCTGACCTTGCGATGGTCGTGGCTGAAGACCCGCTCGAGAGCGGCATCGAGATCATCGCCCAGCCTCCGGGCACTAAGCTCCGTGGTATCTCGCTGCTTTCCGGTGGCCAGCGCACTATGACCGCCGTCGCGCTGCTCTTCGCCATCTATATGGTGAAGCCCTCGCCGCTGTGCGTCCTCGACGAACTCGATGCTCCGCTCGATGACGCTAACGTGAACCGCTTCACGGACATCATCCGCGAGTTCACCCGTTTCTCCCAATTCTTGGTAATCACCCACAATAAGCGTACCGTCTCGGCGGCTGACGCTATCTTCGGTGCGACCATGCAGGAGAAGGGCGTCACCCGCCTATTCTCGATGCGCTTCAACAAGGATCGCGACGAAGCGGAGCCGAACCAGCCGGGTGGCGGGTTCACCATGGCCCGCTGAGGTCGCTTGCATTGGGCAGTCTGAGAGCTAGGATGCTGTGGTCATGCTCCGTCATCTCACCGCGCTTGTCCTCTTGCCGGCAATGGCTCTCGCCGGCGTCTCCTTCGAGACCGATGTTCGCCCGATTAACCGCACCGCACCCGGCGCCAGCTATGCCGATATGCTGGCACGCATCATGCCGGCCGTCGTCAGCATCCGCACGGCCGAGGTGATTCCGCAGGCCGTCCTGAGTCGCTTACGTGGGCGCATTGATCCAGACAAGGTCCTGAAAGACGAAAAGACTGGCGAGACGCTCATGCCGACCGGCCTCGGCTCTGGTACGATCATCCATCCTGACGGCTTCGTCATCACCAATCGCCATGTTGTGATGAAGGCCGACCGTACCACCGTTTCCGAGACCGTCATCGTCCAGCTGCAGGATCGCCGTGAATTCCGCGCCAAGGTGCTCGGCGTCGACGCCGGCAGCGATATCGCCGTGTTGAAAATCGAGGGACACAGCCTGCCTTTCGCCAAGTTCGCCGATAGCGAGAAAGCCCGCGTGGGCGACGTCGTCTTCGCCATCGGCAATCCGCTCGACGCCGGCATGACGGTGACTTCCGGCATCGTCTCCGCACTTGGACGTTCGGGCAAGCAGGGGATGGGCATGGCGTTCGAGGACTTTATCCAGACCGACGCAGCCATCAATCCAGGCAATAGCGGTGGGCCTCTCATTGACTTCGAAGGCCGCCTACTGGGTATGAATACCGCCATCAAGTCGGGCACTGGCGGCAATATCGGCCTAGGTTACTCGATCCCGTCAAATCTCATTATTTCCGTCGCCTCCGACCTCGCGAACGGTGGAAAGGTCGTCCGCGGCCTTATTGGTGTTCAAGGGGAGGATCTTTCCCTCGCCGAGGCCACCAAGCTCAACCTCGGGAAGAATGGAGCCGTCCGCGTCTCGCTCATTAGCGATGGACTTCCGGCTGCGAAGGCGGGCCTCAAGGTCGGAGATATCATCGTGGCCCTAGACGGTAAGCCGTTCGAGAACTGGAACGAACTTCGGCTAGCAATCTCACGACATAAGCCTGGTGAGACCTTGATGGTTAACTTCATCCGTGAAGGACGGGGTTCATTGGCCCGCGTCACTGTCGCGGAGCGCACGGTTGATCGCTGAGCATGCGGGCACTCTCCACATTCCGTAATCTGACCGGAGGACGCATCCCGCCGCTGACCCGCACTGCGTTGCTTTGCGGGCTCGGACTTTTCCTGCTCACATTGCTTATCTTCAAGCCAGGTGCGGGCGGCAACGCCCCGGCCAACGCCTTGACCAACGGGGTCCGCTTGGTGGCGCCTGGCGATGCCCGTACGGAGAGCGTCGTGTTACTGGATAGCTCAGCGGTTTATTTTCCGGCCCGATCGGCCTTAGCCGGGGTAGGGCGGACCGAGGTCGGTCAGCCAGAAGACGCACCCTTTGATAAATCTACGCCCGTTCTGCAATTCGACCCGACTAAACCCTTGGGTAAGGCTTCCACCCTCCAGGTCCCCCGCCGAGATACCCCCGCGCCAGCAAAGGCCGTCCCTTTGGTCGAGGGGGCTCCCTTTACGACTTTTGGAACCAAGGGATATGCTGGCGACGGACTCTCGCCACGGGTTGCTTTTTTTGAAATATATCAATTAAGTGGGGGGAGTAAGCCCGTTATTAATGGGGAAATAGCCCATTTTAACGATGTTAATGGGAATAAAGACGCTTTATTGACAAAATTTAACCCCTTTAGCTCTAATTTCGAGGTGATTCTTAGTGTCGATTCCTTTGGTAAGGCCCCCTTGGGCAGTGAGGTGAGACATTCAGGCTCAAAGGTGCTCGATCAGGCTATCCGACGGTGGGCGGCTGGTGTCGATTGGTCAGGGCGCCTTACCCCGGGGGCATACCGCTTGATCGTGGGGCCCTAGTTGACCCTTTGAACGGGTGTAAAACCCTTGCAAAAATCCGCTTGACGGTGGGGTTTTCGATGGTCATTCAAACCCTTCCCTTCGCGTCTTAAGCACGTCGACGGTTCGCCCCTGTAGCTCAGTTGGCAGAGCGCGTCCTTGGTAAGGACGAGGTCGCTGGTTCAAATCCAGTCGGGGGCTCCACCACTTTCCAAACCGAAAAATACAAACACCTCACCACAAAAAACCATGGCCAAAGAGAAGTTCAATCGCACTAAACCACACGTAAATGTCGGCACCATCGGTCACATTGACCATGGTAAATCGACCACCACCGCGGCCATCGTCGCAGTGCAAGCACGTAAGGGTCTCGCTGAGACCAAGTCCTACGCGGAAATCACCAAAGGTGGTACCGTGCGTGACGCCACCAAGACGGTGACCATTGCGGCCTCGCACGTTGAGTACGAGTCCAACAACCGTCACTACGCTCACGTTGATTGCCCAGGCCACGCTGACTTCGTTAAGAACATGATCACCGGTGCTGCTCAAATGGACGGCGCTATCCTCGTGGTTTCGGCTGCTGACGGCGTGATGCCTCAGACCAAGGAGCACATCCTCCTCGCCCGCCAAGTCGGCGTACCTAAGATTGTGGTTTGGTTGAACAAGGTCGACCTCTCTGAGCCTGACCTCATCGACCTCGTTGAAATGGAAGTTCGCGATTTGCTCAACAAGTACCAATACGACGGCGACAACGCTAAGATCGTTCGTGGTTCTGCTACGGCCGCTCTCGAAGCTAAGCCCGAAGGCGAACAAGCAATCCAAAACCTTCTCGACGCTCTCGACTCCGAAATTCCTGAGCCTAAGCGCGAAACCGACAAGCCTTTCATGATGTCTGTTGAAGACGTCTTCTCGATTACTGGTCGTGGCACGGTTGCTACCGGTCGTATCGAGCGTGGCGTGGTTAAGGTTGGCGAAGAAATCGAAGTCGTCGGTCTCCGCGACACCATCAAGACCACCGTCACTGGTGTGGAAATGTTCCGTAAGGAACTCGACCAAGGTCAAGCGGGCGACAACGTCGGCCTCCTCCTCCGTGGTGTTGAAAAATCTCAAGTAGAGCGTGGTCAAGTGCTCGCCAAGACCGGCAGCATCAAGCCTCACACTCAAGGTAAGGCACAAATCTACGTCTTGAAACAAGACGAAGGTGGTCGCCACACTTCCTTCACGAACAACTACCGCCCACAGTTCTTCTTCGGAACCTGTGACGTTACCGGTACCGTCATCCTCCCTGAGGGTGTCGAAATGGTAATGCCTGGTGACAACGTAACCATCACGATCGACTTGCAAAAGCCTGTCGCGATGGAGAAAGGCCAACGCTTCGCTCTGCGCGAAGGTGGTAAGACCATCGGCGCCGGCCAGATCCTTGATATCATCAAGTAAGATCCACGCCAGAACGTCCGACAACGGTGCCGAGGTTCCCCAAAAAGGAGCCCGGCATTTGTCACTTTCTAACACCCACATAGGACGGTAGCTCA
>CANCHK010000065.1 GCA_947377865.1 Opitutia bacterium | reverse complement strand
ACGCCCGTCGCGCCAAGAAGCCGGCCAAGGCCGCCAAGAAGTAAACCCGACGAAACCCCCCGAGACTTAACACGAAAATGGCAACCGTCCCTTACCTGAAGAAGTACTACCTCGAGAAGGTCGTCCCCGAGCTCATCAAGAGCCGTGGCTATAAGAACATCCATCAGGTCCCGAACCTGCAGAAGATTGTCCTCAATTCCGCCTTCAAGGCTGAAGCCGACAAGGGCCATATGGCCGAAGTCGTCAAGGACATGACCAAGCTCTCCGGCCAGAAGCCGATCATCACCAAGGCCTCCAAGTCGGTGGCTGCGTTCAAGGTCCGCGAAGGTATGCCCCTCGGCTGCGTCGTGACCCTCCGCGGTGCCCGCATGTGGGAGTTCTACCTCCGCCTCACCGCCGTCGCCCTCCCGATGATCCGCGACTTCCGCGGCACCTCCAACCGTCTCGACGGTCGTGGTAACTACTCGCTCGGCATCTCCGACCACACCATCTTCCCTGAGACCCAGGCTGACGGTTCCCAGCGCGCCAACATCGGCATGGACGTCATCATCGTGACCTCCGCCAACAACGACGACGAAGGTCGCGAACTGCTCCGCCTCCTCGGCATGCCGTTCCGCCGCTCCAGCGCCGCCGATGCGGCCGCCGCCACCGCCACCGCCGCCGCCAAGGCCTAACCCTCCCACTCCTTACCAGCATGGCCAAGAAGTCCGTCATCCAGCGCGCCCTCAAGCGCGACCGTCTCGTCAAGAAGTACGCCGTCAAGCGTGCCGAACTCAAGAAGACCCTCGCCGACCCCAAGGTCACCGAGGAAGCCTTCTACGACGCCCAGCGTGCGCTCGGCAAGTTGCCTCGCAACTCGTCGAAGGTCCGTCATAAGAACCGTTGTTCCATTTCTGGTCGTCCGCGTGCGTTCATCCGCAAGTTCGGCCTTTCCCGTATCACCTTCCGCGAGCTCGCGCTCAACGGCCAGATTCCCGGCGTCACCAAGGCCTCCTGGTAATCCAACAGCAAAAACAAAACCATGTCCGCTTCTACTGATACCGTCGGAGATTTCCTGACCTCCATCCGCAACGCTTCGCAGGCCAACAAAGCCGTGATCACTGTCCAGTGGTCCCGCCTCCGCGAAGGCGTCGCCAAGATTCTCGTCGACGCCGGTTACGTCGCCTCCGCCCGCAAGGCCGAGCGCGAAGGCCTGCCGGTGCTTGAACTCTCCCTTAAGTACGTCGCCGGAGTCCCCGCTATCACCAGCATCGAGCGCGTCTCGACCCCTGGCCGTCGCGTTTACGCCGGTTACAGCTCCGTCCCGAAAGTCATCGGCGGCATGGGCGTCTCCATTCTAACCACCTCCCGTGGCGTCATGACTGATGCCGAAGCCCGCCGCCAGAAGGTCGGTGGCGAGCTCCTCGCGAAGGTCTGGTAATCCGTCCAACCCTTAAACAAGAAACTCAATGAGCCGAATTGGTAAGCAGCCCGTCAACATCCCTGATAAGGTGACCGTGTCCGTGAAGGACAATGTCGTCGTCGTCAAGGGACCTAAGGGCGAACTCTCGAAACCCTTCCCGAAGGAGATCGGCGTCGTCGTCGACGCCAAGATCGTCAACGTCACTGACCTCACCGAGGTCAAGGACGCTGCCGGTAAAGTCCAGAAGCCTGGCACCGCCGGTGCCCTCCACGGAACCGTCCGCGCCATCATCCGCAACATGTGCGAAGGCGTGGCCACCGGTTACTCCAAGACCCTCCTGATCGAAGGCGTCGGTTTCAAGGCTGCCCTCAAGGGTAACGTCCTCGACCTCGCCCTCGGTTACTCCCACCCGATCCGCTACACCATCCCGACCGGCGTCAACGTCGTCGTCACCGATGGAACCAAGCTGGTGATTACCGGTGCCGACCGCCACATGGTCGGCCAGGTCGCTTCCTCGATCAAGCTCTACAAGCCGGTCGAGCCTTACAAGGGTAAGGGCGTCCGCGTCGAAGGCGAATTCGTCCGCCGTAAGGAAGGCAAGAAGACGGCCTAATCCGCCCGAACCGAACACATTCCATGAAACTGCAGAAGAAGAATCTCCTGGCGCAGAAGCGCCGCTGGCGCATCCGCAAGACGGTCCGCGGCACCGCCGCACGTCCCCGTCTGGCCCTCAAGATGACCCACATGCATCTCTACGCCCAGGCCATCGACGACGACAAGGGCGTGACCCTCGTCTCACTCGCCTCCACCTCCAAGGATCTCCGCGGACAGAAGCTGAAAGCCAACGTCGGTGGCGCCGCCACCTTCGGAACTGCTTTCGGCGCCAAGGCCAAGGCCGCCGGTCTCACGACCGTCGTCTTCGACCGCGCCGGTCGCCGTTACCACGGAACCGTCAAGTCCTTCGCCGAAGCCGCCCGTCTGGCCGGCCTGACCTTCTAATTTCATGAGCGCAGAAAACACCCCCGCCGCGGCTCCCGCCGCCTCCGCCCCCGCCGCCTCCGGCGCCCCGGGTGCCCCCGGCCGTTCCGGTCCTGGTGGCGACCGTCGTGGTCCTGGTGGCCCTGGTGGTCCCGGTGGCCGTCGTAATGGTCCTGGCGGCCCTGGCCGTGGTCCTCGTCGCGACAATCGCAACGACGCCCCTGCTTCCGAATTCAACGACAAGGTCGTCCACATCAACCGCTGCTCTAAGGTCGTCAAAGGCGGCCGTCGCTTCAACTTCGCTGCGCTCGTCGTGGCGGGTGATGGCAAGGGCCGCGTCGGTGTCGGTTACGGTAAGGCCAAGGAAGTTCCTGACGCGATTCGCAAGGGAACCGACCGTGCCCACCGTGCCCTCGTTCGCGTCAATCTCCGTGGCAACACCATCCCGCACGAAGTCATCGGCCACGCCGACGGCGGCGTCGTGATGCTTCGTCCGGCTGCTCCCGGTACCGGCCTCATCGCCGGCGGCGGCGTCCGTGCCGTGCTCGAAGTGGCTGGCTACAAGGATGTCCTTTCGAAGTCCATGGGATCCAACAATCCCCAGGCGATCGTGAAGGCCACCTTGGACGGTCTCTCCAAGCTCCGTACCCTCGAACAAATCAAGGCTCTCCGCGCCTAAGCGGAACACACAGACATGAAACTCGACTCTCTGCCCAAGATCAAGGGCTCCACTCATCGCCATAAGATCCTCGGCCGCGGCCGTGGTACCGGTCACGGCAAGACTTCCGGTCGTGGCCACAAGGGTATGAAGGCCCGCTCCGGCGGCGGCCATCGCCCCGGCTTCGAAGGCGGTCAGATGCCTCTCTATCGTCGCCTGCCTCACCGCGGCTTCAAGAACGTCAACCGCGTCGACTACGCCGTGCTCAACGTGCGCGACTTCGAAGAGCTCGAAGGCAAGACCTTCGGCCTCGAGGAACTCGTCGCCGCCGGCGTCCTGCGCAAGTCCGCTCCTCTTCTCAAGATTCTCGGCACCGGTGAGCTCACGCGCGCCGTCACCGTCAAGGCCCACCGTTTCTCGAAGGACGCGAAAGCGAAGATCGAGAAAGCTGGCGGTAAGGCGATTCTGATCGAAATCAAGAAGTCGGCCACCGCCGCTGAGTGAGCCTCGGCTCACCCCTGTCCTCGATGTTCTCGGCCTTCGCCAACTGCTGGAGGATCCCTGAGCTCAGGGCCCGGCTGATCGCCACAGTAGCCTTGGTGTTCGTCGCCCGTATCGGGGCGAACATCCCGCTGCCGGGTATCGATCCGAAGGATATCATGGATTACTACCACTCCATGGCCGACAAGTCGGCTGGCGGAGTGGTCGCGATGTACAACATGTTCACGGGCGGCGCGCTCCTCAAGGGTGCGGTCTTCTCGCTGGGCATCATGCCGTACATCAGTGCCTCCATCATCATGCAGCTGATGTCTGCGGTTGTCCCGTCGATCGCCCGTCTCCAGCAGGAAGGCGAAGTCGGCCGCCAGAAGGTCGCCCAGTACTCGCGCTACCTCACCATCCTGATCGCCGTCGTCCAGTCGGCATTACTCCTCGGTGCCTTCTGCAATCCTCAGCAGGTCGGACAGGCGCTCGGCCTCGGTAATTTCACCGGAACCATCGTCGTGATGCAGAGCAAGACGCTGTTCGTCTGCCTCGGCGTCTGCCTCCTCACTTCTGGCGCAATCGTGATGCTCTGGCTTGGCGAGCAGATCACCCAGCGTGGCATCGGCAACGGCACGTCCGTCCTAATTACTATCGGTATCCTTGCGGACATCCCTGGCGCTCTCACCTCCTTCGTCGACATGACGTTCGGCGGTAAGGTCGGCGCGGCCGCCGCAAACTCCCATGGCTGGGAGAAGGCCGCCGGCATGATCCTGCTCTTCGTCGCCGTGACCGCCGCGATGGTCGCCATCAATCAAGCCGTTCGCAAGATTCCGATTCAGTACGCTCAGCGGATGGTCGGTCGCAAGATGTACGGTGCGCAAACCAACTACCTTCCGCTTAAGGTCAACTACGCGGGCGTGATGCCAGTTATCTTCGCCGGTGCCATCATGAGCTTCCCGCCCATGCTGCTCAATCCGTTGAGCACTTATTTCCCGACGCTCGCCTTCCTGCACGACTGGGCCGCGTTCTTCTCCCGCAATAACGGCTTCTACTACACCGTCTACTCGGTCCTCATCTTCGGATTCAGTTACTTCTGGATTTCGATCATGTTCCGACCAGTACAGATTGCCGACGACCTGAAGAAGAATAACGGTTACATTCTTGGAGTTCGCCCGGGCGAGCACACTGCCCAGTTCTTGGATTTTGTGATGACCCGCCTGACGCTGGCTGGTTCAATCTTTCTACTGATCATCGCATTGATGCCGGACCTCTTCATCAGCCAGCTTAGCTTCCCGATGCGTCTCGCGACGTTCCTCGGCGGCACGGGTGGCCTGATCACCGTCGGCGTGATGCTTGACACTATGCGCCAAGTGGAGACCTACCTGCTGCAGCGTAACTACGAAGGCTTCCTGAAGAAGGGTCGCATCGGAGGCATTCCGGTGCCCGCCGCCGCCCTCCGCACGGACGCCGAAACTTCGGCCCTCGGTTCCCTCGAGAAGACCTGCCTGACCCTTTTCATCTTCGGCGTCATCGCCTGGGGATTGAATCACTGGGGTGCGTTCGCTCGCTAAGCTTTTTCCGGGATGATCGATTTGAAGTCGGCTGAAGACGTGAGTCGCATGCGTGCCGCCTGTGCCGCCGCGGCGCGTGTCCTGCACGATTTGGCGACCCTCGTCGTTCCGGGTATCTCGACAGCCGGCCTGGATTCTGCCGCTCGCGGACTGATGGTCCGCCATGGTTGCGAGAGCGCCTGCCATGGCTACGTCGTCGGTCGCCTGAGCTACCCCGGCTACGTCTGCATTTCCGTCAACGACGAGATCGTCCACGGCATCGGCGCCGCCGACCGTATCATCCGGGACGGAGACCTGGTCTCCTTGGATGTGGTCGTCCGCCGGGATGGCTTCATCGGGGACAACGCCCGGACCGTCATGGTCGGGGCGGTCGACCCCCGGGCTCGCCAGCTTTGCGTCGACACCGAGAAATCCCTCATGGCCGGCATCGCCGCCGTGAAGCCCGGCAATAGGGTAGGGGACATATCCGCTGCCATCCAAGAGGCTCTTACACATGGGGGGTATGGCATTGTTCGTGACTTCGTGGGCCATGGCGTCGGTCGCAAGATGCACGAAGAGCCCCAGATTCCTAACTACGGTAAGGCTGGAACTGGACCTAAGTTATTGCCTGGCATGGCTTTGGCTATTGAGCCTATGGTAAACCTCGGATCCCATAAGATTGTCATGGCATCAGATGGCTGGACCGCCCGGACGGCCGACGGGAAGGTCTCCGCACACTTTGAGCACACCGTTTTAGTGACCGAAAACGGGGCTGAAATCCTCACCCTCGTTTAAACCGCATTTTTTGCTTTCAAATCCCGCCAGAACCACCAAGTTCCGACCTCTTTCCCACCTTCCAAACAGCACGGACACCATGCCTCGAATCCTCGGCGTAGACATTCCCAACAACAAGAAAGTAGAGATCTCTCTCCGCTATATCTATGGTATCGGCCCCCGCCGCGCCACAGAGATTTGCGAAGCTCTCGGCTTTGATCCTGCCATGCGCGCTCAGAATCTTTCTGAAGAGCAGCTGAACAAGATCGTCGAGTACATCGTACGCATGGGCTACAAGTGCGAAGGCGACCTTCGCCGCGATATCGCGCAAAACTTGAAGCGCCTCCAGGCAATCAAGTGCTACCGCGGTCTCCGCCACTTCCGCGGCCTCCCAGTCCGAGGACAGCGCACGCGCACCAACGCCCGTACCCGTAAGGGTAAGCGTAAGACCGTCGGCGTCGCCGCGGCTCCGTCCAAGTAAGCCAACCTTTCTCCTAACACTATTTTACGATGAGCGAAGAAGCCCCCAAGACCCCCAAGGCAAAGAAGCCGAAGGCCCCTGCCGCCGAAGCCGCCGCCAGCCCCGAAGTCGTCGCAGCCGCGGCCGCTCCGGCCGAAGCCGCCGCCCCCGAGCGCAAAGAGATCACCGCCAAGGAACTCCTCGGCGAAGAGCTCGGCGAAGTGAAGGTTCGTCGTGCCAAGGGCTCGAAGAATGTCACCACCGGCATCTGCCATATCCTAGCCACCTTCAATAACACTAAGGTCACGATCACCGATCCTAACGGCAATGTTATCTCCTGGGGTAGCGCCGGTCGCCACCAGTTCCGCGGCTCACGCAAGTCTACCGCCTACGCCGCTCAGGTCGTCTGCTCCGAAGCCGCCAAGCTCGCCATGGCTCACGGCCTCAAGGATGTCTCCGTACGCGTCAAGGGTCCGGGCATGGGCCGCGACAGCGCCATCCGCGCCCTCCAGGTCCTCGGCCTGAACGTCACCTCAATTCTCGATACCACTCCGATTCCTCACAACGGCTGCCGTCCTCCGAAGCGCCGTCGCGTCTGATCGTCCCTGCTTTTCGCATCACCGTCCGGCTATGGCAAACTGGGCGGGTCCTCCCATCCGCCACCTCTACCAAATCCTAATACACCATGTCTCGTTACACCGGTCCTACCACGAAGCTCAACCGTCGCTTCGGTCAGAATATTTTCCCCACCTCCAAGGGTGAGGAGCGTCGTCCGTACCCTCCGGGTATCCACGGCAAGACGACCCGCCGCAAGGTCTCCGAATACGGCGTCGGCCTCAATGAGAAGCAGAAGCTTCGCATGATGTACGGCCTGACCGAGAAACAGTTCCGACTCTCTTTCGAACGCGCCAAGCGCATGGGCGGCGTTGCTGGTGATAACTTCCTCCGCATTCTCGAGACCCGTCTCGATAACGTGGTGTTCCGCCTAGGCTTCGCCAACTCCCGTGCCGCCGCTCGTCAGCTCGTGGCCCACGGACATATCCGCATCAACGGCCATAAGGTCGACGTAGCTAGCTACGCTACCTCTCCCGGTGAAAAAATCGAAGTCCGCGACCGCACCTCCTCCAAGCAGCTCGCTACCCGCGCTGTCGAAGAAGGCCAGGGCCGTTCCGCCCCCGCCTGGCTCGTCGTCCTCCCTGAGCAGCTCAATGGACAAATTGTACGTGAACCGGCCAAGGAAGAACTGCCTTCGGACGTAAACGTCCAAATCATCGTCGAATTCTACAGCCGCTGATCCCAGCACGACACCAACACTAACCGGACCCACAGACATGACCAAGCGACTAGGACAATTCCAACGCCCCAAGACCCTCAAGAAGGAGGAGTCTTCCGCCACCCCCACGTACGCGAAGTATTTCGCCGAGCCCTTCGAGACTGGTTTCGGCCACACCGTCGGCAACTCGCTCCGCCGCATCCTGCTGAGCTCCATCGAAGGAGCCGCAATCTCCGCCGTGACGATCGAAGGCGTGCAGCACGAGTTCCAGCCGATCGAAGGCGTCGTCGAAGACGTCACCGAGATCGTCCTCAACCTCAAGAAGGTTCGCATCCGCACCGAGGCCAACAAACGCGAAGCCTTCAAAGGCACGATCGACGTCAACAAGAGCGGACCCGTGAAGGCTTCGGATATCAAGTTCGAGACGAAGGGTGCCGCCGTGGCCCTCGTCAACCCTGACCAAGTTATCTGCACGCTCGATCGCAAGCGCCGCTTCTACGCCGACCTTGAGGTCACCGTCGGTCGCAGCTGGGCTTCCGCCGAGGAGAACAAGAAGGCCGAACAGGCCATCGGTTCCATCCCCGTCGACTCGCTCTTCTCGCCAGTCACCCTGGTTAAGTACTCCGTTGAGTCAACCCGTTCGGGCGACAAGACCGACTACGATAAGCTCGTCCTCGAAATCTCGACTGACGGACGCATCACCCCGGACGAAGCCCTCAAGGAGTCTTCCGCGATTCTGCGCCATCACCTCGAAGTGTTCGACACCGTCTCCGCCGACTCCGTCGAGTTCGAGACCGGCCACAAGGAGATCAGCGAAGAGACCAACCGCCTCCGTAAACTGCTCAATATGTCGGTCAACGAAATCGAGCTCTCCGTTCGCGCCGCCAATTGCCTCAATAACGCCAACATCAACACCGTTGGCGAATTGGCGATGAAGACCGAGCAGGAGATGCTCAAGTACCGCAACTTCGGAAAGAAGTCCCTCAACGAGATCAAGGCCAAGCTCGAGCAGCTCGGCCTGTCCCTCGGCCAGAAAATCAACGAGGGTCTCCTCGACAAGGGCGTGAACGCCTAATCCAGACCGGAACCCACACTCATGCGTCACCGCAAACATAATCACGTCCTTGGCGTCAAGACGGCCCACCGTCGCTCGCTCATCGGCAACCTCGCTTCCGCGCTGTTCACCAACGCTCGCATCACGACGACTCTCTCTCGCGCCAAGGCCCTCCGCCCTTTCGCTGAGCAGATCATCACCTACGCCAAGAAGGCCGAGCAGTCCGCCGACAAGTCGGTGAAACTCCACTACTACCGCCTGGCCATCGCCAAGCTGCGCAACGAAGACGCCGCCCAGCTCCTGTTCAAGGAGCGCGTGCAGCAGTTCCTCGGTCGCACCGGCGGCTACACCCGCATCTACAAGCTCAGCGCCCGTAAGGGTGACGCGGCTGAGACGGCCCTCATCGAACTCGTGGCCAAGGACGACAAGTCCCCGGCCATGACCCCGAAGG
>CANCHK010000064.1 GCA_947377865.1 Opitutia bacterium | reverse complement strand
TGCCCGTGGCAGAATCCTTGATCTTCAGGATGCCCTTCGGGACGCCTTGGTAGAGAAGATGACCGCCTTCGGCGCCGGGGCGTGGGCCGATCTCGATGAGCCAGTCGGCGGCGCGCATGACGGATTCGTCGTGCTCGACGACCACCACTGTGTTGCCTTGGTCGACGAGGCTGCGGAGGATACCGACCATGCGCGAAAGATCGCGGGCGTGCATGCCGACGCTCGGCTCGTCGAGGACGAAGACCGTGTCTGCGAGGCAGGCGCCGAGGCAGGAGGTCAGGTTGACGCGCTGGACTTCGCCGCCCGAGAGCGTGCGCGAGAGGCGGTCGAGGGCGAGGTAGCCGAGTCCGACCGCCTCGAGGTAGCCGAGTCGGGCCAGAATGGCTTCGAGCGCGTGGTCGGCCGGATGGCGCGAATCCTTCGGCGCGAGGGGCGCGAGCAGCGTGCGCAGATCCGAGACCGGCGAAGCGTAGAGCTCCGGGAGGGATTTGCCCTGCCAGCGCCAGAAGAGCGATTCCTCGCGGAAGCGGCGGCCTTGGCACTTCGGGCAGGACTCGTAGGCGCGCCAGCGGGAGAGGAAGACGCGGACGTGCATCTTATAGGTCGTGCCTTCCAGCCAGCGGAAGAAGCCGCGGATACCGTACCACTTCGAATCGTATTCGCCCTGCACGTAGCCCGGCTCGCCGTTCTCGACGAACTTGCGGTGCGCGGCGGAAAGTTTCTTCCACGGTACGTCGAGTGGGATGGCCGCCTTGCGGCAGGCGCGCACTAGGTCCTTCTGCGATTCGCCATAGATGTTGCCTTGGAATGGCGCGATTGCGCCTTCGGCGAGCGTCAGGGCCGGGTTGGGGATGATCTTGTTCCAGTCGAGGCCGATGACGCGGCCGAAGCCGCGGCACTCGGGGCAGGCGCCCACGGGCGAGTTGAACGAGAAGAGTGCGGGCGAGGCTGGGCGAAACTTACGTCCATCGATGGGTGATTCGAGTGCTTCGCTATAGCGGGACAGTTCGTGACCTTGGTCGTCGAGCAGGCGGAGTCGCGCCCCGCCGAGGCGGAACGCCGCGAGGGCCGCTTCATGGAAGCGAGAGGCCTGGTCGGCGGCGATTGTCACGCGATCTTGGATGACGAGCAGTTCCGTCGCGTCGGCCGGGATCTCGTCCTCCGTCAGGCGGATGCGCTGGCCGGAGGCGAACGCGCGACTGAAGCCCGCCTTCGAGAATTCTTCCGCGATCGTCTTCCATCCCAGCGTCTCCGGTTTCGAGACCGCGAACGCGAGCGCGACGGATTTGCCCATGAAGCGCTCGAGGGAGTCCTGCCAAGCGGCGTCGGGTCCGCGTGGGACAATGACTTTGCCGCTGGCTGGGTCGACGAGGTCGGCGCGGTGGGCGAACCAGACTTTGAACCAATCGCAGAGTTCCGTCATTGTGCCGACCGTCGAGCGCGAGGTGCGGACCGCGTTGCCTTGCTTGATTGCGACGGACGGACGGACGTTCTCCGCGGAGTCTAGGGCCGGCGACGGGAGCAATTCGAGGAATTGGCGGACGTAAGGGCTGAACGTCTCGACGTAGCGGCGCTGCCCTTCGGCGTGGAGCGTATCGAAGACCAAGGAGGACTTGCCGGCGCCGCTGAGGCCCGTGACCACGACCAGCTTGCCGACCGGGATGTCCACGTCGAAGCCCTTCAGGTTGTTCTGGCGGACGCCGCGGAGGCGGATGGCGTCTGGTCGGGGGGCGGACATCGGACCCTCCATCGGACACGAAACCTCCCGCTTGGCAAACCTGCTAACGCACTCGGCAGCGAATCACGCCCTGGGGGGTGGCGACTGCCTTAACTTTAATATCATGCAGTTCGTCGGGCAGGCGCGACACCAGCTGGAAGGCATGGGCGTGGCCGAGTAGGAAGGTCTTGCGGGGCGGCTTCGCCAGTAGGCGATCGTAGAAGCCGCCGCCGAACCCGAGCCGTCGCCCGGCGCCGTCGAAGCCTAGGCCCGGCACCAGGACCAGGCCGGCCTCGGCCAGCGTCGCGACCGGGGCGGTCGGCTTCGGCTCGCGGATGCCGAGGCGCGAGGGCTGGAGCGCGGCGAGGTCGGCGACCTCATGGAGCACGAGCGTCGTCTTGTTCGTCACGCGCGGGAGCAGCAGCCGTTTGCCTTCGAGCAATGCGACCAACATCAGCGCGTCGGTCGGGAGTTCGCCGCCGAAGGACGCGTAGAGGCAGACCGTCTTCGCCTGTTTCCATTCCGGGAGTTGCGTGACCAAGCGGGCGGCCACGTCGCCGGCGACCTGTAGTTCGCGCGGCGTGAGATTCATGCGGCGTGCCTTGAGTTCCGCGCGCAGGCGGTCCTTGTCGGCACGTACGCTCATGACCGCACAAAAATCCGGTTCAGCGTCAGGGTCAACAGCACGACGGGCAGGTACAGGATCGAGGCGAGGAAGAGGGGTTTCGCAACGGCAGCGCGGCGTTGCGGCAGGGCGAACTCGAGGGTCAGCTTGAAGAACCAGGCGCCCGCGATGAACGATACCCAGAGGAAGGGGCTCGTCCAGCCCTTGAGGGAGGACGCGCAGGCGGGTTCGAAGAACGTGCGGACGAGTTCACCTGCCACGACAATCATCGGCAGGATGAACGCCATGGCCCAAATGGAGGCCGAGCGGCCGGACGGGTCGCCGACCGTGACGATTTTGAAGCCGCCGCGGGCGTAGTCCTCGCGCCAGAGGAAGGCCAGGGCCATGAAGTGCGGGATTTGCCAGAAGAACAGTAACGCGAAGAGCATCCAGCCCATGCGGTCGATGTGTGGTACGCCAGACTGGCCGAGCTTGGCGGCTGTGCCGATGATCGGCGGAATCGCGCCAGGGAGCGAGCCGACGAGCGTGCACCATGAAGTCACCGACTTCAGCGGCGTGTAGAAGAAGAGGTACGACACCGCGGTGGCGGCCGTGAGTGCTCCGGCCAGCGGGTTAGCGCCGATCCAGACCAGCACCACGCCGAGCAAGAGGAGCAGCATGCCGAAGAGCAGGGCGGCCCCGGGGTGGATGATGCCGGCAGGGATGGGGCGGTTGCGGGTGCGTTCCATCTTCGCGTCCGGTTCGCTGTCCCACCACATGTTGATCGCGCCGCAGCCCCCGGCGGCGAGGGCAGTGCCGATTGCGAGCGAGACGAGCACCTTCGGGTGCGTGGCCTGGCTTGGTTCGCTGCAAAAGTAGCCGGCGAGCGCCGTCAGGACGGAAAGGAACGACAGCCGGGGCTTGGTCAGCTCCCAGTAGGCGGCAGGCACAGATCCAGCGCGTTCGCTCATCGGTCTTGTCGTGGCGGTTTTGCGTGACGGGTTAAAGGTAAATCAGTCGCCACGGCTCAGGCCGTGGGCTCCTCCGTGGAACGTCGGGCCAGTATCACCGCTGCACAAAGTGAGGAGAAGAGGGCTGCGCCGACCACGAGGTGCACCGTGCGGACGTGCGGGTTGAGCGGGAGCTGGATGCTCAGGATGCCGAGTAGGACCTGGAGGAAGACCAGCGCGACCAAGGACGCCCAGCGGAGGAGCGGGAAGCCGTGGCGGGCCAGCTGGACGGCGAAGAAGAGCACGGACGCTCCGGCCAGCAGGGCGCCGCCGCGGTGGAGCAGATTGACCCACCAGACCACGCCCGTGCCGATCGAAGGGATGAACAGTCCGTCGGAGGCTGCGGAGACCCAGGCGGTGAAATGGCCTTGGCGCATCACCGCACCGATCACGATGACCGAGAGCGTGAGTCCGGCGGCGAAGGCTCCGGCACGGAAGAGGGAGCGCGGCGCGGAGTGGCGGGCCTGATGCCAGGCCATGGTGTGGGCGAGGGCGATGAAGGCCAGGAGCGCGAGCGTGAGCTGCGCGTTGACCGCGTGGCCGACGGCGAAGGCCGCCGCCTTGAAGTTGCCGTCGCCGCCGATGTTGAGTTTATCGAGGAGCACGCGGAGACCGCCGAGCACGCCTTGGAAGACTACTAGGCCGACGAGCGCATAGGCCGCGAGTCGGACGGTGCGGCGGGTTTCGCGGAAGCCGTGCGCGACAGCGATTACGATGGAGAGCAGACCGAGCACCATGGCGGCGAGGCGGTGGGAGTGTTCGGCGAACTTATCAATCTCCGTGAGCCAGCCTGGAGGATTGACCGAGCCGTTCGAGAGAGGCCAGTCGAGGAAGGCCATGCCCGCGCGGATGCTCGTCGTGAAGCCGCCGGCTTGGAGTACCAGAACGGACCAGCCGAGCGTGAACAGGCACAGTCCGAACAGTCGTCGGTCGGGTGCGAAGGCTTCCGGCTCTCTCATGCCGTCATCTCATCCGCCTTCGTTCCCGGCGCAAATCCCAACCACGCATATCTCCGGTCTTAAGCCCCGCCAATGAGGCTTATCAGGAGTGGACGGCGGCCCGGCCGAAGGCGCGAATCTTGCCGACGAGGTTCGTCAGGCCGTTGCGTCGGTTGGGCGAAAGGTGCTGCGTGATGCCGACCGCAGAAAGGAAGTCCGCGTCGGTGTCGGCGACTTCCTGCGCCGTCGCGCCGTCGTAGAACTCGCAAACCAGGCTCGCGACGCCCTTGGTGATGAGCGAATCAGCGTCGCAACGGAAGCGGCAGACGCCGGCTTCGAGGGATGGCACCAGCCACAGATTGGAAGTGCAGCCCTCGATGAGGAAGGCGTCGAGCTTCAGGTCGGCCGGCAGGGTGGGGGTGGACTTAGCCCGGTCGATCACATACTGGAACCTTTCGTGATGATCGGCGAAAGGTTCGAGCTCCGCAATGAGCTCCTCACGTCGGCTTTGCAGTGTCATCGATCGGTCAGCGGCCGGCGAGAGCCTCGGGGTCGAGGTTGCTACGGATCAGCGGGGACATCGCGTCCTCGAGCTTACGCTGGCGATCGATCGGGAGTCTCGATTCGGAGCGCAGCCACGAGACTGCTTCCTGCCAGATGGCGGGCGAGGGGCGACGCAACGTCAGTAGCAGCTCGAGTTCGTCGGCGACGGATTTGCGCGTGCCGTAGGTCTCGGTTTGGCCTGCGAGGATACGGGCGGAGATATATTCGGCGCGGAGCTGCGAATAGCGCGGGTAGAGGGTTACGCCGGCTTCGAGCACGCGCACCGCGGCGTCGCCAGCGCGGATTACGCGCAGATGGCGTCCGACGGAGCGGTAAGCCTCGGGTCCGAGGTCCTTGGCCTTGAGGAACTCCGTGAGATAGCGGTCGCCGATGTCGCGGTCGCGTTTCGCGATCACCGCGTCGGGCTTCTGGCGGGAGTGGTAGGCGATGGCGAGCAGCGCCTGCACGATGGGCTCGTTGGATTTGAAGAAGGCTTTGTCGGCGGAGACAATCTGTTGGTGCTGCGTGATGGCTTGGCCGGGGTCCGGTCCGTTCAGGATAGCTTCCAGGTGGAGGGCGGCGAAGGTCGCTCGCTCCAAACCGTGCTGCGCGGCGGAATTCAGGATCACGCCCGTCAGTTGGGCGTACCCTTTTTCGGCCGCGAAATTAGCGAGCGCAATCATCGGCGCGGAGTTGCCCGCATAGCTCGTAAAGATCAGCCGGATCTCCTTGTCGAATTCGTCCTTAAGATCGAGTCGATCGAGTAGTTGTAGCCTTTGGATATGGGGGAAGGGCGCTTTCTCGTCGGCGGCGATGCGCTCCTGCGTGACCGCGAGGGCCATCTTATGCTGACCTAGAAGGATATGGAATCGGGCCAGCTGCGAGAGGACGGCGTCACGCTCTTTTCCTTTGAAGGCAGAGGTTTTCGCCTGAAGCAGGTTGATAGATTCTTGGGTCTTGCCGCCCTCGAAAAGAGCGCGAGCCTTGAGGAGTAGGCCCTTGGCCTGAGAGTCTAAGTTATTGATGTTTATTAGGTTAACCGCATCAGGATAATTTCCTATCCAGTAAAGAGAGGTGGCTGCGGTCAGCGAAAGCGATTCCCGCATGTAGACCGGGATGTTTTTGCTGTCGCGAAGCAGTTTCAGGCTTTCATCGATGACTTCCCGGTCGCGCTCCTTTGCCTGGAGGAGCTGGAAATAGCGCTCAAGGTAGTCCTTGGTGAGCGGGTCGTCCACCGGTAGAAACTCCAGGCCATGTTTCAAGGTCTGGATTGCATCATCTGTGCGTCCAGCTATTGAGTGTAAAAAGTTGGCGTAGAACAACTTAGATTTAGCGTTGCCGGGGTTGCAGCGGACGGCCACTTGGGCGAGGCGCATGGCATCGGCCATCTGGCCGGAGTCTTGGGCCGCCATCGCCTGTTTGGTAAAATATTCGGCAAGCACGTTTAGGTGCTCTTGGCGGATTTGGACCGCTTTTTCAGGCTGATCCTCTAGTTTCGATAAAGTCAGGCGGATCACTTGTTGCAGCGCCTTGTCCTTGATCAGATCCGCTTTGATGTAGGTCTGGCGGGCGTAACTTAGGATAGCCTCTTTTTCCTTAATGTGAGGGAGGCCGGCCAAAACTACGATTTCGGCGTCCTCTTCGTCGTCCTTGGCCGCCGCCGGGGTCGGCTTCTGGGCGACCGGGGAGGGGGGAGGGGTCTGAGCCAGGCCCGAAAGGCAGGACATCCCGAGAAGGAAGGCGAAGGTCAGGCGGGATGGCAGCATGGGAGGGGTTTTGAGTAATGGCGTGGGCATCGGAATTGTCCCGCCAAAAAAGCCTAAGGCGGGTCCGGGCAGGGACGGGAGTAAAGAAACCTTAAAATCCACGCACTTTCCGCTTGCATGAGGGGCCTCGACCCCTATGCCCAAACCCTCTTTTCCCTATTTACCGAGGTCCATGCCTACCATCAACCAGCTCGTCCGTAAACCGCGTGTCCAACCCAAGGCCAAGTCGAAATCGCCTGCCTTGAACAACTCGCCATTCCGCCGCGGCGTCTGCGTGCAGGTAATGATCCGCACGCCGAAGAAGCCGAACTCGGCCCAGCGTAAGGTCGCCAAGGTGCGCCTGACCAACGGCCAGGAGGTCATCTCCTACATCCCCGACGAAGGCCACAAGCTCCAGGAGCACTCCGTGGTCCTCGTTCGTGGCGGCCGCGTAAAGGATCTTCCGGGCGTTCGCTACCACATCGTCCGCGGCCCCCTCGACTGCTCCGGCGTCGAGAAGCGTCGTCGCTCCCGTTCCAAGTACGGCGTCAAGCGTCCGAAGGAAAAGAAGGCTTAATCCGTTTCCGCACCCAACTCCCTTAGAACATGTCTCGTCGTCGCAAAGCAGCCAAGCGCGCCCACCTCCCGGACGCCCGTTACGGCTCCCCCCTCATTAGCCAGCTCATCAATGTCGTGATGAAGTCCGGCAAGAAGTCCATCGCCCAGGGTATCGTCTACGGCGCGATCGAGAAGGTCAGCGAAAAGCTGATGAAGGGCAATCCCGTCGAGTTGATGCTCGGTGCCCTCGAGAACTGCCGTCCGAAGCTCGAAGTGAAGAGCCGTCGCGTCGGTGGCGCCACCTACCAAGTCCCGGTCGAAGTCTCTCCTGAGCGCCAGAACAGTATCGCGCTTCGCTGGGTCGCTGCTGCCGCCGCTGGTCGTAAGGGAACCACGATGTCCGAAGCCCTTGCCGCCGAACTCGTCGACGCTTACAACAACACCGGCAACGTGGTGAAGAAGCGCGAAGAGACGCACAAGATGGCTCAGGCCAACCGTGCCTTCGCTCACCTCAAGTGGTAATCCGCAGGTAACTTCAGCAGTCCTTCAACGGTTCCGACCATGGCTAAACTTTCCGAATTAAATTCTCCGTCCCGCGCGTTCCCTCTCGAGCACACGCGTAACATCGGCATCGCCGCGCACATTGACGCCGGCAAGACGACCACGACGGAGCGCATCCTCTTCTACACCGGCGTGGTGCACAAGATGGGCGAAGTGCATGATGGTACCGCCACCACCGACTGGATGGAACAGGAACGCGAGCGTGGTATCACGATCACCGCGGCCGCCATCTCCGCTGGCTGGAAGACCAAGGAAGGCCATTTCGCGAACATCGACCACCGCATCAACATTATCGACACCCCCGGACACGTGGACTTCACGGCCGAGGTGGAACGCTCGCTCCGCGTGCTCGATGGCGCCGTTGCCGTCTTCTGCGCCGTCGCCGGCGTGCAGCCCCAGTCTGAGACCGTTTGGCGCCAGATGAACAAGTACGGCGTCCCGCGCGTCGCCTTCGTGAACAAGATGGACCGCACCGGTGCCGACTACTTCGGCGCTGTCGACGACATCCGCGAAAAGCTCAAGGGCAACGCCCACCCCCTCTTTATCCCGATCGGCCAGGGCGAAGAGTTCAAAGGCATGATCGACCTGATCAAGAACGTCGCCTACCTTTACGACGAGACGGACCCGAAGGGAATGAAGTTCGACGTGATCGAAATTCCCGAAAAGCAGAAGGAAGAAGCCAAGCTCTGGCGCACCAAGCTCATCGAAGGTCTCGCCGACTTCGACGATGTCCTCGCCGCCAAGTATCTCGACGGCCAGGAAGTGACCATCGAAGAAATGCGCACGGGTATCCGTAAGGCCACCCTCTCGCTTAACTTCATCGGTGTCATCCCCGGTTCCGCTTTCAAGAACAAGGGCGTCCAGATGCTCCTCGACTGCGTCGTCGACTTCCTCCCGTCCCCGATCGACATGCGCCCCCAGAAGGCCTTCATCGACGACGGCGACACGGAGATCACCATCGGTCCGGACGACAAGGCCAAGGTTACCGGCCTCTGCTTCAAGCTCTGGTCCGACCCCCACGTTGGCCAGCTCGTCTTCTACCGCGTGTACCGCGGACAGCTCAAGAAGGGCGAAGCCCTCTACAATCCGCGCACCCGAAAGAACGAGCGCATCTCTCGCATCGTGCTCCTCCGTGCGATGGACCGCGAAGAAATCGACGTCGCCTACTCCGGCGACATCTGTGCGATCATCGGCCCGAAGGACATCGCCACCGGCGACACCCTCACCGCCGAAGACGACCTGATCCTCGAGAAGACCACCTTCGCCGAGCCCGTCATCTCGATGTCCATCGAGCCCAACTCCAAGGGTGACCAGGAGCGTCTCTCCATCGGCCTGCAGCGTCTGGCCCAGGAAGATCCTACCTTCCGCGTCACTTCCAACCCTGAGACGGGCCAGACCCTCATCTCCGGCATGGGCGAGCTTCACCTCGAAATCATCGTCGACCGCCTGAAGCGCGAATTCCGCGTCGAAGCTAAGTCCGGTAAGCCCCAGATTTCTTACCGCGAAACCATCAATCTCGCCTCCGAAGGCGTGGGCAAGTTCATCCGCCAGTCCG
>CANCHK010000063.1 GCA_947377865.1 Opitutia bacterium | reverse complement strand
TGAAGGACATTTCCAAATCGACCTGCGTGAACTCAGGCTGGCGGTCGGCGCGCAGGTCTTCGTCGCGGTAGCAACGGGCCATCTGGTAGTAGCGTTCGACGCCGGCCACCATGAGCATCTGCTTGTACTGCTGCGGGGACTGCGTGAGGGCGTAGAATTCGCCGGGGTTGGTGCGGCTCGGCACGAGGAACTCGCGGGCGCCTTCGGGCGTGCTTTTGAAGAGCGTCGGGGTCTCGATTTCGAGGAAGTCCTGTCCGTCGAGTTCGGCGCGGATGGCGCGGGCGGCCTTGGCGCGGAGCTTCAGGAGGCCGATATTGCGGGGGCGACGGAGGTCGAGGAAGCGGTATTCGAGGCGAAGGTCTTCGTTCACCTTGTCGGCCTTGTCGTCGTCCATCGGGAATGGCAGGTCGGCGCAGATGTTGTGGACGGTCAGGGTCTCGGCGGCGATTTCGATGCTACCCGAGGCGAGCTTGGCGTTGATGGTCTCGGCCGAGCGGGCGCGGACCTTGCCGGTGATCTCGATGACGGATTCCGTCTTAAGGCGCTGGGCGATTTCCTGGATGCCATCGGAGCCCGGATTGAAGACCACCTGGGTCATGCCTTCGCGGTCACGGAGGTCGACGAAGGTCACGCCGCCGAGGTCGCGCTTGGTGTCGACCCAGCCCACGAGGGTCACGGTCTGGCCGGCGTCGGCGGGGCGGAGGGCGTTGCAGGTATGGGTGCGTTTCATGGGGTCGGGACGGACGGAATCGAGGGGTATGGTTAACGGACGGGGAAAACCCTAGTCAAAGCCCAATTGGGAGGGGTAGGGGTAGGGGTAGGGGTCGGGGTAGGGGTAGGGGTAGGCTTTGCAGGGGTATGGCAAGGCGGAGGGGCTAGATTCAACGGGCAGAGGCAGAGGGTGTCAGCGGTTGGCGGTTAGCGGTTGGGCACGAAGAATCTCGAACGTCGAACGTTCAGTCTCTGCGTCACATAGGGCCGATCAACCTTGGTCGGCCGTTCGCTGAGAGATAGGCGAATCACGAGGTCAGGGTGGCTGCGCGCGCCCAACCGCTAACCGCCAACCGCCCATCGTTTCGGGTGGGCAGGCCGATGCTTAAAGGCTTATCTCGCCCCATGCGCACCCCCGCACTCTTGGTCGCCTGCCTAATGGCAGCGACGGTTCCCGCCGCCCCCGAGAAGGTCGAGATGGCCGGATACCTAATCGTCCCGACCGAGCACGTGCCCGACAGCTATAACGCCGGCTTCTCAATCTACGCCGCGGCCTGGCCATTACTCAATCAGTACCCTGGCCATCGTTTCCAGACCGGTCTCTTCGGCACATGGATGCACCCGCAGTATGAGGGCGAGAAACCCAAGGATCTTTACAATGACATCGAAGGCGGGCTCGGCTGGTGGCGCGACACGCGTTTCCCGACCGAGACGCCGAAGTTCATCATGGGTGGCGTGGGCGTGAATTTTAAGGACATCGCCAACGGACCCGCGCATGGCGCCGGCGACTGGAAGGAGCCGCGCGGCCTCTACGGCGTGGCGCAGCTTTCGCCGTGGTTACTCTTCCCGATTGATGGCCTCGACATGAAGCAGGGTACGAACGGCGAACTCTTCGGTTACGGTTACCTTCCGATGCCGTTCGCGCAGGCGAAGACGAAGACCAATGGCAAGGACATCCCGACCGGTGACAACTGCTGGACGCTCTTCGTGAACTCGGCGAATTTCAAGGGCCCGGTGTGTTTTTTCACCCCGTATTTCTGGTCGCACGCCGCGGAGCGTGATCCGGCCTATGCCGGGCTGATGCTCGATTCGCGTGGCTCGGATCCGAACAAGCATTTCCAGATGGAGACCCAGTATGTGCCCGCCTTTCAAGCCCAGGACGCCAAGGGTGACACCTATGCGCGCGTGGCACCGACGTCTTTCCCAGTGGGCACCGACGGTACCACCGTCGTGTTGCATCGCCTTACTTCTTACGATCGCCGCGCCCTTTACGACGGGGTGAAGAAGTGGTTCGAGGGTGGTCCTGCGGTCAGTGGCGCGATTAATCCGACCGGTGCCTTCGTCCAGAATTTCAAGAAGGACGGCGGATCGACGTGGCGTATCTACCCTGAAGGCACACCACGCGATCAGAAGGTTACGCTGGCCTGGAAATCCTTCGCCACGCCGCATTCGCCGGATCCGATGACCTACGGATATAAATGGAACAGCGAACTTGTCACGCGCGGCGCTTCTGGGCTGATTACGCTACCGCAATTCTTCCGTCTCAACGAAGGTCCGAAGAACAAGCAGTGGGTCGTCGTGAAGCCAGCTGAGGTGCCGGTTGCGACCAGCCTCGCTGGCCTTCGTTTCACTCGCCCGAAGGAAAAGCCGCCGCAGCCTTACGATACGCCCGAAGGTGCGAATACGACCTGGAAGGTCCCTGGCCCCAAGGCCGGTCCGTTCAAGGCCTTGCTCGGTAACGGGAGTGTGGTGACATATTATTGGTATCGCTTCGCCGATCAGCCTGCGATGCTCAACGCCGACCTCACGTCAGCGGAACGCGAAGCCCTACAGGTAAAGGTCGAGAAGCTCCATCGCTCCTGGACCAAGGATCGCGACTACCTCGCGCCTCCGACTGTCGGCAAGCTCGCCTCGCTCGATCCCGCTCAGATTGTGACACCGCCCAGGGGCCTCGAAGTCGGCTACGTGCCTATCGCTACGCGACAGGAATTGGCCCCTGCATCGAGGTAGGGTCGGCACTGCGTGCCGACCTAGTTGTCCGTTGTGTCGGACGAGCTTAGGCCACGGCTAGGTCAGCACGCAGTGCTGACCCTACCATGACTTCTGGTAGGGCCAGTCCTCGGATCGTTCGACCAACTTGGCGCGGACTGGATTCTGGAGGATGTAGGCCCGCTTGGCTAGATGCTGACTGTGGCCGCGTATGCGGTGGTCGAAACCGTCCGACTGCCAGGCGGTCGGCAACTCGTGGGAGACGATGCGCTTGAATCGGCCGATGAGCTTGCCGATGTCTTCTTCCCGCGGGATGCGAGCCAGCATGTGCACATGGTCGGGCATGGCCAACATGAGCAAGTGGGTCCACTTACCTCGAGCGTGCAGGTGCTCGGCTGCATGGATCAATGCTTCCCAGGCGTGGCTGGAGTTGAAGTGCGAGACGCCGCGTTGCTTGTGGCAAAGCGTAATGAAAAGAGCGCAACGGTCGTCGACCCAATCGGGTCGGGCGTGCGGCAGTTGTTTCCTGGTATGGTAGTCCATGACTCCAGCCTAGGCCTTCGGCGTGTTCCACCAATCGAACCTATACCCCAGTGGATCCCTCCATTAGGAGCCGGGCGAGGCACCCTGTGTCGTGGTAGGGTCGGCACTGCGTGCCGACCTAGTTGTCCGTTGTGTCGGACGAGCTTAGGCCACGGCTAGGTCAGCACGCAGTGCTGACCCTACCTTATGAACGCTCCGCACGCACGCGGGCGGCGTTGCGCTGGCCGTAGGCGAAATAGATCACGAGACCGATGGCCATCCAGACGATGAGGCGGATCCAGGTGTCCTTCGGCAGCGCGAGCATCAGGTAGAAGCTAGAGGCGGCGCCGGCCGGACCGACGACCCAGATGAAGGGCGTGCGGAACGGACGGTGCAGACCCGGGTCGATGACGCGCAGGGCCATCACGCCGAGACAGACGAGCGCGAAGGCGAAGAGGGTGCCGATGCTGCAGAGCTCGCCGACGAGCCCGATGGGCGCGAGGCCGGCGGCGACCATGATGGCCATGCCGGTCACGAGCGTGATGCGGGCGGGCGTGCGGAACTTCGGGTGCACCTTGCCGAAGGAGACCGGTAGGAGGCCGTCCTTCGACATCGAGAAGAAGACGCGCGTCTGGCCGAGCATGAGCACCAGAATCACCGAGCTCAGGCCGAGGATGGCGCCGAACTTGATGAAGGGGGCTAGCCAGGGGAGGCCCATGGCGTCGATGCCTTTGGCGATCGGCTGCGCGACGTTGAGCTGGTCGTAAGGCACGACTCCGGTGAGCACGTAGGCCACGAGGATGTAGAGTACCGTGCAGATGGCGAGGGAGCCGAGCATGCCGATCGGCATGTCGCGCTGCGGGTTCTTGGATTCCTGCGCGGCAGTCGAGACCGCGTCGAAGCCGATGTAGGCGAAGAAGACCACGCCCGAGGCGCGGATGATGCCGTCCCAGCCGAAGATTCCCGGCCCGGCGTTCGGGGGGATGAAGAGGCCCTGCGGGTTGCCAGCGGTGATCCAGTTGGAGTGGAGCACGTGGCCGAGGCCGAGCGCGATGAAGAGCACGACGATGGTGACCTTGAGGACGACGAAGGCCGCGTTGACCTTTGCCGAGGCCTCGATGCCGACGACGAGCAGGGCGGTGACGATCGCGACGACGAGCATCGCGGGCAGGTTCACGACCGCGCCGGTGCTCACGAAGTGCTCGGTGTGCGTGACCTTATCCATGACCCAATCAAAAGGGGCGGAGGAATAAGCCTCAGCGACCTTGACGCCGAAGCCTTCGAGGAATCCCTTGAGATAGCCGGCCCAGCCGACGGCGACCGTGACGGCACCGACGCCGTATTCGAGGACGAGGTCCCAGCCGATGATCCAG
Source organism: Opitutia bacterium (assembly GCA_947377865.1). GTDB lineage: Bacteria > Verrucomicrobiota > Verrucomicrobiia > Opitutales > UBA953 > UBA953. The sequence goes on along the minus strand of CANCHK010000063.1, from coordinate 5,448 downwards.
GCCATCAGCTCGCCGAGCGTGGCGTAGGAGTAGGTGTAGGCGCTGCCGGAGACCGGGACGGCGGCGGCCATCTCGGAGTAGCAGAGGCCGGCGAGGGCGCAGGTGATCGCGCTGATGACGAAGGAGAGGACGACCGCTGGGCCGGCGTGCGAGGCGGCGGCGTGGCCGGTGAGGACGAAGATGCCGGCACCGATGATGCCGCCAATACCGATCATCACCAAGTTGGTGGCGGAGAGGGAACGTTTGAGCGTCCCTTCGCCTGTGGAGGCGGCTTCAGTCTGGAGGGCTGCGATGCTTTTGCGGGCGAACAGGCTCATGGTCAGTTTGTTACAGGGCGAGGAGGGGAGTGCAATCGTTGAGGATGGGGGCAGAGGGGTAGGGGTCGGGGCAGGGGTAGGGTTTGAGTCTTTAGCACGTGATGTAAGGCAGCTTCAAGTGGCGGGTGGCCGGAGGATTTTAGTACGCTTCAGTGCACTGATTTTCCTGCTACCCGCCACCTGGGGCTGCCACCTGCCACCTGAAACGTGCCTTTTACCCGACTTTGAGTCATTCCCTAATGTTCTCGCCCTTTCCATTTCCCCTACTCACTTTGCGCTAATGCCGTTTGCATCCTTAGGCCTCGACGCCTCCATCCTCAAAGCCGTGGCCGACCAGGGCTACACCGAACCGACGCCGATCCAGAAGGCTTCCATTCCGGTCATCATCGAGGGCAAGGACGTCATCGGCGTGGCCCAGACGGGCACCGGCAAGACCGCCGCTTTCACCCTCCCTCTGCTCACTCGCCTAGTTCGCACGAAGTCTGGCGCCCACCAGGGTCGCGTCCGCTGCCTGATCCTGGCCCCGACCCGCGAGCTGGTCGTCCAGATCGCCGAGAACGTCGCCGCTTATTCCCGTTATGCCGGTGCGACCGTCGCCACCTGCTACGGAGGCGTCTCCGAACGCCCCCAGATCGCCGCCCTCCGTCGCGGCTGTGACTTCCTCATCGCCACCCCGGGGCGTCTCCTCGACCTCGGCGGCCAGGGTCATGGTGACTTCTCCGCTGTCGAGTATCTCGTCCTCGACGAAGCTGACCGCATGCTGGACATGGGCTTCCTACCCGCAATCAACACCATCGTCCGCGCGCTGCCCAAGGAACGCCAGACCCTGATGTTCTCCGCCACGCTCTCCCGCGAGATCGAGACCCTTACGAAGCAGTATCAGCGCGACCCTCAGCTCATCGAGGTCGGCCGTCGTACTTCCCCTGCCGAAACCGTCACCCAGCTGCTCTACGAGTGCCCGGGTGCCCTCAAGCAGGTCATGCTGCATCACCTCCTCAAGGACGAAGCCCTGAAGATGGTCCTCGTCTTCGCGCGTACCAAGCACGGAGCCGACCGTATCTGCCGCAAGCTCCAGGGCGAAGACATCAGCTGCGCCGCCATCCACGCCAACCGTTCCCAGAGCCAGCGTCAGCGCGCCCTGCAGGCCTTTAAGAACGGTGAGATCCGCGTTCTCGTCGCGACCGACATCGCCTCCCGCGGTATCGACGTCGACGGCATCTCCCACGTCTTCAACTTCGACTTCCCTGACCAGCTCGAAGACTACGTCCACCGCATCGGCCGCACCGGCCGCGCGCTTGCGACCGGCACCGCCATCACCTTCGTCACACGCGAAGACCTTGGCGAACTCCGCCGCCTCGAACGCATCGTTGGTAAGCACCTCCACTGCGGCAAGCTGCAGGGCTTTGACTACACCCAGCAGGCTCCGCCCCGCACCCCGGAAGATTTCCAGCGTCATCAGGATCCCCGCGCCGGCGCGCACAACAGCGAACGCGAAGGCCGCCCGCAGGGTGGTCGTCACGGCGGCTTCCGCGCCTCCCAAGGTAACTACCGCCCCTTCGGTCGCCCCGGCACCCGCCGCAGCGGCGGTCCTAAGTAAGCCAAGTTACGAGGACACGAGGACCAGATGGCCGGTGGGCCCGAGGTCTCGAAATCAGCCCGGCGACCCCGGGCTTTTTTGTGCCTGCATTACTAGGTAAGGTCGGGACTGCGTCGCGACATAGAGGTATTGATAGGACAGCAAGTGGTGCTGTCCCTACCTTGATACTCCGCTTGCCAGCAGGGTAATTCTTCCTCCCTTGCGTGCGTGGCCCCTACCGTCCGTCTCATCCTCGGCGATCAGCTGAACCCGGAGCATTCCTGGTTCGGGAAGAAGGACGCGTCGGTGACGTATGTCTTCATGGAGGTCCGTTCGGAGACAGACTATGTGGTTCACCACGCCCAGAAGGTCATCGCGATCTTTGCGGGCATGCGTCGCATGGCGGAGGTTCTGACCAAGCAGGGGCATAAGGTCCGGTACTTCCGATTGAGCGATAAAGACAACCGCCACGGCTTTGCCGAAAACCTTAAGCAGGTCTTCGCGGCGACCAAGGCCACACGCTTTGAATACCAGGAGCCTGACGAATGGCGGCTCGATCAGGACCTGCGTGCCTTCGCCGCAAGTTGCGGGCTGGTCATGGCTTGCGTGAGCTCCGAACATTTCCTCGACGGACGGGGCGGAGTGGCCGCGCATTTCAAGAAGGATGCCAAGCGCTGGCTGATGGAGTCCTATTATCGCCGTATGCGCGTGAGCACGCGTCTGCTGATGGAAGAGGATGGCACGCCTGCCGGAGGCGAATGGAATTACGATAAAGAGAACCGTAAGCCCTGGAAGGGCACGCCGCCTCCGCCGAAGGATTGGGACGTCTCCCATGACCATTACGCGATCTGGTCCGAGATCCAAGCGGCTGGCGTGAAGACGATGGGAAAGCCCTCAGAGAAGGCTTTCCCGTGGCCGGTAGATCGTAAAGAAGCCCTGGCTCAGCTGGATGCTTTCATCGAGCGTGGTCTACCCGATTTCGGCGACTACGAAGACGCGATGCACACGTCCTCGGATCGCCTCTTCCACTCGCGTCTGTCTTTCGCCCTGAACGTGAAATTGCTCGCGCCCCTCGAGGTCGCCCAGGCTGCGACCGACGCCCATGCGCGCGACCCTCGGCGTTATCCGCTCGCGGCGACCGAGGGATTTGTCCGCCAGATCATCGGCTGGCGTGAATACGTCCGCGGGGTGTACTGGGCCAAGATGCCGGGTTATGAGACCGCCAATGGGCTCGAGCATACACTGTCACTCCCATCCTGGTTCTGGACCGGTAAGGTGAAGATGAACTGCCTACGGCATTCCGTCGGGCAGTCGCTCGACACGGCGTACGCGCATCACATTCAGCGGCTGATGGTGATCGGTTCGTTCTGTCTGACCGCCGGGGTGGATCCCGCAGAGGTCGAGCGCTGGTATCTCGGCGTCTACATCGATGCCTTCCAGTGGGTCGAATTGCCGAATGTCATCGGTATGAGCCAGCACGCGGATGGCGGCTTCCTGGCGAGCAAGCCGTATTGCTGCGCCGCGAGCTACGTCTCCAAGATGTCGAACTACTGCGGGGGCTGTCCGTATGACCCTAAGGATCGCACCGGCCCGCTGGCGTGTCCGCTCAATGCACTCTATTGGGACTTCTGGCTGCGTCATCAGGACCGCTTCCTGAACAACCCGCGCATCGGCATGGCCGTGCGACAGGCCGCCAACATGTCACCCGCCGAACAAGCCGCCGTGCGCAAAAAGGCGGCGGAGTTGAGGGCAGGGATCGAAGAGCTCTGAGGGTAGGGACGGTTCTCCGAACCGTCCGCCGGCGGGCTCGGAGAGCCCGCCCTACCTCGGGACGCCCTGCCTTACTTCTTCGCCTCGGCCTTCTTCTTGCCCTTGCCGGCGCCGGCCGGAGTCGGGTCCACGCCAATCAGCGGGAAGTCGGCGTTGGGGATACGCGCGGCGGCCATCTTGGCTTCGAGTTCTTTGACGACCTCGGGGAATTTCGCGGCGAGGTCGGTCGTCTCATTCGGGTCGGCGTCGAGGTCGTAGAGCTGGGTGACGATGGGCGCCTTGGCTTGGACTGCCTTGGCCATGTCGGTGCGAATCGCCTTCCACTTGCCGTCCCAGATGGCCTGTTGCGATCCGTAGCCCGGGAATTCGCGGTAGAGCGGAGCGGTGCGAGGTGCGTCGGTGCCCTTGAGCGCGGGCACGAGGCTTTCGCTGGCCATGTCGGTGGTGCGCTCGAGCTTCACTCCGGCCAGTTCGGCGAACGTGAAGAGCCAGTCTTCGAAGCCCGAGACGCGGTTCGAGCGCGTGCCGGCCTTGATGCCGGCAGGCCAGCGGACCACGGTCGGCTCACGGATTCCGCCTTCGTGGAGCGAGCCTTTGAGGCCTTTGAGACCGCCGGCAGAATCGAAGTATTTCGTGTCGACGCCGCCGGCGTCGTGCGTGGCGCCGTTATCGCCGGAGAAGACGATGAGGGTGTTGTCAGCGACGCCGGCCTTCTCGAGTGCGGCGAGGATGCGTCCGACTTCCTTGTCGAGGCGTGAGATCATCGCGGCGTAGGTTGTACGCGGCGTGCGATTGGGCACGTAGCCGCCCTTGGTCGGGACGTAGGGGGCGGCTTCGGTGATTACGCCTTCGTACTGCTTCAGCTCTTCGGCGGGCACCTGGAGGGAGACATGGGGCAGTGGCGAGGCGTAGTAGAGGAAGAACGGCTTACCCTTATTGGCGGCGATGAAAGCTTCGGCACCGGCGATGGTGTGGTCGCTCGAGAAGTCCTTGCCGATATAAGGCGCAAACGCCTTCGGGTCCTTCGGGTCGGCGTCGGCCGGGAAATTCGCATGGCCGGGGACTCCGGCGGGACCGTTATCGAGCGGAATCTTCTTTCCGTCGTCTTGGATGAAAGGCGGATAGTGGCTGTGCGCGACCCACTGGCTGGTGATTCCGAGGAAGCGATCGAAGCCTTGCTTCATCGGGTTGCCGGTGGATTCGAAACTGCCCATACCCCATTTACCGAAAGCGCCGGTCGCATAGCCGGCGGATTTCAGCGTCGCGGGCAACGTCGTGATACCGGTCGGGAGAGGGAACTGTTCCTGGTTACCCATATCCCGATTATCACGAGTCGTGGCGTGGCCCGGGTTACGTCCAGTCATCAGCACCGTGCGCGAGGGCGAGCAGACCGCATTGCCGCAATAGTGTCGGGTGAGGATCATGCCTTCGCGGGCGAGGCGATCGACGTTCGGGGTGCGGATGATCTTCTGGCCGTTGTAACCGACTTCGCCGTAGCCGAGGTCGTCGGCTAGGATGAAGACGATGTTCGGACGAGACTCCGCGAAGAGGCTGGCGCAAAACAGGGATAGCAGGAGCAGGGGGGTGCGGCTCATAGGGATTTAATAGGCTTAGCCCTAGGTTATGTCGAGAAACCGCGGGGGTGGGTTTGTCGGATTGACAACCCCGCCGGGCTGGGGCTTAACCCAATCTTTCCTCTCTCGGGCTGTAGCGTAGTCTGGTAGCGCGCTTGCATGGGGTGCAAGAGGTCGTGAGTTCGAATCTCACCAGCCCGACCAGAGGAAA
>CANCHK010000062.1 GCA_947377865.1 Opitutia bacterium | reverse complement strand
GCCTCGCTTGGCATGAGTATAGACTTCCCAATGCGCGCTCGCGGCCTTCTCGCTACTGGCGAGGAGAATGTTAAATGCGGCCTTACCATCCAGCTTCGCACGGACTTCGATGGTAAGTGGCCACTGTTCGAAAGGCACCCCACCCTCCGCGACCATGCCGCCCTTCAAAGCTTTCCCATATTCAGGAGACAACGAAGGCACGCCACCGGCTGCCTTGCCCGGAGCAGCGGGCGCAGGCTTGGGAGTCGGCTTTGGAGCCGGCGTGTCCGCCCGAAAGGTGCGATACTTGGGCTTCGGTCCGGGCGGCAGGTCATCCAATTGCGGCACGAGCCACTTGAGGCCATCGAGATTATCCAAAAGGCGGCCTTCGGCGTCCTCCATCGTATGATTCAGGATGCCGATGACGCCGGCATAACCGCTGGCCCGGACCTGTCGCAAGACCTTGAGATCCTGGGTGCCAGCGCCAATCGGCAAGATCTTGCGACCCTTGGCATCTCCATCGATGTCCATGCCATTCATGTTCACGCACAGGAGATGCGGCAACATGAGCTTTAGCGCTTCGTCCAGCCGGTCGAGGTGCCCGTGCCCGTGATGAAGGTTGTAGACGATGCCGACGTTGGTGACGGCGTGGTTCTTCTTCAGGTACTCGCAGGTGGCCACCATATTCTCCGGTTCGCCACCCCAGCCACCATGGTTATAAATCGCGAGCTTACTCCCAATCTTCGCAGCCTTGGCGATCGTCGGCAGCAGGCCTTCGGCGGCGCTCTTAATCTTAGCCTCCTGGGTTTCGCCCTTCCCGCTCATCATAACCCAGATCTGCGGGTGCAACTGATACTTCTCGAACAGACGGAAGGCTTCATCGTGGTAAGCCCAGAAAGCGAAATATTCGATGCCATGCTTCTTATAAGCCAGGATTTCCTGTTCGAAATCGGCGACATGCTCCTGCCGCCAATCATAGGCGACCTTGGTGAGACCCATCTTGGCCACCATCGCGGCACGCTGCTCCGGCGTGCGCTTCTGGTTGTCGAACGGCACGATACACCACGCCGCCAGGTTCTTCTGATCATACAAAGGCTCAGCAGCAGGCAAAGCCAGCAAGGTGAGCAAGAAAGCGCAGAGCAGTCTCATCAGGGTATCCTTAAGACAACCCCACCCGCCAAAGGTTACCAGACTTTCCGAATAAAACAGGTTGGCACGTTGAATGGTTGAATCGTTGGCAAGAGACACTCCGCAAGACCCCAATACCCCGACAGTAATCCCATCAACATACCAACCATTCAACGAATCAACTGAAAGTGCCGGCTTCGCCGGCTACTTTCCCAAATACTTCATCACAGCCTTCATCATGGCATCACGGGCCGCAGGCGAGTTGGTATGGCCGCTCGGGATATCGTTAAAGATGTCCTTGGGGATGGTCAGCTGATTATAGGCCGAATACACGCTGGTCGGCGGACAGGTGGCGTCGATGAAGCCGACGGTGAAGAAACAGCCAGCCGCTTTGGTACGGGTCGCGAAGTTCATGCAGTCGATATAACGATAGGCCTCCAGGACGCTCATGTCGGGCTTGCCGTCGACGACGGGCACGATCTTAGGCCATCCGGCGATGCGACCGACGAGCATGCCGCTGTGATCGCAACCGGCCGGCACGCCGGCCGCGAAGTAGGTGACGCGTGCGTCAAGCCCGGCCGCGGCGATGGCCTGATAGCCGCCTTGGCTGGATCCGAAGACGATGACATGCTGGCCATCCCACTCCGGCTGCGCGGTGAGGACGTCGATGGCGCGCACAAGGCGCAACATCATGCCGGTGAAATAAGCCTTCTCACGGTCGTTCTTGTTCTCATAGCGATAATCCTTCATCGCGCCGACCTTGAGATCCGCATAATGCTTGGCCGGTAATCCGTTGGGCAAGCCATGCGCATTCATATCCATCGCAATGAACCCCTTGCTCGCCCAGCTAGCCGAGCCACCGAGAGAGCTATCGCTCACGCCGGCGCCATGCACGGTCAGGATAATCGGCAGGCTCTTAGGCTTGGCACCGACAGGCTTGGCCATGTAACCGGAAATCTGGAGGCCGAGCGCGGGCGCGGTGACGTCGAACGACTCGATGTCTTTGATCGGCGACTTGACCGAGACGAGCTTCGGCACGACGGGTACGGCGGCGAGCTTCTGCTTCATGCCGGACCAGAAAGCGTCGAAGTCATCAGGCACCGGGAGGCTCCGCTTGATCTCGGTCGGATCGATGGCGGCGCCGCCCAAGGCGGTCACGGGAGCGACCTTGGCCTTGGCGTTCGCACGATAGACGGCGCGGACCTGAATGAAGCCAGGTTCGTTCAACGAACCAGTGGCGATGGCCTTACCGTCGACGAGCTCGCTCACGCCCTTCTGCTCCGTAGCTAAACCGTCCTTGAGAATCGACCATTCGACCAAGCCAGCGGCGGGCTTGCCTTTGTCGGTGACGGTGAGATTGAAGACGACTTTATCACCCTGATGATAGATTGCGTCCGTTCGCTCGGCCCGGGCCGCGATCTTGATCGGCGTCTCCGGCAAGGCAGGCTTGGCGGTCTGGGCGAAAAGGGGCTGCAATAGCAGCGCCGCGACGAGGGGTAACAGTCGGGTCATATGATTCCTATGACCCCTGCTCCCGCCCTCGTCAACACCCCCGCCCAGCACAAGGCAGTCTAAGCAAAGGAAAACCGGAGACCGGAGACCAGAATTTCAGTTCTCAGGTCCCGGGTCTCAGCCGTCAGGTCTCAGGTTCAGGTGTTCGGCATCAGGTCCAGGTTCAGGACCCGCACCCGTTCCCGAACCCGAGAGCCCGTACCCGACACCCGATTGCCGAGACCTGAGACCCGAAGGTAAGCTTCTGATCAACTGAGCCTCCGGCCCTCTAATGCCTTCCCCGTGTCCCCATGTCACCGTGCCCACATGCCCCCTCTTCCTTTCATCCTTCATCTTTGCATCCGCACCTATACTCCATACTCCATACTCGATACTCTGATGAAGCCCTTCACCCTCCTCCCTTTAGCCCTTCTCTCCCTCTCTGCCTCAGCCGCCGATTACTTTCCGCCACCCGACGCCCAAGGCGGCTGGCGCACCCCTAAGGACAAGGCCGAAGCCCGCGCCCTCGCTGGCATCGACCTCGACCGCCTCGAACAGGCCTACCACGCGACCGAACGTTCCAACACCGAAAACGGTGGCTTGGTCGTAATTAGCAAAGGCTACCTAGTACTGGAGAAATATTTCGGCAAAGCCCACCGCAACGCCAACCCTGACATGGCCTCCACGGGCAAAGCTTTCACGAGCATCTCCTGCGGGCTCATGCTGCAGGAATTTAAGGCGAAGCTACCCGACGGACTCGACACTAAGGTCTTCACGAAGGAATTCCTCCCGGAAGCATTTCCTCTCCGTGATCCGCGTGAAGCCGACATCCGCTTAGGCCATCTGCTCTGCATGACCTCGGGCCATAACGGCGAAGGCGCCACGCCTTCCGCGATCATCCGCGGCACGGCCCAACCGCTCAAGCCCGCCAAAGGCCAGGATATCCATGACGTCGACGGATCCTCTCTTCGCACGCCGCTCTGGACCGCCCCAGGCGAAGGCTACTCTTATTCCTCTCCGGCTCCGCATATCGCCTCAATGGTCCTTCGTCGCGTCACGGGCAAGGAACTGCCAGCGTACATCGACGAGAAGTTCGGCAAGCCGATGGGCTGGGGCCCTTGGGGCTACTGCCTCTATCGCGGCGACGTGACGATGGCCCACGCTAACGGGGCCGGCTCCATCGCCCTCCACTCCACCGACGCCGCCCGCTTCGGCTACTGCCTCGCCCACAATGGCCGCTGGAAAGACCAACAACTGATCCCCGCCGACTACATCAAGCTCTGCCAGCAGTCCCTGCCGTACAACCCGCACTTCCCCTTTAGCCTGCAGTTCGAACATAACCAGGCCGGCCAGATTCTCGGCGCCCCTCGCGATGCCTTCTATAAAACCGGCGCCGGCGGCTTCTGTCTCTACATCGTCCCTTCGCTCGACCTGGTGATCTACAAGATGGGCGGCAAGGACGGGCAGTGGAACCCCGAGCTCACGCGCATTCCGCAGCCGGCGGATAACTTCGGCACGCACACGGAACCGCCCGCGCCTCCGAAGAACGGCGCCTACGAGACCTACAGCATCCCTCGCATCCTGGAGATGGTCTGCGAAGCGACAGTGCGCTAAGGCATCACTCCGCCTTCTTCGCGCCCTTGCCCTTGCCTTTGCCCTTCTTAGCCGGGGCAGCCGCGCCGTCAGCATCCTCACCCTCGCCGCCCTTACCACGTGGGAGATCAGCGGCATCGGTCTTCGGGATGAACTTGGCCAACTCTGCTTTCTTGGCGGCCATCTCGGGCTTACCAGCCAAATTGACATACTCGTAAGGGTCCGCGGAGTTCTGATAAAGTTCCTCGCTGCCGTCGGCATAGCGGATGTAACGCCAATCTTCCGACCGAACGGCATGGTTACCCCTTAGCCACGTGGTCACGGCCGGAAGCTTCCATTCGGCCTTGGGATCGCGTAACAACGGGCTGATATCGGCACCCTCGAGGTGCGCCGGCGCCGGGATGCCTGCCAAGGCGCAGACGGTCGGATAGATGGAGGCATAGTCGACCGGGCGAGAGCAAAGACCGCCGGCCTGCGTGACGCCTGGCGCCTTCCAGATGAAGACGGTGCGAGTCGGCTCCTCCCACAGGGCGAACTTACGCCAGTGTTCCTTTTCGCCTAAGCTCCAGCCATGATCGCTCCAGAGGCAGATGATGGTATTTTCCTTCTCGGGAGACTTCTCCCAGGCATCGATGAGTCGTCCGACCTCGTAATCACAATAGGCAATGGTGGCTAGATAGGCCTGCACAGCTTCCTTCCATCGACCGGACTTCAGCATCGCGGCATGGTCGCCGGTCGGTTTCGCGATCTTGATGCCGGCCGCAGGGACGTCGGCGAGGTCACCCTCTATGTGCGGCGGCAGCTGAATCTGATCTAGCGGAAAAAGGTCGAACCACTTCTTGGGCACATTCCAAGGCATGTGCGGCTTCACCAGTCCGGCGGCGATGAACCAGGGCTTCTCATGCTTCTGGGACATCTTCTCGATACACCAGCTGACGACGGAGTGATCGGTCATCTCTTCATCCGTACCAGACAAGGGCGCGAACTTAATGCCACCGACGCCATCATTTTTGGCCTCAGGGTGCAACTTCATGGCGCTGCCTTTGCCCGAAAAGTAATCGTCGAAATAACCCCCGCGATCGCCAGCGCCATGGTAGATCTTGCCGGCCCCGAAGACGGCGTAACCATTCTTGGCGAGGTGGGAGTTCAACAGTTTGTCTTCACTGATGCCGGGCCGCCAGTTCTGGCTGTTGTCATAGCAGCCCGTGCTGCTCGGGCGCAGACCCGACATCAACGAGGCTCGCGAAGGATTGCACGAAGGTGCGGTACAGTAAGCCTGGGTGAAACCTACGCCCATCTTGGCGAGGCGATCGATATTGGGGGTCTTGGTCTGGATATTGCGACCGAGGAAACCGACCCAATGATTCAGGTCATCGATCGGGATGAAGAGGATATTTGGCTTCTTGGCCGGCTCGGCGGCGGTCAAAGAAACGATGCAAAGCAGCGCCGCAAACAGGGGTTTCATACAGTTAATCTGTCTACAATCATGACCATGTAAAGACACGGATACAGCCGAAGGTTGCATCGGCGTCGAACGTGCTCATGGTGCCCGCATGCGAACCCCTGCGCTGCTCCTAACCCTGTTGGCCGGCCTGACCCTGCCCGCCGCCCAGCCGAACATCCTGCTCATCATGGTCGATGACATGGGCTGGGCCGACCTCGGTTGCTACGGCAGCGAGATCCCGACGCCGAACATCGACGCGCTCGCCAAGAACGGCGTCCGCTTCACGCAATTCTACAACACGGCCCGCTGCAGCACTACCCGGGCCTCGCTGCTGACTGGACTCTACCCCCACCAGGCCGGCATGGGCCATCTCGACGGCATGCGCCTGCCAGAATCGCTCGGCACCCACGGCCGCCTCAACGACCGCGCAGTCACGATCGCTCAGGTCCTCGGGTCCGCCGGCTACCACACTTCGATGGTCGGCAAATGGCACCTCGGCCAACAAGCCGGCACGACGCCTTGGAACAAAGGCTTCCAACGTTCGGCGACCACGCGCTTCGGCGAGTTATATTTCCCGCACGAAAAGCATAAGCCAGGCACGGAGTTTGTCTACCTCGACGGCCAGGAGACGCCGGCGGAATCCCCGAAGCTCGGCACGGGCGAATGGTACTCGACCTTCATGTTCACGGACTGGGCGCTCAAGTTCGTCGACGACGCGAAACAGCAGCAGAAACCGTTCTTCCTCTACTTCGCCCACGGCGCGCCACACTTCCCGCTGAAGGCCCCGGCGGAGGTGATCGCCAAGTACCGCGGCAAATACAAGGCCGGCTGGGACAAACTCCGCGAAGCCCGCCACGCCAAGCAAATCGAACTAGGCCTGGTCGACCCGAAGTGGCCCCTGTCGCCACGCCCCGAAGAAGTCGCGGCCTGGGATTCACTTTCACCCGAAGACCAAGACCGCTTCGACCATATGATGGCCACCTACGCGGCGATGCTAGACTGCGTCGACCAAAGCGTGGGCCGCATGGTCGCGGGGCTCAAGGAACGGGGCATGCTCGATAACACGCTCATTCTCTTCCTGAGCGACAACGGCGGCAACGCTGAGGGCGGCCCTCGCGGCATCACCCAAGGCGACGAGATCGGTTCGGCGAACTCCCACGTCTTCCTAGGGATGAGCTGGGCGACGCTTAACAACACACCCTTCCGACGCTACAAGCACTTCACGCACGAAGGCGGCATCAGCTCACCCCTCATCGCCCATTGGCCTAAAGGCATTCCAGCAGAGCGTGACGGTAAGCTCGAGAAACAGCCTGGCCACCTGATCGATGTGATGGCCACGGCGGTCGACCTCTCAGGGGCCACCTATCCCGCCACGTTCGATGGACATCCGATCCTTCCGAAGGAAGGCCTCAGCCTCCGCCCGGCCTTCCTCGGCGAACCGCTGCACCGCGTGAAACCGATCTTCTGGGAACACGAAGGCAACCGCGCCGTCCGCAGCGGCCCATGGAAAGCGGTCATGAAGCTCAAAGGCGAATGGGAACTCTACAACATCGAGGAAGACCGCACCGAGCAAAACAACCTGATCGGCGTCAATAAGGCGATCGCTGTATTGCTCATCCAGCAATGGAACGACTGGGCGGCCTCGAGCTTCGTCGACCCATGGACCGGCCCCGCCCGCAACAACTGGGGCGAAGAACGGAAGCCGGGCAAGAAGGCCGGGGAGAAGTAGACTTACTTCGCCGCAGGCAGCTCGACCGCGTGGGCGTAGAAGGTAATCTGGTCGTACTCCTGCTTATGATTGCCGAATCCTTTGCGCATCGTGGTACGTAAGGCGTTCGTGCCGCCGGCCTGCATCACGTCCGGACCTTCCTTGGCCAACAGCTCGGCATCCTTGTTCGCGGGACGGACGATGGCGATGTGCCCTGACTTGGCGGGATCAGGATTCTTCAGCGAAGCCAGCACGAGCCTGCCGTCGTTCGCCGCCGCCTGCGCGGCCGCCGCGTCCTTCAAGGCCACCCAGCCCGCCTTCATTCCGGCGGCCGACGGCAACCAATCGAACTGCGCATTAGCGAGGAGCACGACGCCGTGCTCAGGCGGACGCAGAACATAGACTCCCAGTCGTTCGGTCGCCGCCGCGACAAACTGGCTGCAATGGGTATGCTTGCTCTTGGCATCCTTGATGGCCTGTCCGGTTGGCAGCCCGGTCTTCCAATCGACGATCGCACCCGGTAACCAGAGCTTATCGACCTCCATGGCCTCGAGCCGCTTCCAAAGTTCTTCGGTCGGGCCCTTGGATCGCGCGACCCAGCGTACGGCCTTCTCGACGATCGGCTCCAAGCCGGCGGTCTGCTCAGGGTGCGGGCTCGACGTAAAGACGCGCCCCATTCCGAAGGTGCCACGCACCATGGCGGGCGCGTTGACCATCACACCGACTGGGGTGTCGTTCTCGGCCAGCTCGGTTCGGAATGAGGCCAAGGTCTCGAACTCGGGCAAGTCCTTGCGGACGTCCGCCTTGATGATCGGGCCGTTCGCATAGCGGACACCTCGATCGGCCAGCTTCTCACCAAAGGCCTGGCCGTCAATCTTCACCTCACCCTGCCCTCGTCGCCACTTGGGCGAGACGGTTTTGGCGTTCAGCACACCCAAGCCCCACTCGAATCCACTACACGCGAGATAGGCGCCGGCACAGATGCCGACATACCCGCCGCCATGGCGCACGAAACCCCTGACTTCTTCCCTGCCTTTTTCGCCCAGGCCTCCAGCCTCCGCGCTACCACTACCACCAGTGAACATGACGAGGTCATACCCCTTGAGAGCCCCGGTCGCGATGTCCGCCCCTTTGAGTCTGGTGAGTTTGATATCAGAGGTCTTGCCCATGATCTCGGTCACGCACGGGATGCCTTTCCCGGTCGCACCTACGTCATCATAAAGGGCTACTTTGATGACCGGCTTGTCCGCGGCGAGGAGACCGAGGGTCAGAAGAAAGATACTGAGGCTGTATCGCATGGGGTTCAGAGAGGATGTTGGCGAGATACCAGCGGTAAGGCAATCTTCGTGCCACCGGCGGCGAACGAAGCGAAGACGGCCAAGGTCAGCTCGACGGTCTCCCGGCCAGCCTCCGGTCCGCAGAGGGGCTCGCGCTTTTCCGCAATTGCCGCCAGGAGGTCGCGCACGGCACCATGATGTCCGCCGTTGATGAGCTTGATGTCCTTGATGGGCTCAGCTTTTCCGATGCCAGCCGTGGTGATCGGGGTCTTCTTTCCGTCGCGCTCAAGGACCGCCAAAGGCTCCTCGTCGATCTGGAGCGAGATGACACCCTTGGTGCCAATCAATCGGGCCCCAAAGGGCATGCCCTTGGTCCAGGTACCTTTCTTTGAATCGAAATACAGCGGGATACCGCTCTTGGTCTCGTAGCGGGCATGGATCTCGTCGCCGACGATTAGCCCGACACCTTCATCACCAGGGCGGACGTCCGCCTTGGTCGCGGGCCGGCCTTCAACGAGGATCGTGGCCTGGCACGAGGTGGCTGTGCCAGTGAAGAGGGTCGCGAGGTTGAACCCATGTCCGCCTAGCACCCAGAGATCGAGTCCGCCACCGCGCTGGTCCTGCTTGCCGCAGACGCGCACTTCCTTGAGCTCGCCGATCTCGCCCGACGCGACGAGCTTCTGGACGGTCGCGAGCACTGGGTGGTAACGATTACGATGGGCGATGGCGAGACGCACGCCGTTGTCGGCGCACAGCTTCACGATTTCGTCCGCCTCAACCAAGGTGCGCACGAAGGGCTTCTCGATGTAGATTCCTTTTACCCCAGATTCAATCGCGGCAGCGATCATGTCGCGATGCTCATGGATATGCCGGGCGCAGATGGCCGCAATGTCGGGCTTGGTCGCAGCCAACATGGCCTTGTAATCGGCATAAGCCTTCACGCCGCCGAGCTTCTTGGCTTCGATCACCAGCCCCTTGGCATCAGCATCCGCCACGGCGACAATCTTCGTCTGGGGAATACTCAGCCAGACGGCGTCCTCACCGTGTCCATAGTTACCTTGGCCGGTGTGGCCGATGACGGCGACAGTCAAAGGACGCTCGGAGGATTGGGCACGCAGCAGAGCGGCCGAAAAGGCCAACGCTGAAGCGGCGAGGAAATTGCGGCGATTCATGGGGGTGACCGATACCTGTCGTTTATCATTAATCTAGCAACCTGATAAGGCCAACGATGTCCTAGAGTGACCACCAGTCATGCGCCTGTTCCTCCCCTTCTTCGCCGCCTTGGCGATGGCCGCTGACCCGGTGAAAGCCCCGATCGTCCCGACCGACCTTCCACCGGAGCTACAAATCCTCCAACCCGGCGTCAAATTGACCCTGCTTGTCGAACATCCCGACATCGCCACGCCGACGGGCCTCGACGTCGATGCACAAGGCAACCTGTGGACGATCTCGTCCCACACCCACTTCCGCCCAGCGGGATATGCTGGTCCGGTCCACGACGAGATCCTGGTCTTTGACAAGCACGGGAAGAACCGTCGGGTCTTCTACGCGAAGACGGACCAGACGATGAACCTGAAGTTAGGTAAAGACGGCTGGGTCTATCTTTCGCAACGCAACCGCATCCTGCGTATCAAAGACACAGATGGCGACGGCGTCGCAGATAAGGAAGAAAACGTCGTCACGCTGA
>CANCHK010000061.1 GCA_947377865.1 Opitutia bacterium | reverse complement strand
CCCGAGGTGGGAGAGTCCGGTGAGGTCCTGAGGCTGAGTGGCCATGCGGACAGGCAACCCATCCCGGCGAAAGAGACAAGCGTTGAACGGCGAAAGGGCCTATCTGCCCCAAACTGCTTGCCTCATACCGCCGCCGCGGTTGCCTCCGTGTTACCCACGCGCGCATGCAGTCCCGGGCCATCGCCATCCTCGGAGCCACCGGCTCCATCGGCACGACCACCCTCAACGTCGTCCGGGCCCATCCGTCCCGCCTACGCGTCGCCGGACTGGCCGCCCATTCTCGCTGGCGAGAGCTGGTCGATCCTGCCAAGGAATTTGGCGTCAGTGTCATCGCCCTGGCCGATCCGGCCGCCGCCGCCGAAGCCCGTGCTTCCGGCGCCTTCCCCGCCGGCACCCGCATCCTCGAAGGCACCGCTGGCCTGACCGAAGTCGCCTGCCTCCCTGAAATCTCGATGGTCGTCTCCGCCGTCGTCGGCACCGCCGGCCTCGCGCCGACGCTCGCCGCGCTCAAGGCGAAGAAGGACGTCGCCCTCGCGAGCAAGGAACTCCTCGTGCTCGCCGGCAAGTTCGTCACCGAAGCCGCCCGCGCCTCAGGAGCGCGCCTGCTCCCAGTCGACAGCGAACACAATGCGATCCATCAGCTGCTACGCGAAAAACCCAAGGGCGACATCGCCCGCCTCGTGCTCACGGCCTCGGGCGGCGCTTTCCGTGATACGCCGATCGCCGACCTGAAGCACGTCACGCTTGCGCAGGCGCTCAAGCATCCCAATTGGAGCATGGGCCCGAAGGTCACGATCGATTCCGCGACGATGGCCAACAAGGGGCTCGAAGTCATCGAAGCGCGCTGGCTCTTCGACGTCCCGGCCGACCGCATCGATGTCGTGGTGCACCCGCAGAGCATCATCCATTCGCTGGTGACGCTGACGGACGGCAGCCTGCAGGCCCTCCTCTCGCCGCCCTCGATGGCGTATCCGATTCAGGACTGTCTGCTCTTCCCAGAGCGCCTCCCCTGTCCCGCGCCGCGCCTCGACCTCGCCCAGGCCCTCACGCTGGGCATGACCCCGCCTGACCCGGCCCGCTACCCTTGCCTCGGCCTCGCCCGCGCCGCGGCCACCACCGGCGGCACCGCCCCGGCCATCTTCAATGCGGCCAATGAGGTCGCCGTGGCCGAATTCGTGGCCGGAAAGCTGCCCTTCACCGCTATCGCCGAGCTTGTCGGACGCACCCTGGCGGCCGTTTCCGCCCGCGAACCGGGCCATTTGGACGAAGTCCTCGCCACCGACGCCGAAACCCGCGTCGTCGCGTCCAGGCTCGCCCTGGGCCTTGCCCGTTGAGATAACCCCATTCCCCTCTTTCATCCATGGACAATCTTTCCTTCGGCGACCTGCTCAGCTCCTTCAAGGGCATCGCCCTCGTCGCCATCTTCTTCGGCGGCTCGATCTTCGTCCACGAGCTCGGCCACTTCCTCGCCGCCCGCAAGCGCGGCCTGAAGATCGAACGCTTCTCCATCGGCTTCGGTCCGCGCCTCTTCGGCTGGACGGGCAAGGACGGCGTCGACTACCGCGTCTCAATCATCCCGCTCGGCGGCTACGTTGCCCTGCCCCAGCTCGCCGAGATGGAAGGCATCGAAGGCGCGAGCAGCGAGGAAGCCGAAAAACTCCCAAAGATCTCCTACACCGACAAGATGATCGTCTCGGTCATGGGCGCGGTTTTCAACGTCATCTTCGCCTTTGCGCTGGCCTTCATCCTTTGGTTCACCGGGATGCCCGTCGCTGAAGGTAGCTCCAGCACCGTCATCGGCTACGTCCCTGAACAGCTCGTCACAAGCTCCGGACACCTCGCCGAGCTCGGACTCGGCAACACGGTACCCGGCCCCGCCTTCAAAGCCGGACTACGCTCCGGCGACAAAGTGCTTTCCGTCGACGACAACACCGTCACCAACTTCAACCAGATTACCGAGGCGGTGATGCTGGGCAACCGTAAGGACTCTCAGGGCAGCCCGACCGCGACTTTCAAAGTCGAACGCGACGGCAAGGAACTTGAGCTCGTCGTTCAACCTGCCCGCATTGAGCTCAACTCAAAATCTGGCGACAAGGTCCGCATGGCCGGACTGCAGCCCCGCACCGACGTCATCATTGGCACGCCGGCGGCGAACTCGCCTGCGGAAAAAGCCGGATTGAAGGCCGGAGACCGCGTGCTCTCTATCGACGGCCAGCCACTCAATAATACCGTCGAGTTTCGCGAACTCCTCCGCAAGGGCGGCGCCAAACCCCGCACGCTCCTTGTTGAACGCGAAGGCGGCGTAAGCCTTAAGGTCGCCATCACCCCCCAACTGAATACCACGGTCAATCCCGTCAGCATCATTGCCTACGGCGAAGAGAAAAACCGCCACTCGCTCATCGTCCTCCCCGCCACCCGCGACCTCCTGACCAAAGACCCGGCCGCTGAACGCGACCAGCTGATGGTACTCGGCATTTCGCCTGAAGATCCAGCCCTCGCCGAGACTCTGAAGATCGGCACAATCATCGACAAGGTCGACGGCCGCTCACAAATTACCTCGGTTCATTCACTCGAAGACCTCGAGAAAGCCGGCTCCGGGGCGTCCCGTGATTTCACCGTCTACTGGAAGCGCGCCAACGGCGATGCAGGAAACCTCACGCTCCGCAACGCGCAGGTGCGTCGAGGCAAGCCCGTTGAACACGCCCAGATCGGTACGTTCTTCGTGACGAAACCAGAGATGGCCTACCGCAACCCATGGGAGACCTGCTCGGGCATCGTGAAGTCCACCTTCACCACGCTAGGTCGCCTCTTCGACCGCGGCTCAGACATCCAAGTGAAGCAGCTAGCTTCCGTGATCTCGATCACGAAGACCTACTACAACCTATCCGAAGACATCCGCCGCGTGCTCTGGTTCACGGTGCTTATCAACCTGAACCTCGCCGTACTCAACCTGATGCCAATCCCGGTCCTCGACGGCGGCCATATGCTCATCGCCACAATCCAGCGCTTCACCAAGGGCATACTAAACAACAAGGCGGTCATCATCCTGCAGTACACTTTTATGGGCCTCCTGCTCTCGCTGATGGCCTACATCATCCTGCACGACGTCCGCCGTTGCTCCGGCGACAGCGAACTCCAGCTCAAGCAGCAACTCCTGGAACGCCACGTCTATAAGCAGCAGGACTTCGGCGTGAAGAAGTGAGCGAGGCCTGAAGGCCTCGCAGGGGTAGGGGCAGGGGTCGGGGTGGGAATTGGCTTACGCCTACCCCTACCCCTACCCCTTGCGTGCCTTTTGCACGTTTGCACTTTCGCACGTTTACACCTTATCTCCCCTCATCCCTCCATGAAAAAGCCCCTCCCGGAAAGCTCACGCCGTCACTTCCTAGGCAGCCTCGGCGCCGCCCTCGCCGCCTTCAGCATCCCGGCCTCCCTGGCCGCCGCCCAGGCCGCGACCGACGCCTCCGGCAACCCGATCTCCAAGAAGACGATTTCCAACCCGTACGTCTACAAGTTCTCGATCGGCAAGTTCGAGGCGTGGTCCATCAGCGACGGCTACGGCACCTTCACCAAGGGCGTGACGAAGAAGATGTGGCCCCAGACCGAACAAGCCGAGATGACCAAGGCCCTCGTGGCCGTCGGCGAACGCCCGGACGACATGACGCTCTACGTCAACATCCTGCTCCTGCGTAAGGACAAGGAAGTCATCCTCGTCGACGCCGGTTTCGGCCCCCACAAGAATCAGAACTGGGGCTGGCTGGCCGACGCGATGGACACGATCGGCATTGCGTTCAAGGACGTCACCCACGCCCTGCTCAGTCACTCGCACATCGACCACATCGGCGGCCTCGCCAGCGGCGGTAAGATCCTCTTCCCCAACGCGGCCGTCCACGTCCTCAAGGATGAAGTCGACTTCTGGCGCGGCAAGGAGCCCGACTTCTCGAAGTCGCACCGCACCGACGACATCAAGCAGATGATCAAGAACGTCCGCGGCTCGTTCGACACGCTCCAGCCCAATCTAGTCATCCACAAGGACGGCGACCAGATCCTCGACGGCGCGATCACGATCATCTCCGCCCCGGGCCACACCGACGGCCATGCGATCTTCCGCATCAAGTCCGACGGGCAGTCCCTCCTGCATGTCTCAGACCTTGCCCATAACCACGTGCTGATGCTCGAAAACCCCAACTGGTTCATCGACTTCGACCATAACCCGGACGTGGCCATCGCGACCCGCAAGAAGGTCTTCGCCGAGATTGCGGTCACCAAGGAACGCGCCTACGGCTTCCACCTTCCCTGGCCCGGCATCGGCGTGGTCGTCCCGAACGGCCGCAAGGGCTACCAGTGGATTCCGTCGGCCCATCGCTGGGATTTCTGACGCTCGTTGACGGCTGAGGGCAAAGGGGTTGAGATACCCCCATGTCCTCGGACTACTGTCCCTCCCGCCACCGCACGGTCCGTCGCCTCACCCGCGTCGTAAACGTGGGTAGCGTGGCCGTGGGCGGAAAGAACCCGATCCGGTTGCAGTCGATGACGACCTCCGACACGGAGGACGTCGCGGCGACGGTCGCCCAAGCGATGCGCCTCGCGGAAGCGGGCTGCGAGATCATCCGCATCACGGCCCCGAACAAGGCCGCGGCGATCGCGCTCAAGGAGATTCACAAGCAGTTTCGTGCCGCGGGCTTCAATCAGCCATTGGTCGCCGACATCCACTTCCTGCCGGTCGCGGCGATGGAAGCGGTCGAGCACGTGGAGAAGGTCCGCGTCAATCCGGGCAACTACGCCGACAAGAAGAAGTTCGCGGTGCTGGAATACACCGACAAAGCCTACGCCGAGGAGCTGGAGCGCCTGCATGAGGCCTTCACGCCCCTAGTCCTCCGCGCCAAGGCCCTCGGCCGCTCTTTGCGCATCGGCACCAACCACGGCTCGCTCTCCGATCGCATCATGAACCGCTTCGGCGATTCGCCGAACGGGATGGTGGAGTCCGCCCTCGAATTCATCCGCATCGCGGAATCCCACGGTTTCAAGGACATGATCCTGTCGATGAAGTCCTCGAATCCTAAGGTGATGGTCGAGGCCTACCGCCTGGCGGCCGCCCGCATGACGGACCTCGGCATGGACTACCCGCTGCACCTCGGCGTGACCGAGGCAGGCGAAGGCGAGGACGCCCGCATCAAGTCGGCCATCGGCATCGGTTCGCTCCTCGCCGATGGCCTGGGCGACACGGTCCGCGTCTCGCTCACGGAAGACCCGTGGCACGAGATCCCGGTCTGCAAAGAGATTGTCAGTCGCGCCGAAGGCTTCGCCGCCCTCGGCGCCGCTTCGACGGTCAAACTTCCGGCCGACCCGGCTGATCCGTTCTCGTTCGTCCGTCGCGAGACCGAACTCATCGCACTTTCATCAAATTGCCTCGCCGGTTCGGGTGAACTCCCCCGCGTGATCGTCCGCAGTATCGCCGGCCTCGCGGATTGGCAGGCCGCGGCGAAGGAGATCCTCGACGTCCATGCGGCCCAGCGCGAAGTCCGTGCCGAAGGCCTACTGGTGCGCCTCGATGACCCCGCCCACGCCGCTGGCCTTCGCTCGTTGCGGAAGGCCCTCGGGCAGGCCGTGCCGGCCCTGTTCGTCGAGACGAGCCTCTCGCCCTCGGACTTCCCCTTCGAAGGCTCCGGGTGCCGCCTAGTGGTGGTGAAGAGTTTCTCCGCAAAGGATGGCATCGAAGTTAAATTCTGGGGCGAAGCCGTGACGAAGCATGACGCCATCCTCGCCGCCGACCTCGATGGCCCGACGCTCGCCGCGCTCACGAAGGAGCTCGCGGTGATTCCCGCCGGGCGCCTGATGCTCACGTCGTCGCAACCGCAGGATGGCCTCCATGCCACGGGCACTTACCGCGAACTCGTCCGCTGCGCCGACGTCGCCCAACTCGAGGCCCCGCTGTGGATCCGCACCACGGTCGCCAATGCCGTGCGCCTCGACCCTGGCTTCCAGTCGCGGCTCATCGAGGCCTCAATCCTCGCCGGCGGCCTGCTCGTCGATGGCTATGGTGACTTACTTTCGTGCGAGACCCCGACTTCTTCGGCGAAGTCGCTCACGCTTGCCTACGACATCCTGCAAGGCGCGCGCATGCGCCAGACCAAGACCGAGTATGTCGCCTGTCCGAGCTGCGGCCGCACCCTTTTCGACATCCAGTCGACGACCCTGAAGATCAAGGAGCGCACCGGTCACCTCAAGTCCGTCACCATCGCCGTCATGGGCTGCATCGTGAACGGACCCGGCGAGATGGCCGACGCCGACTTCGGCTACGTCGGCGGCGCCCCCGGCAAAATCAACCTCTACGTCGGCAAGACCCCTATCAAGTTCAACGTCCCCCAGGAAGAAGCCGTCGAACGCCTCGTCGACCTCATCAAGGAAAAGGGCCGCTGGGTCGAAGCGTAAGCCGGTAGGGATGCGATGACATCGCATCCGCTGTCATCAGGTAGGGGCAGCACCACGTGCTGTCCTAGTTGCCTCCGGGAGGGCGGGCTCTCCAAGCCCGCCGTTGACCCGATCGACATTCGCAACTCCGTCCGCGAACGGACGGCTCGGAGAGCCGTCCCTACCAGAGGACACATAACAAACCAGCGCTCAAACCACCTCTAGGCAGAAGAAAAGGCAGGATGTAACTGTTATTTTATTTTAAACAAATATCATCGTAACCCTGTTTCTTTACGACAACTTTAAGGAATGAGCCATCATCAAGCCTGCTGCCGCGTTCGCCTTTCCCGCTTACGAAACCTGGCCTTTCTGAAAGCGGCCGCGATCCTCGCTGGAGGCTTCATCCTGCCGGCCACGTCGAGAGCCGCTAACATCATCGACCTCGGTGCCCTCGGCGACCCCCTCACCGCGGCCTCGCGCGATTCCTACGCTAATGGGGTTTCGGCGGATGGCTCCGTCATCGTCGGGCAGAGCTATAACGGCACGACGACTCATGCCTTCAAATTCGTCGGCACCACCATGACCGACCTCGGGGCCCTCGGCGACCCCCTCACCGCGGCCTCGCGCTCTTCCTACGCTTATGGGGTTTCGGCGGATGGCTCCGTCATCGTCGGGTATGGCGATAACGGCACGGCGACTCATGCCTTCATCTATGCCAACTCTGTGATGCTGGATGTCGTCGAATGGATGGCCTCGATCAGCGGCCCGGCTGGCATTCTTCCGATCGTCAATTCTCTCTCGAGTATGCCGCTCGAAGGGGCCCACCACCGCCCGTTGATGTCCTACGATGCCATGGGCAAGACGAGCCAATCCTGGGTCACGGGAGACTTCGGGAGCAGCTCACGCAAGTCCGATAGCGCCACCACGACCGGCGAAGCCGGCGTGAGCGGCACTTTTGGTGATGTCGTCGCCGGCGTTGCCGTCGGTTACGGCGCCCAGAACAACGACCTGCTCTTCGGCGGCTCGAGCAACGTCACGGGGCAATACCTTCTCGGCGAAGCCGACACCCGCCTCGCCGACAAGGAAAGCATCCTCTCGCTCACAGCGATCGTCGGCACCTGGAAGTCGGACACCCTCCGCGGCTACGCCATCGGTGGCGGCGGTACGGATTACTCCCGTGGTACGACCGACCTGAACTCGGCGAGCGTGCGCCTACGCCTCGACGGACCCTCCATGAAGTTCGGCGTCGTACCGGCGTTCACGCCCTTTGTCTCCTTTACTTGGGGCCACACTTCAGCCGACGCCTACTCCGAGACCGGCGGCTCCTTCGATGCCCAGTTCGATAAGCAGACGCAGAACTCCCAAGAAGGCCGCCTCGGCTTGACCTCCAAGTATGCGCTGGGCGTGAACACCACCCTCTTGGCGACCGCGGAGTGGATTCATCGCTTCGACAAGACTCAGTCCGGCTTCTCCGGTACCGACATCGATCACGGCGCCCTGCCCTTCTCCGTGGCCGGCGCGGCGATTACCCGCGACCAAGCCCGCTTCGGCTTCGACATCGATCACAAGCTCTCGGCCGACACCCTCCTGAATGTCTCCGTGCACTTCACCGGTATCGGCGAAGCCCCGGATGTCTCCGGCGCCATCAGCATCCGCCGCGCGTTCTGAGTTCGAGTTGGCAGGGATGCGATGACATCGCATCCGCTGTCTGAAGGTAGGGGCAGCACCGCGTGCTGCCCTAGTCTGCATTGGTAGGGCGGGCTCTCCAAGCCCGCCGCTGAGCCGATCGACATTCGCAACTCTGCCAGCGAACGGACGGCTCGGAGAGCCGTCCCTACCACAAGACCTAGGGCAGCACGCGGTGCTGCCCCTACCTTCACTTAACCTCAGCCGTCAGGACCTCGATGAGGGGCTTCGGGTCTGGCAGGCCATGGGGATGGTGGTCGCCGCCGTCCTTGGGGAAGAGCTTCACGCGGCCGCCGTTGTCCTGCCAGAGTTTGATGATGTGCGCGGCGTTGTCCTCGTACGGCACGGTTTTGTCGGCGGTGCCGTGGCAAGAGATCAGGAACACGCCGGCCTTGATGGCTGGCAGCAGGCCTTCGGCCGGCTGCAGCGACTTGGCCTTGGCTTCGTCGTCGTTCGCGTAACCGAACTCGGTCTTGTAAAGCTTCCAGTCATTGGCGCTGCCCTTACTCTGGTGCGTGAGGGCGACGCCGCCTGGCCAGGAACGGATGTCGCACACGCCGTTGTCGAGGTAGAGCACGCTGACGCGATCCGGATGCAGGCGCGTCCAGGCATTGACGTAAAGTCCGCCACGCGAGATGCCGATGAGCGCCGGCTTAGCGGACAGGCCGCGCTTGCCGTGGAATTCTTCGTACGCCTTTTCCCAGGTCGCCATCGAGCGGGCGGAACCGAACTGGTTGCTCACGCCGACGTAGACGACGTGCCAGCCTTTCTCGACGAGGCCGTCCTCGAGCGTCTTCAGGTGGCCACCGAACTCGCCGACCCAAAGCCAAGGCTTACCCGGGGCGGCCTGATCCGGGACCTTCACCGTGACGGCCTTGCCGTCGATCGTGAGTTTCTCGAACGTGGCGGCCGAAGCGACGGCGCAAAGCGCCATTCCGAGCAGAGCGAGGAGGATGCGGGGCATGGCTCGATTTATGTGCAAAGGTGCAAACGTGCAAAGGTACAAATGTGGAAAGGTAGGGGCGCGACTGCGTCGCGTCCGTTACCCACCAGTCCTGGAGAATAGTCAGCTGGCGCCCTATACGCAGTAAACTGACGAACGGACGCCACGCAGTGGCGCCCCTACCCAAGACAGGCTATGTCGTGACGCGGTCCCGACCCTACCCATTGCTTTTCGGGGCCTCTGGTCCTCCGGGCCTCCGGGCCTCGTGCGCCTCCGGCGCACCTGCTTCTTGCCAGCGGGGGCAAGTCCGCCCTATCTCTTCCTCCTATCCACTTATGAAACCCGTACTTCTGGTAATCCGCGACGGTTGGGGCGAAAATCACAACCCCAAGCATGACAAGTTCAACGCTGTGAAGCTGGCGAACCTCCCGGTCTCGCGCGGCCTGACCAAGGACTGGCCCCGCACCGAAATCATGGCCCACGGCCTCGATGTCGGCCTGCCGGTCGGCATCATGGGTAATTCCGAAGTCGGCCACCAGAACATCGGCGCCGGCCGCATCGTCGACCAGGAGATTGTCCGCATCGACAAGGGCCTCACCGATCCGGCCGCCATGCGTCAGATCAAGGCCTTCCGCGGCCTCGTCGAGAACGTCAAGGCCACCGGCGGCGCGGTTCACCTGATGGGTCTCTGCTCCGAAGCCGGCGTCCACTCCACCCTGCCCCATCTCTACGCCCTCCTCCGCCTGCTGAAGGAAGAAGGCCTCTCGAAGGTCTACATCCACGCCTTCATGGACGGCCGCGACAGCCCGCCCACCTCCGGCCTCGGCTACCTCAAGCAGCTCGAAGCCGAACTGGTGAAGATCGGTATCGGCAAGGTCGCCAGTGTCGCCGGCCGCTTTTGGGCCATGGACCGCGATAACCGCTGGGAACGCGTGAAGACCGCTTACGACGCTCTCACGGGCTCCCCAGCCCCGGAAGCCGCCTCGGCTGCCGCCGCCGTGCAGGCCTATTACGACAAGCCGACCGACTCCAATACCACTGGCGATGAGTTCGTGCCGGCCACCCGCATCAAGGGCACGGCGTTCATCCAGGACGGTGACTCGGTGCTGTTCTTCAACTTCCGTGGCGACCGCCCCCGCGAGATCACCCGCGCCTTCATCGACCCGGAGTTCAAGGGCTTCCCCCGCGCGAAGCTGCTCAAGATCTTCTACGCCACGCTCACCAACTACGAGAAGGGCCTCTGCCCGAACGTCGTCTTCGATAAGCCCGCCAAGATGGTGAACATCCTCGGCGAGTGGGTCGCCAAGCA
>CANCHK010000060.1 GCA_947377865.1 Opitutia bacterium | reverse complement strand
GGGTCGGGCCACCGACTTCTGGAACATGCAGTCGAAGAAAGGCGAAGAACAGTGGCACGGCGGCGGACGCCTTTGGTCCGGCGAAGTCTACGGTGGCTTCGAAGCCGAGATGCACATGAACGACCTGAGCGGCCCCAAGCCCATCACCGCCCTGCTCGACCGCTGGTCGGTCACGGCCTACGCCATTCCGCATGCGCCCAAGCCGATGCGCGTCTTCGACCTCACGACCACGCAGACCTGCGCGACGAACGATCCGCTCGAACTGCCCGAATACCACTACGGCAGCTTCGGCTTGCGCGGACCCGATGAATGGAACGGCAAGGACGGTGCCCGCTTCCTCACCTCCGAAGGCATCACCGACCGCAAGAAAGGCGATGGCACCCGCGCCCGCTGGTGCTATCTCGGCGGCACGACCAGCGCCGGACTCTCTGGTACGGCCGTCCTGGGCTTCCCCGACAACTTCCGCTTCCCGATGCCGGTACGCCTGCACCCCGACATGCCCTACTTCTCGATCGTCCCGCAGAAACTCGGCGCGTTCTCGATCCAGCCCGGCAAGCCGTACGTCACCCGCTACCGCTTCGTCGTCACCGACGGCGAACCCGACGCCAAGCTCTTCGACGCCTGCTGGAATTCGCTGGCGCATCCGGCGGTGGTGAGCGTGTATAAATAGGGAGGGCTTGGCGCCACACCCGCCCGGCATCCTGCGCTACGACACTCATATCACTGCCTCCCACAGTAAGCCTTCTTAAGCCGATTTTTTCCCTGAAATAACCACCATGAAACATCGAACCTTTGCCGTATCACTTCTGATTCTCGCCTCATTCCCCTGGCTTGCGGCAGCCGACTCAGCCTCTTTGCCTGAACCATGGAAGCACGAAGATATCGGCAGCGCACGCGTCGGAATGCCGGTGCCGCCGGTTCCCGCTGATAAGTTTGGGAAAAACGGGCTCTTCGGCAAAAGCGGAACAATCGCCGGCTCGGCGAAGCAAGCCGACGGGGTCTTCTCACTGCAAGGTACGATGGATATCTGGGGGCCGATGGACGGAGGACACTTCGTCTGGCAACCCATCCAGGGCGACTTCGTCTTCATCGCGCGCGTAACCAGCATGGACAACCCGGGCAAGGTGGCGCATGCAAAAGCCGGGCTTTGCATCCGTGAATCAATCGACGGCGGATCACCGCGCGTCGCCCAGTGCATCACGGCCGTGGACGGAACCCAATTCTTATACCGCGAAAAAGACGGCAAGACGATCCGAGACAAACCGGCAGCCGATGCGGCCAAGCCCAGCGTACCGAAGGAAAAGTTCCCTTGCTGGCTCAAACTCGTGCGCCAAGGCAACGTATTCACCGGATATGAATCGCTCGACGGACAGACATGGTGGCCCACCGGCACGATCAAGCTCGACCTCAAAGCAGACGCGCTGATCGGCCTGTCATCCTCTTCCCACGCGACCGACGCCCTGACCACTTCGGTCTTTGATCACGTCACACTGACCACGCCTTCCAAATAAGAGTCGCATGCGACTCACTTTGTCAGAGGCGGCCGGCCAAGGATGGCCAGCCCTACCCGAGGCATCGAGAGCGGGAGGCATCCCTAGTGAGCGGTACTTAATCGACAACGCATGAAGGGTAATACCTACGGTGACTTAAGGCTTTGAGGCTTTTCAAGTCTCCGTTCGGTTCGTAACTGTTCATAGCAATCACTTAAACTCACCTCCGCCAGCTAACCGTCCTTCATGAAGAATAAAAACTGGGATAAATGGGAAATAACCCGAGCAAAAGGAATGTGGAATTACATCCTGATCTATGGAGTCTTAGCATGGGGCCTCATGACTGGCCTCCTTTTCGGGATATCTTTCCCTCTGTACATGATGTTATGCGGATCGGAACTTAACCTTCTACGTTCTGCGTTTTTACTTACCGTAAGCTTGATCCTCTTTCCCATCGGCGGAATCGTCTGGGGTTATTGCATGTGGATATTTGTGGAGAAGGCTTACTGGGAAAACAAAGCTTCAGAGCTGGCGCTGGAACTGGATCGAAGCAGAAATGGATAATTAACGGTGCGGAAAGCACATACGCTTCGGGTGGCAGGTGGCAGGAAACATGTGCTCAAAGGGAAACCGGAGACCGGATCATAGGCTGGGGTATATTTATCCCCCGCATCCCTCCCGGTTTCCGGCCTCCCCTTGAGTTCCTGACTCTCCCCGTGTCCACTTGTCACCATGCCCACGTGTCCCCTCGCGTGCACCGCACGCGTTCACCTTTGCACTTTTGCACCTTTGCACTTCATTACACCCATGCCCTCCCGCAAATCCGCCTGGATCGACGTTACCATCCCGTTCGCCAACGGCATGCATGGCTGGCCGGGTAATCCGCCGACGGTCATCAAGCCGCACGCCTCGCTGGCCAAGGGTGACGTCTGCAATGTCTCGGTGTTCAACCTGAACACCCATGCGGGCACGCACATGGACTCGCCCTGGCACTTCCTCAAGGGCCTTGGCACGATGGATGACCTACCCTTCGAGGCCGTCATCGGCCCCTGCCGCGTGGTCGAAATCAAGGATAAGGAGTCCGTCAAGCCGGCCGAACTGGCGAAGTTGAAGCTTAAGAAGGGCGAGCGCATCCTCTTCCGCACCCGCAACTCGCAGGTGAGCTGGAAGAAGAAGTCGTTTGATAAGGATTTCGTCTACGTTTCCAAGGAAGCCGCCCAATACCTGGTCGACAAAGGTATCCGCACGGTGGGCATCGACTACTTCAGCGTCGGGGGCTTTTACAAAGACTCCGTCCCGACCCACCACATCCTGCTGGGCAAGAAGGTATGGATCATCGAAGGGCTCAACCTCGCGAAGGCTAAGCCAGGCCGCTACGAGATGATTTGCCTACCGATCCGCATTGCCAAGGGCGACGGCGCCCCTTGCCGCTGCATTCTCCGCCCGCTTTGATTCAGGAGAGGGGTTTCCTTCCCCGGGCGAAGGCGCTCGGGGTCACGCCGGTATGGCGTCGGAACTGGGCGGTGAAACTGCTCTGGTCGCAGAAGCCGAGGCGGATCGACAGCGACCCGAGCTTCTCCTCGCCCTTGATGATGCTCTCGCAGGCGGTCCGAATCCGGCACTTCATCCAATAGTCGCGGGGCGACAGGCCCAGCGCATCCGTGAAGCGGCGCTGGAGCTGACGGACGGAAAGACCGCACGCATCGGCCAAGACCAGCGCGGAAGGATACTCGAGCAGGTTCTCCTGCAGCATCTTGGTCGCGGGCCCGATCTTGACGTTGAGTGAGGCGATGGGCGACTGACCCATGCACACGCGCGAGATACCCAAGATGCCGATGATCTCACCCTTGCGATTACGCACAGGGTATTTACTGGTGACGTGCCAGTCCGGGAGGCCGACCGCATCCAGGCAGATCTCGATCTTGTCCAGGACCGGCTGACCGGTCCGATAGACGATCGCGTCATCGGCGAGGTAAGACTCCGCCATGGCGCCAGGCGTCAGGTCTTGGTCCGTCTTGAAAAGCATCTCCCACGCTTCGCGGAAACCATGACGCGTGGTCCAGAGCCCGCTCGCATAAAGGTGCTGACCGGCACGATTCTTGAGGAAACACAGGAAGCCCGGCAGCGAGTCGAAGATCGCCATGGTCTCGACGTCGATGACCACCTCGCGGAGGTACTCCTTCTGCTTCGAGAGGAGCTCGGCTTGGCTGAGTGACGCTTTTGGCATAAAGTCGGTATGGGGTGATAAAAAATCAGTGGTGGCGAGTCTTAATAGGTTAAACACCTGTCACTATTATCTAAAAGCGATTTGCTCCGGAGGTTTCATTCGGCAATCTGGGCACACCCGCATGAAGCCCGTTGTCCAAATCTCCCTAGACCTGACGAATATCGATGAGGCCCTCGAAACGGCGGCGATGGCCATGCGGGCGGGAGTGGATTGGCTCGAATCAGGCACGCCTTTGATTCTCGCCGAAGGCCTCCACGGCGTCCGCGCCCTGCGTAAGGCCTTCCCGAACATCCCGATTGTGGCCGACCTGAAGACGATGGACGGCGGCTACCTCGAAGCGGAGATGATGGCGAAGGCTGGCGCCACCCACGTGGTGGTGATGGCCCGCGCCCACGAGGAGACCCTGAAGGTCATCGTGAAGGCCGGCCGCGACCATGGTGCCAAGGTCATGGGCGACAACCTCGGCTGCCCCGACATGGTCGCCGGCGCCAAGTTCTGCGAAGACCTAGGCTGCGATTTCGTCATCCACCACATCGGCTACGACGAACGCCGTGGGATCGCCGCCCGCGGACTCCGCATGCCCAGCCCGATGGACCAGCTCCGCGAAGTCGTCCAAGCGGTCAACGTGCCCGTCCAGGCCGTCGGTGGCCTCACCCTCGAACAGGCGGTGCGTTGCCCGGAATACGGCGCCCCGCTCGTCGTCCTCGGCGCTCCGCTGACGATCGATGCCGACGCTTTCAAGACCGCCTCGGGCGACCTCGAGTCCTCCCTGCGCCTCATCTGCCAGAAGGTCCACGCCTACGGTGACGTCAAAGTCGGCCGCTAATTTTCCTACCCCTACCCCGACCCCTAACCCTACCCCTTTCATTCATGAACTCCCCCGCCGTCGTCAATTTCGCCCCCGAAAAGGGCTCCGTCGAAATCCGCGAGATCGCCCGCCCGGTCATCGGTGAAGAAGACGTGCTGCTCGAAGTCGCCAATGTCGGCGTCTGCGGCAGCGACCTCCACCAGTGGACCGCCGACCATTCCTGGCCGGTCAACTATCCGGTCGTCCTCGGCCACGAATTCGCCGGCCGCATCGTCGAACTGGGCAAGAAGGTCGAAGGCTGGAAGGAAGGCGACCGCGTGGTCAGCGAAACCGCCGCGATCATCTCGGCGAACAACCCGATGAGCCGCCGCGGACTCTACAACCTCGACCCGACCCGCAAGGGCTTCGGTTACGGCGTCAACGGCGCGATGACCAAGTATGTCCGCGTCCCGCAGCGCATCCTGCACGCGGTACCCGACGCCCTCCCCTTCGAACAGGCCTGCCTCACCGAGCCGTGCTGCGTCGCCTACAACGCCGTCGTGAAGAACGCCCGCATTGAACCCGGCGACCGCGTGGTCGTCCTCGGGCCAGGCACGATCGGCATCCTCTGCGCCGCGATGGCCAAGCAGTGCGGCGCCGAAGTCGCCATCGTCGGCCTCCCGCAGGACGCGCATCGTCTCGCCATCGCGAAGCAGTATGGCTGCGAAGTCATCATCGGGGACGCCAAGCCGTGGGCCCAGCAGCGCGACGGCCTTGGCTGCGATGGCGTCATCGACGCCGCCGGCGCCTCCGCGACCTTGAAGATTGCCCTCGATATCGTCCGCCCCGCCGGCTGGGTCAGCAAGGTCGGGTGGGGCCCTCAGCCGCTCGGCTTCAACCTCGACCCGCTGGTGCAGAAGAACATCACGCTCCAAGGCAGCTTCAGCCACAACTGGCCGATCTGGGAACGCGTCATCGCCCTCATGGCCAGCGGCCAGTTCGACGTCCGTCCGATCATCGGCGGCGTCTGGCCCATCACCGACTGGCACACGGCCTTCGAGAAGATGCATAAGGGCGAAGTCGTGAAATCCGTCCTAAAGCCCGTCTGACCATGCGCCTGAAAGATAAAGTCATCCTCATCACCGGCAGCACGACCGGCATCGGCAAGGCCATCGCCAAGCGCTGCGTGCGAGAAGGCGCCAAGGTCGTCATCCATGGCCTGGAGAAGAACCTCGCCGAGGCCACACTCGCCGAGATCGGCGCCGCCAACGGCGTCATCCATATCGAGGACCTGACCTCGCCGGGTTGCCCGCAGCGCCTGGTCGACCTCGCGGTGAAGACCTTCGGCAAGCTCGACGGCGTGGTGAACAACGCGGCGATGGTCGCCCAAGGCAATATCCAGACCACCGACGCGGCCTTCTTCCACAAGATGCTCGCGGTGAATACGGTCATCCCGTTCCTGCTCATCCAGGCCGCCCTCCCCCACCTATCCAAAGCCCACGGCGCGGTACTCAACATCGGTAGCGTCAATGCCTACTCGGGCGAACCCAATCTCCTTCCCTACAGCGTTTCCAAGGGCGCCCTGACGACCCTGACCCGCAATCTCGGCGACACGCTCCACCGCCTCAACGGCGTGCGCGTCAACCAGATCAATCCAGGCTGGGTGCTCACGGAGAACGAAGCCCAGCGGAAGAAGGACCACGGCCTCAAGGCCGACTGGTATGCCGACCTGCCGCGCGTCTACGCGCCTTCGGGTCGACTGATCACGCCCGACGAAATCGCCGCGGCCGCCATCTATTGGCTCGCCGACGAAGCCGGGCCGATCAGCGGCTCGGTCGTCGAACTGGAACAGCACCCCTTCATCGGCCGTAATCCGCCAAAAGATCCCGAAACCCTGCCGGGACAGAAAGCCTGACCATGCCGAAGATTGCCGCCTTCCCGAAGGCCTACATGCATGCCCTCTGCAAGGATGGCACGATGAAGCTCTCCGAGTGGTTCACCCTCGCCGCCACGCTCGACGTCCAGGGCCTGGAGTTCTACGCGGGCTTCCTCGAGATGGCCGACGAATCCAACTGGCCGGTCTTCCGCCGTCAGGTCGCGGACCTCGGGATGTCCATCCCGATGATGTGCTGCTCGCCCGACTTCACGCATCCGGACAAGGCCTTCCGCGACGCCGAGATCGCCAAGCAGAAGCGCTGGATCGATATGACCCACGCCCTCGGAGGCTCCTACTGCCGCGTGCTCAGCGGCCAGCGGCGCCCCGAACTCACCGACGCCGAAGGCGTCCGCCTCGCGGCCGATAGCATCATCGCCTGCATCCCTTACGCCAAGGAACGCGGCGTCACGCTCATCCTCGAGAACCACTACAAGGACGACTTTTGGATGTACCCCGAGTTCGCCCAGAAGATGGACATCTTCTGCGCCCTCGTGAACGCCCTGCCCTCCGACGGCTTCGGCGTGAACTACGACCCCAGCAACGCTTACATCGCCGGAGACGACCCGATCGCACTGCTCAAGCGCGTCTCGCATCGCGTCGTGACGATGCACGCCTCCGACCGTTACCTCATCGAAGGCACCCTCGATGACCTCCGGAAGGAAGAAGGCGGTGCCGCCGGTTATGCCAAGCGCCTCCGCCACGGCGAGATCGGCAAGGGTCTCAACGACTACGACGCCATCTTCACCGAACTCAAGCGCGTCGGCTTCGACGGCTGGATCAGCATCGAGGACGGCGTCGACGGCATCGACCAGCTCCGCCGCAGCGCCGACTTCCTCAAGCGCAAGACCGCCCAACACTGGGGCTAAGCCATGAAAGCATTCGCCCTGATAGCATCCGCTCTCGTTTGCCTGAACGCGTGTGTCAGCCCCAGCGGTGACGTCGCCTCCCTGCGCCGAGCCTTCGAGTCGGCAAAGCCGGGGGATACGCTCGTCATCCCGCCCGGCGAGTACGCCGTAGATGGCGCCGTGCCGATTCCGCTCAAGTCCGACCTGACGGTCATCGCCGAGGGCGCGACGTTTCGTCTGCCCGACCAGATGGGCGACAAGGCCCGGGCGGTGGTCTTTCAGGGAGAGAACGTACGTAACCTGACCTGGCGGGGCGGCCGCTTCGTCGGCCACGTCTTCGATCAGTCGCGCTCCGACAACACCTGGGAGCCGAACGTCAACACCCGCGGCATCCTGATCACGACCTCTGTCGGCGGTCGTACCGAGAACCTGCGCTTCGAGAAGATTCAGTCCGACGGCCTCGCGGGCGCCGCCATCACGATCCTGGGCGCAGAAAAGAAAGGCACGGAGAAGGAAGTCCTCACCTATGCGAAAGGCGTCCATGTCACGGACTGCCGATTAGAACGCACCGGAAAGTATATGTGGGATTATGGCTATCTCTGGCAGATTACCGTCTGGCCGGAGGAATACGGCCCGACTGAACACGCCCATGCGCAGAAATACTTCCGGAACGATTTGGTGAAAGACGGCGTACGAATGGAAGCCGGCGACGACCGCGTGTTCTTCGATAACCAGAAGCCGCTCCCCCTCTCCAAGGTCCGCGAAGGGAGTGACGCCGCCCGCGGCTACGATTCCCTCTGCTTCTTCGGGGACACCCTTCCTTCCAACCTCGTCCGTGGACGCCAGTATTTCGTCGTCGAAAGCACCCCGACCTATGTCCGCATCGCCGATAAGCCCTTGGGCGCCCCGATCCGCTTCCAGACTTCAGCTGGGCCGAAGACCAAGCTCATCACGCAGCTTTTCTTCGCCCACCTGGCCCTCTACTCGCCCAACGGCGCCGGCCCGGGCAAGGGCGCCCTCGACCTGGTCGGCTGCGAAGATGTGGAAGTCCGCGGCAATACGCTGAGCGCCCTCGGCGATACGATGCATATCCAGAAGAGCCGCCGCATCGTCTTCGACCGCAACCGGATCACGGGCTCCCGCATGGGCGCCTTCTTTCTCGCCGAGTTCTGCCAGGAGGCGCTCATCACGGACAACTTCGTCGACGGCACGAACGGCTCCCGCGTGGTCAGCATCGAGAAGTCCTGCACGGACGTCGTCGTGCGCGGTAACACCTTCCGCAACGGCGGCCGTGGCTCTTGGATCAATCAGCCGCGCAACCTCCTCATTGAGGACAACGTCTTCGAGCACAACACGACCAAGTGTGAGCGAGACCCCAAGCGCGGCCGGCGTAGTTTCGTGACCGGCAACTACGAGGAATACGCCGAGATGTATTTCACGACCTACGAAGTCGGCGGCACCTACGGGAACGTCATCCTCAAGGGCAATCGCTTCATCAGCGGTCCGAACGCGAAGCATGCCATGACCTTCATGCCCGGCGGCTCACAGATTGTCATCCAAGGTAACCGCTTCGAAGGTCCGGCCCGGGACATCCCGGCCGCCAAGGGATGCTCCGACGTCGACATTTCGGGCAACACCGGACTGACTCCCTGATATGAATCCCGAAATCGTCCGCCCTAACCTCGTCGGCCTCGGCGAAGTGCTGTGGGACGTCTTTCCGGACGCGGCCCATTTCGGCGGAGCCCCGGCGAACTTCGCCTGCCATGCCGCTGGCCTCGGCGGAGACGCCTGGGTCGTCAGCGCGGTCGGCCGGGATAAACTGGGCGACGACGCCCTGGCCTCTCTTTCGGCCAAGAACGTCCACACCCTGCTCCTCCAGCGCAACGAACACCCGACCGGCACGGTCACGGTGACCCTCGATACCGCCAAGCAGGCGAGTTACGACTTCGCGGCCGACCCGGCCTGGGATCACATCGCCTGGAATGCGTCGCTGGCCCTGCTGGCTAAGAAGTGCCAGGCCGTCTGCTTTGGTTCCCTCGCGCAGCGGGCACCGGAAAGCCGGCGTACCGTCCGCGAATTCCTCGAGAACACTTCGGCGGACTGTCTCCGCATCTTCGACGTCAATCTGCGCCAGATCTTCTTCTCCCGCGAGGTCATCGAATCGTCCCTCGGCTTCGCGAATGTCTTCAAGTTGAACAACGACGAAGTCCCCGTGGTCGCCGACCTTCTCGGACTCCCCAAGGATGAGAAAGCCTTCATCCTCGCCGTCGCCCAGCGCTTCGACCTGCACACCGTCGCACTCACCCGAGGGTCCGCCGGCTCGCTCGTCTGGCATAAGGGCCAATACGACGAGAAGACCGCCCCGAAGGTCGCCGTCGTGGACACCGTCGGCGCCGGAGATTCCTTCACCGCCGCCCTCGCCATCGGCCTGCTCCGCGGCGAAGACCTTTCCCGCATCCATCAGCGCGCCGTCGACGTCGCCGCCTTCGTCTGCACCAAACCCGGCGCGACGCCGGAGTTGTTACCGGAATTTAAACGATAGGTGGTAGCGGATAGCGGTTGGCGGTTAGCGGATGAGAGAGACATTCGTTTCAGGTGGCAGATGGTAGGGCGGGCTCTCCGAGCCCGCCGTCTAGCCCCTCATGCGGACGGCTCGGAGAGCCGTCCCTACCTATGCCGCAGCATTCGTCCCGGTTTCCGGTCTCCCTTTGAGCTACTGTCTCTCCTAACCGCTAACCGCCGTTACCAGGTATAGCGGATGGTGTAAGTGATCACCTTCTCTTCGTCAGGCTTGAGGGGGACGCGGAACTCGAAGGTGGTAGCATCCTTCTTCTCATGCGGCTGGCTCTGCGCGGTCAGCGTCCAGTTGCCGCCATGGGTCGCATGCTCGAGCACGCGGATCTCCACAGGCTCCTTCTTGTGATTACGCACCTTTACCTCGAAAGTCTGCGTCGCGACGCGATTAGAACCGTCCTCGGTATTGTTCGTCATGCGATGCTCGCCGGTGAGGTCGAAGCTGTTGCCAGTGAGGACGCGGATGGTCTCATCCTTCGGGGTGTGGTCGATTTGGTTCTCCCCGACGAACTCCAGCTGGCGATCGCCATCCTGGGAATAGAAGCGCACCTTGCCCTTCGGGAGGGCGATGCCGAGCTTGTTGGCCTCGGAGTTCTTGAACTCGCGGTAGACCTGGACCTTTCCGACCGAGGAGACCCCACGGCGGTTATAATGCTGGGCGCCCTCGAAGACATAGATGCGCTCGGCCTTCACGCCCGTAGCCCGGACGAACTCGACCTGCTTGGTCTCCTTGTCCCGCAGGGTCGCGGGGTTGCCTAGGGTGTAGAGATGGAATTCGTCGAACGACTTCTCGGTCACCACTTTGGCACCGGCCATGGAAAGGCTGTCGAAAGCCGCAGCGCGTGCCGCCATCGGGTATTCTGGCTGCACGCGATTCACATCCCCGGCCATGAGCTT
>CANCHK010000059.1 GCA_947377865.1 Opitutia bacterium | reverse complement strand
GGTATTCAGTGAGAATAAGGTAACGGACGGCTCGGAGAGCCGTCCCTACCCAGAACTCCCTGGCCCTATTCGCATCTCCGCCTTGTCCCGGGAACTTTCCCACGACATATCTGCTCTTACCCCTATGAGTTCTCCCCGACTCGGTTTCTGCCATGTCCTTCTGGTCCTGGCGTCCGTTACGCTCTTCGCCGCGCCGCCGGCCAAGCCTGGCGTCCGTGTGGGGTTCGCCGATCGCGATATCACGCCCGACATCGGCATGGAAGTTCCAGGCAATTACGGCAAGGTCTACGCGAAGAAGATTCACAATGCCTGCAAGGTGCGTGCGAGCGTCTTCGACGACGGACAGACGCGCGTGGCGCTCGTCGGTATCGACGCCTTGATGATCCGTCGGGAGACGGTGCTGGAGATCCGCGGTCTGGTGAAAGCCGCCACGGGTATCACCGACGTGATGATCGGCGCCTCGCATTCGCATTCCTCCGGCCCGGTTGGGATGATCTTGCCTGGTGAGTTTGATCACGCTTCTGCCGAGATTCAGGAACTGGCCTACCTGAAGTCATCCTATGCCGATGCGGGCTATCTTAAGAAGGTCGTCGCCGCCACGGTCGAGGCGATCGTCGCCGCCGATCAGTCTAAGGCCGCGGTCAAGGTAGGTTACGGCGTCGGCCATGAGAGCCAGGTGGCTTTCAATCGTCGCCTGCGCATGAAGAATGGACTGACCTTCTCGCACCCAGGCAAGAATAACCCCGACGTGGTCGAATTCGCCAATCCGACCGACGACGAGGTCGGCGTCATCGGCGTCTGGCGCCCCGATGGCACGCTGGCCGGCTGTATCGTCAACTTCTCCTGTCACGCTACCACGAACTCCGACGGCATCGGCGCGAACTGGATCCATTACACCGAGAAGGTCATCCAGGGGTATTACGGTAAGGACGCTAACGTGGTCTTCCTTCAGGGCGCCTGCGGTGACGTCACCCAGGTCAATAACCTCGACCCCAAGGCTAATCCGGCTTCGGACGACTGGTCCCAGTTCGTCGGTGGACGCGTAGGCGCCGAGGCCTTGAAAGTCCTGCTGAGCATGTCGCAGACCCGCACTGCCGAGGTGCCGATCGCCGCCGATCATAAGGTTTGGGAAGTGCATCGTCGTATTCCGTCTCCTGAGCGCGTCGCCGAGGCTCGTGAACGCATCAAAGGGCCGGTGACTCATAAGGATTGGGTCTGGGCTAAGGAGACGATCCTGCTCGACGCTCTCATCGCTAAGAAAAGCGACGTCGAGGTCGAGGTGCAGGCCATCCAAGTCGGCCCCGTGGTCTGTCTCTCTAATCCCGCCGAATATTTTGTCTCCTATGGACTCCAGCTCAAGAAGCGTAGCGGTTTCCCGATTACCTTCCCGGTCGAGCTCGCAAACGGCTGCGTGGGCTATGTGCCGGATGAAGAGGCCTTCGGTCCGCATGGCGGTGGTTACGAGACGCGTCTGACGAGCTACAGTAATCTTGAGGTCACCGCCGGCACGCAGTTCATGAACGTCGGGCTCGAGCTCGCCGCTAAGATGAAACCCGCACCGTTGCTCGAACGTCCGAACGGACCGTCCGGCAAGCCGTGGGCTTACGGCGACCAGCCTCCCCAGCTGAAATGATTCGTTTCGTTTCCTTCCTATTCGTCTCCGCCCTCGCGGCGGCCCCGGTCCAGAGCCCGCTCGCTCCGGTCGATGCGTTGAAGGCCTTCGAGGCCGCGCCGGGCCTGCGTGTTGAGCTCGTGGCGGCGGAGCCGCTGGTGGCTTCGCCATGCGCCTTGGCGTTCGATGCTAAGGACCGCCTGTTCGTCGCTGAGAACCGCGGCTACCCGATTGGCCCGAAGGAAGGGGAGAAGCCTGCGGGCGTCATCGCGATGCTCGAGGATACCGATGGCGACGGTGTGATGGATAAGCGTACCGTCTTCGCCGATGGGCTGACCTTCCCAAATGGCGTGCTACCTTGGAATGGCGGCCTGATCGTCACCTGCGCGCCGGATGTGCTCTTCCTGAAGGACAACGATGGCGACGGCGTCGCCGATGAACGTCGCGTCCTCCTGACCGGCTTTGCGACCACGGGAAGCACGCAGCTGCGCGTCAATGCCCCGACGGTCGGACCTGACGGGTGGATCTACCTCGCCGCCGGACTCAGCGGTGGCTCGGTTACCTGTCCGTCCCATCCAGAGCGTCCAGCGCTCAAGATGACGTCCGACATCCGATTCCACCCTAGTACCCTCCAAGTCGAACTGGTGGACGGGAAATCGCAGTATGGCATGAGCTTTGACGCTTTTGGTAATCGCTTCATCTGTATGAACCGCGTCCCGGTCCAGCATGTCGTCTTTGATTCCAAGTGGCTTAAGCGTAATCCGCGGCTCGCTTTCAGCGAGACCGTGCAGGATTGCAACGAGCGCAACGCCTTCAATGGCATGAACGGCGGCCACGACGGCGTCAGGCTTTTTCCGATTAGTTCGAACATCACCACCGCCGATGGGCATGCCGGCTCTTTCAGCGCGGCCTGTGGGGTGCGTGTGTGGTTCGCTGGTGCCCTGACCCCTGAATGTGAAGGTGCGGTCTTTTCCTGCGATCCGACGGGAAACCTTGTGCATGCGGATCGCCTCACCCCCAAGGGTGCGACTTTCTCCGCCACGCCTTTATTCGCGGATCGTGAAATGCTCGCCTCGCGTGACGACTGGTTCCGTCCGGTCTACCTGGCCAAGGGCCCAGAAGGTGCTCTCTACGTCGCCGACATGTATCGCAAGGTCATCGAGCACCCGGACTACTTGCCAGAGGAGGTGCGTAAGCATACTGACTTCGAGACTGGCAAGGCACTGGGACGTATCTGGCGCGTGAAGGCCGACAAGCCTTTGGATCAACAGCACCAAGTATCGTTAATGACTCCCCGGGTTGGCTTCCGTCAAATCATCGAACACGGTGAGGATGCTTCTTCTCAGGCGACGAAAGCCCTCGCCTCTGCGGCCCTCAGAGAGTCCGAAGACAAATGGATGCGTGCTGCTGTGCTCAGCGGAATCGGCGGGCGCGAGAGCGCGTTCCTTCAGGCTTTGCTGACCGAACTCCCGCGCGATGCCAAGGTCGGCGCAGGCCTAGCCGAGGTCTTCAGCTATCTCGGCGGTTCCTTTACAAAGCCCTCGGAACTTACGGCCGCCAGCACTGCATCCGAATCCGTCCGCCTCGCCTTGCTTACGGGTTATCTTTCTTCTGCCGGACGGAAGCCCGCGGGTCTGCCTGCGTCATTTCAATCGCTCCTGGAATCGTCGCCTTCCGTGGCGATGGATTCGTCCAAGGCTATTGAGGAGAGGGCGGTCGCCGTGAAACTCATGGCCCGGCTGCCTTGGGAGCGTTCAGGGGAATCGTTACTGAAGCTCGCACTGGCTGAATCCGCGCCCGAACTCGCTGCCGCCTCACTCAAGGCCGTGGTCGGCTATCCTAAGGACGAGGTCTCGGCCGCACTTCTCGCCGGTTGGTCGCGATACACGCCAGCACGCCGGGATTCCGTCCTAGGCGCTCTGTTAGGCGTTCCGTTTCATGTGAAGGGCGTCCTGGCTGCCGTGGAGGCCAAGCACCTACCCGCTAGCGCCTTTACCGGCGTCCGCCGACGTCAGGTGCTCGCCGCCAAGGATCCGGCCGTGAAAGCCCTCGCCGAGCGTCTCTTGACCGTCTCGGCGCGTCCGGAGGCCTTGGCCCAGGCCAGCCAAGCCTTGGCCCTGACGCCCGTGCCTGCGAATGGCCGCGTCGTCTTCAATAGTGTCTGTGCCACCTGCCATCGCTTGGACAGAGAAGGGCACGCCGTCGGGCCTGACCTCTTCGACATCCGTCGCCAGACTAAGGAGAACATCCTGTTCCATATCGTGAACCCTGACGCCGAGATTGCGCCGGCCTTCACCGCGTATCTCGCCGAGGCCAAGGACGGACGTATTCTCAGCGGTATTCTCGTCGGTGATACGCCTACCTCGATCACCTTGCGTGGCCCGTTAGGCCTCGAAGCGACCCTCCTGCGTTCAGACCTCGCCAAGCTTGAATCGTTGCTTGGTTCGCTCATGCCCACCGGCCTTGAAGCGGGTCTGAGTAAGCAACAGTTGGCAGACCTGTTGGCCTATCTCAAAGGGGAGAAGTGACGACGTTAGGGGGGCACGTGGGCAAGGTGACACGTGGGCAAGGGGCGATAAATGACGTGAGGTAGTAACTATCAGACATTGCTGGTTTTTTATCTGACGACCTCAGACCATGCTAATCTGCTCGAAAGCCCTCCTTAGGAGTCTCTTTTTAGGGTTCATCCCCAGCGTGCTTTTGTTCGCCGCCGAGGCCGCTAATTCTAATAGTCAGCCGCAGCCCGCAGCTGCTACGCCGCTGTGGGTGACGAAGGCGATGCCGGCGCCGCGAGTCACGCACCACGTCTTTGCCAGCAAGGCCGCCAAAGTTGAGGTAAGCTATCATCTGTACCGACCGGCAGCCTATGAGGCCGACGGTAATAGGCGATTCCCCGTCGTCTATTGGTTGCATGGCTCCGGTGGCGGTTTGCCGGGCATACCTAGTGTCGCCAAGCGATTCGATGCGGCCATCGAGGCGGGGAAGCTGCCACCTTGTCTGGTAGTCTTTGTGAACGGACTAGAGATGGGGATGTATGTCGATTGGGCGGATGGCTCCGCACCGGTCGAATCGATGATTATCCGGGATCTGCTCCCGCATGTAGATACGACTTATCGGACGATCGCGAAACGGGAGGGTCGCCTGCTGGATGGATTCAGCATGGGCGGCTACGGCGCCGCTCGCCTGGGCTTCAAGTATCCTGACCTTTTCCGGTCGGTCTCGATCGTCGGCGCCGGACCCATGCAGTCCGAACTCAAAAGCACCCCGCGGGCCAGCCGGATCCAAGCCGAGGACCTGCTGAAACGTGCCTATGGCGGAGACCAATCCGTCTTCCAGGAAGTGAGTCCGCGAAAATTCGCTCAGCTTAATGCCAAGAAAATTAAGCAGGAATCGCTGGTCCGCATGGTCATCGGCGATAAGGACGAGACTTTCGGTAACAACGAGGCCTTCCACCGACATCTTGAAGCACTCGGCATTCCGCATGGCTGGACGATCGTCCCCGGAGTCGGCCACGAGCCCGAAAGGGTTTTCGGTTCATTGGGTGATGAAAACTGGGCCTTCTATCGCCAGGCCTTTGCCGGGCAGCCGGCTAAATAGTATCAGGCCTCACAGGCAGCACGCGGTGCTGCACGTACCTTGCACTTGCGGGGCGGGCGGGGTGGGGTAGAAAGGACTCACCCCTATGAGCCCTACTCGTCGTTCCTTCCTCGGTACCCTTGGCGGCCTGGCCGCCGGTTATGCCCTCGCTCCGGCGCTGCGCGCGGCGGAAGCCAGCGGTAAGCCGCTCGGCCTCGCGCTCTGCGGTCTGGGCAATTATTCCAACGGCGAGCTGTCGCCGGCGCTGCTCGAGACCAAGAACGTCAAGCTTGTCGCGGTAATCACGGGCACGCGCGAGAAGGGCGTGAAGCTCGCGAAGCTCCACGGCTTCGACGAGGCCAATATCTATTCTTACGACCAGTGGGACAAGGTCGCGGCGAACAAAGCCATCGACATCGTCTACGTGGTGACGCCTCCCGGTATCCACGCCCAGAACGTCGTCGCGGCCTTCGGCGCCGGCAAGCACGTCATCTGTGAGAAGCCGATGGCTGTTTCGGCTGCCGAGTGCGACACGATGATCGCCGCGGGCAAGAAGGCCGGTAAGCGCCTCGCCATCGGCTACCGCCTCCACTTCGACCCGTATCACCAGGAACTTGTCCGTCTCGCCAAGACCCAGGAGTTCGGTCCTTTCATGAAGATCACCACCGCCAACGGCTTCACGCTGAAAAAGCATGCTTGGCGCATCGAGAAGAAACTCTCGGGCGGCGGCTCCCTTCTGGATATGGGCATCTATTCGATCCACGCCTGCTGCATGGCGGCCGATGCCAATCCGGTCTCGGTCACGGCCAAGGAACTACCGAAGACCCAGCCGGAATTCTTCACCGAGGTCGAGCAGGCCATGGAGTTCCGCCTCGATTTCGCCAACGGAGCCGTCGCCAATGTCTGGACGGGCTATGACGCCAATCGTGCCGAGTTCCTGGCCGAAGCGGAGAAGGGCTGGTTCAAGGGCGAAAAGCCGGTCTTCAGCTACCGTAAGCTCAACATCACGACCTCATCGAAGGGTAAGCTGGATTTCGGCATCTTCCGCCAGCAGCAGCGCCACATGGATGGCGTTGCCGCCGCATTCCGCGAAGAGCAGCCCGTCACTTGTTCCGGTGAGCTCGGCCGTCGCGACATGGTCATCATCGACGGTATCTACGAGTCGATCAAGACGGGTAAGACGGTTCAGCTGAAGTACGCCTGACCGGTTGGATGGTTGGATTGTTGAATGATTTGAATCGATGAGTGCAGAATGAGCGGCGATGCCTCTCTGCCAGCCAACGATCCAACCATTTAACCAATCAACGGCGTGCCTCTACCACCCCTTCGCCAATTCGATCAACTTCGCGGAGGCCTGGGTCATGGCGGCTTCGCGTTCCTTCTCGCCACTGTTGACGCCTTCGGCGTGGACGAAGGTGATATCGGTGATGCCGATGAAGCCGAGAATCTTGCGTAGGTAGGGTTCCTGGAAATCAAAGTCCGTGCCGGCCACGAAGCCGCCGCGGGAAGTGACGACGAGGGCCTTTTTGCCTTTGACGAGCGGCTCGACGCCTTCCTCGGTCAGCTTGAAGGTCATGTCCGTGCGCACCACCTGGTCGATCCAGGCCTTGAGGCAGGCCGGGATAGAGAAGTTGTGCATCGGTGTCGCGATGAGCAATGTATCGCAACTTAGTAGCTCGGCCGTGAGGGCGTCGGAATGATGCAATACGCCTTTCATCGAGGGGTCATCGTGGTCCGCCGGGGCGAAGGCCGCGCCGACCCAAGCGTCGGAGATGAAGGGCGGTGGATGATGACCAACGTCGCGATGGGTGACTTGCAGCCCGGGGACTTTCAGACGTAGGTTCTGGATGAAACCTGCAGAAAGCTTCCGGGTCACCGACCTTACCGTGCGAGGAGAAGCGTCGATGTGCAGGACTTTCATTCCCACAGGGTATCCGCTTGGAGCGGGGAGTCAACGGGGTGGTGGATGGCTTGGGGTAGGGCTGAGCATCCCTGCTCGGCCGCGGTCGACCAAGGATGGTCGACCCTACCCAACGCAACCAAGTTAGGACAGCAGGTGGTGCTGTCCCTACCTCAAGACAGATTCGGCCCTCTTAGTTCGTGCCTTTGGCCAGCGTCGCCTTCAACTCCGACACGAACTGGGCGTAGGCGGGATCCTTGGCGACGTTGGTGAGTTCCTTGGGATCCTTCTCGTGATCGTAGAGTTCGATGCCAGTCTCGCCGCCGTTCCATTCCGTGTAGCGGAAGCGTTCGGTGCGGACCGAACGTCCGACCTTACGAGCTGGAGCGTTCTTCTGTTTGCCACCGGTGAACGAGGCGTCGCGGTTGGCGGCGCCGAAGTCGACCTGCGTGTAGGCGACATTGGCCCAAGGGCGTTTCGGATCTTCGAGGAGGGCGCGGAGGCTCTTGCCCTGGGCGCGCTTGTCAGGCGTCAGGCCGCAGAGGTCGGCGACGGTGGGATAAAGGTCGAGCAGTTCGGCGACACGCTGCGTCGACTGGCCGTTGGTCTTGTTGTCCGGGTCGCGGATGATGAAGGGCACGCGGGCGGAATCCTCGTAGAGCGAACGCTTCTGCCACAGGCCATGTTCGCCGAGGTTGTAGCCGTGGTCGCTGATGAAGATCACGACGGTGTTCTTATCCAGTCCCTGCTTCTTCAGTTCCGCGAGCACGAGGCCGAACTGGGAGTCCATGAAGCTCATCGAAGCCAGATAGGCCTGCTTGGCCGTGCGCTGGGTGTCTTCGGTCATGCCATAGTTGGCTACGGCGGTGTTCGAGAGGGCCACCTGGGGCTTGGAGGCGCGGTCGGCGG
Source organism: Opitutia bacterium (assembly GCA_947377865.1). Classification (GTDB taxonomy): domain Bacteria; phylum Verrucomicrobiota; class Verrucomicrobiia; order Opitutales; family UBA953; genus UBA953. The sequence continues at coordinate 3,119 of CANCHK010000059.1, read as the reverse complement.
TAGGGTCGGGGGTCAGTTCGACTTTATCCTTGGGGTAGAGTCCGAAGTACTTCTTCGGCGATACGTAGGGCGTGTGCGGGCGGAAGAAGCCCACCGCGAGGAAGAAAGGCTTGGCGCGTTTTTCCTGCAGGAACGTGATGGCCTGCGCGGCAATTTTACCGTCGGTCTGTTCGGAGTCCGTGCCTTCGGCGGCGAGCCAGCTCAGCGTGCCACCGTAGTTGCCCGTTCCGACGAGCACTTGGCCTGTTTTGCCCTTGGCGCTATCGATGGACGAACCGGCGCCGACGCCGATGGAGAAGATCTTGTCCTCATCGTCGCAGTCGCGGCCGCGGGGATTCCAGACCTGTTCCCAAGACTGAGGGTCGTCGAGGCCGTTGGTACCGATCTCCTTGGGCACGCCGTAGTGGTAGAGCTTGCCGATGCGACCTACGGTGTAGCCGCTATTCTTGAACATCTGCGGCAGCGTTACCATGTCCGGGATCACTTTGCGGAACTCCTTGGCGTTATCGTAGACGCCGGTGGTGTCGGGGCGAAGGCCGGTGAGGAAGGAGGTGCGGCTCGGATTGCAGAGCGCATATTGGCAATACGCGCGATCGAAGCGGACGCCTTCTCGGGCGAGCGCGTCGATGTTCGGCGTCAGCGCCGGACCGCCGTAGGTCCCCATGCGGGTGCCGCAATCATCGGAGACGAGTAGTAGGACGTTCTTACGGGGCTCAGCTGCGAAGGCGCAGAGGCAGGCGAGGAGGAGGAGGGCTGGGGTCAGGCGCATGGGACTATGTAGGGGACAAGTGGGCAGGTGGGCAAGGGGGCAAGATTAGGGGTAGGGTTAGGGGTAGGGGTGGGGGTAGGCAGCCAAGACTAAATAGCCTTGGCTGCACTTACTTGCCCACGTGCCCCCTTATTCTTCGCTTACACTTCCCAATCGTCGCCCTTACCCTGGAGGATCTTGTCGATCGCGCTGAGCACGAGGTCGACGGCTTCTTCCTGGGAGGTCTTGTCGGTCTTGATATGGACCTCGGGGGATTCGGGGGCTTCGTACGGGGAGGAGATGCCGGTGAATTCGGCGATCTCACCACGACGGGCCTTGGCGTAGAGTCCCTTGACGTCGCGGGATTCGCAGACGGCGAGCGGGGCGTCGACGAAGACCTCGATGAACGTGTGGTTCGCGAGGGCAGCGCGGGCCTTGGCGCGGTCGGCGGCCAGCGGTGCGATTAGGGTGACGAGCGTGATGTGGCCCGTGCCGGCGAAGAGGCCGGCGACGGCGGAGGCGCGACGCACGCTTTCGGCGCGGTCGGCGGCGGAGAAGCCTAGGTCGCGGTTGAGCGAGACGCGGAGGTCGTCGCCGTCGACGCGGATGACGTTGCGGCCGGCATCGAAGAGACGGCGTTCCACGGCTTCGGCGATGGTCGACTTACCCGAGCCGGAGAGGCCGGTGAACCAGACGACCGCCGGCGGGTGGCCGGCGCGGGCGCCACGTTCGGAGGCGGTGACCTTGCCGGAAGGGGCTTCGGATTTCGATACGGCGTCGAGGATGATGCCGCCGCCATGGATGCGGCCGCCTTCTTCGAGGGCAAAGCGACCCGTGATGGGGCACTCGCTGTGCAGATCGTAAGCGATGTTACGCGTGGCGCGGACGATCACCTCGCAGATCGAGTCGCGGGGGACGCTAGCGGCCTCCTTGGATTCGAGCGTGGAGGCGTCGGTGACCTTGATGATCTTAGCGATGACCGCGTCGACGTTCTGGGTGAGCAGGCGCAGGCGGTAGGTCTTGTTTTGGACGAGCGGTTCCTTGCCCAGCCAGAAGATGCGGGCGCGGAATTCGCGGCCGACGCGAGGCTGGTTGGCTGGGTGGGAAGCGACCTGTCCGCGTTCCACGAAGATCTGCTCGGAGAGGGTCACGCTGGCAGAGCCGCCCGTGCCGACCACCGAGCGGGATTCAGGGCCCGGCCAGTCTTCGAACGTACGGACCGTGCTGCGACGACCACCGGGCTGGAAGATGAGCTCGTCGCCGGGGCGGATGGCGCCGGCTTCGACGCGGCCGGCGATGATGCGGCGGTGGTCAAAACGGTAGATGTCGGAGACCGGCAGGCGGAGGGGCAGGCCGGTGAGGTCATCCTCGTGCGAGAAGGCGTCGAGGGCTTCGGTAACCGTCGGGCCCTTCCACCAGGCCATCTTGGCGGAGCGGTCGACGACGTTCTCGCCGTGCTTGGCCGCGATCGGGATGAAGTGGACGGCATTTAGTCCGAGCGTCTTCAGGAAGGCCGAGTATTCGGCGACGATCTTCTGGTAGGTGGACTCGGAATGGTTGACGAGGTCCATCTTGTTCACCAGCACGACGAGCTGCTTCACGCCCAGGAGGGAGAGCAGGAACGCGTGGCGGCGGGACTGGTCCATCACGCCTTCCTTGGCGTCGATGAGCAGCAGGGCGGCGGAGGCGCTGGCGGCGCCGGTCACCATGTTCTTGAGGAACTCCTTGTGGCCCGGGGCGTCGATGATCGCGTAGGCGCGCTGCTTCGTGCGGAAGAAGATGCGCGTGGTGTCGATGGTGATGTTCTGTTCCTGCTCTTCGATCAGGGCGTCGAGGAGGAAGGCGTATTCGAATTCCATACCTTCGATGGCGCAGTTCTTACGAACCTGCTCGATCTTGCCGTTAGGCAGGGAGTCGGTGTCGTTAAGGAGACGGCCGACAAAGGTGGACTTGCCGTGGTCGACGTGGCCGACGACGACGACGTGCATCTTACGATGGTCTTCGGCGGTGGTGTTAGAGGTGCTCACTTTGAGGAAATGGGTTGGAAGGTTGCGGGATGGTCAGGCGGCTCACATGAAGCCCTTGGCGCGGAGTTCCTGCATCGAGTTGCGGCCGACGTGGTCCTGGGCGCGGCCGGCGCGTTCGCTGGTCTTGGTCAGCTTCAGTTCCTCGATGACCTCGTCGATGTTGCTGGCCGGGCTGTCGACCGGGTGCGTGATCGGATGGCAGCCGAGGGAGCGGAAGCGCTTGCCGTTGCGGGCGAAGTAGAGGGTCGGGTTCGGGATGTTCTCGCGGCGGATGTATTCCCAGATGTCGAGCTCGGTCCATTCCAGGAGCGGCTGCACGCGGACGTGGCCGCCTTCGGGGGCGG
>CANCHK010000058.1 GCA_947377865.1 Opitutia bacterium | reverse complement strand
AGGGCAGGACGATCCAGATGGCCTTACCGCGCGTGACGCCGAAGCCGAGGCCGGCGCCTTCGACTTCGCCGGTGGAGCCGGAGGTGGGGAAGTAGTTGCCAGTGTATTCGGCGATGACCGGCCAGCTCTTGCCGCGAGCCTTCCAGTCTGGAGTCCAGTCATTAGGTAAGGCGATCAGGTGACGCACCTTAGTTCCGGCATATTCTGGCGCAGTCACGGCGGCCCTTTTGCCTGGCTGAGGGCCTTGGTCCGTCAGCGGAGGGAGTGCGAGGTCCGCGCCGCTGAGCGACATCGCCGAGATCAGGAGGAGCAGGACGAGGCGCATGTCGGATTCAGCTGAGCTTGTTATCCACGACCTGCGTGCGCGTCCAGAGGTCGTGCCACGTGCGCTTGTCGCGCCGGAAAACAGGGACGTAGAAGTTTATGATGCCGAGCACCATGAAGAGCGGGTTGGGCAGCGTGAAGAATGCCGCCTTCCAGGCCGAGCGCAGGAGCGAGGCGAGGAAGCCGGGCGGCTCGATTTCGGGCAAGCTGATCGTGCGCAGGTTGAAGATGCGTTTGCCGAGCGTGCGTCCGGCGAGCAGCCATTCCTGCAGGGCGAGCGCGAGCAGCATGGTAACGAAACTCACATTTCCTTGGAAGGAATACCAGGTGAGGAAGGCTTCGCCGTCGGGACTCTTCTCGTCGAGGAGCTTCGCGGTCATCGTGGTCAATGCTTCTCGATCCCGCTGGCTGCCCGACTTGAAGAATTTTGAGTTTTGGTCTGCGAAGCGGTTCGTCCAATCATCGGCCTTCTGCCTTGCGGCGATTTCGTCAGGGCCGGCGAGTAGTCCTGCGAGGGCCCAGCCGAGGAACATCAGGGGAAGGATGTCCGCCAGGCAGGCGAAGGCGCGCCACCAGTATCCCGCGGGGGGAGGCGGGATTGGGGGAGGGTTAGCCACGGGCTTGGGCGCGCTCGCAGGCGTCGAGCGTGTTCTTCATGAGCATCGCCACGGTCATCGGGCCCACGCCACCAGGAACGGGCGTGATGGCTTCGCAGAGAGGCGAAACGGCGTCGAAGTCGACATCACCGACGATCCGGTAGCCGGTCTTCTTGGTGGCGTCGGGTACGCGGTTGATGCCGACGTCGATGACGACCGCGCCGGGCTTGACCATGTCGGCGGTGATGAAGCGGGGCTTGCCGATCGCGGCGACGATGATGTCGGCCAAGCGGACAACGGCGGGCAGGTCCTTGGTGCGGGAGTGGGCGATGGTGACGGTACAGTCGCAACCCTTCGCGAGGAGTAGGGCAGCGGCGGGCTTGCCGACGATGAGCGAGCGGCCGACGACCACGGCATGCTTGCCAGTGGTTTCGATGCCGGAGCGGCGGAGGAGTTCGACGACGCCGGCAGGCGTGCAGGCGGCGAAGGCGCCGGGGAGTTCCTGGACGAGGCGGCCGATGCTCTGCGTGCCGAAGCCATCGACGTCCTTGTCGGGCGAGACACGGTTAAAGACCTCGGTCTCGGGGAGGTGCTTGGGCAGCGGGGCTTGGATCAGGATGCCGTGCACCGAAGCGTCGGCGTTGAGGGCGTCGAGGTGGGCGAAGAGTTCTTCCTTGGAGACCGTTTCGGGAAAGAGTTGGAGCGAAGCCTTCATGCCGACTTCGGCCGCGGTCTTCTGCTTCTTGGTCACGTAGGACACGGAGGCGGGATTATCGCCGACGCGCACGAAGGCCACGTGGGGGACAATCGGGGCGAGCTTGGCCACGCGTTCCTTGACTTCGGCGAGGACCTGTTGGGCGATGGCGTTTCCGTCGATGAGGCGCATGGGGGATGACTAAGACGGTCAGGCCGCCGAGGGCGAGAAAAGTCCTCCATTTCGCCCGCCGATTGATTGTCTCGCCCTACGGGGATAAATGCCTCAATCCAGTGGCGTGCCCTCCGAAGGACCCATGCGTATTCACAAGTTCCTCGCTCAGGCGGGGGTCTGCTCCCGCCGTGAGGCGGAGCGTCTGGTCGCCTCGGGGTCCGTGATGATCAACGGGAAACTGGCCGTGACCGGTCAGCCGGTTGACCCGGCTGTGGACGTCGTCATCTGCCAGGGCCAGCACATCAAGCCCCTCAATCGGACGGTGGTGCTGATGATGAATAAGCCCCGCGGCTACCTCTGTACTAACGACGACTCACACGGGGGCCAGACGGTCTTCGACATGGTCCCTCCGGAATACGGGAAGCTGCGACTATTCTGCGTCGGTCGTCTCGACAAGGATTCCGAAGGCCTGCTCATCCTGACCAATGACGGTGAGCTGGCCAACAAGGTCATGCATCCGTCCGGCGGCGTCATCAAGCGATACGAGATTATCCTTAATCGCGACTACGATCCCACGCTCACGCCGCGCCTGCTCAAGGGAGCCGTGGAAGAAGGGGAGCACCTGCGCTTTAAGAAGGTCATCCGTCACCCGGATAACGCCGCCCACCTCGAAATCCATCTTGACCAGGGGCGTAAGCGCGAGATCCGTCGTCTCTTTGAGATCTTTGGTTTCCATGTGAAGACTCTCCGCCGCTTCCAGATTGGCGGGTTGGTGCTCCGGAAAATGCCCCTAGGCGATTGCCGCCCGCTTTCCCGCAAGGAAATCGACTCGATTTTCGAGAACTGAGGTCGGAGGGGTTATCTAGGGCTTGCGCCCTGGGGCTAGGGGTTTTTCCTCAAGGGGAACCCCTTAGCCGTGTACCCCTCGCGACTATTTATATTATCTTTTTGCGCCTGCGCGCTGTTCGCCGGTCCCGAGACGAACATGAAGCTCGTGTGGTCGGAGGACTTCAACGGACCAGAGCTCGACAAGAAGAGGTGGAACATCAGCAATCCGGCCGGCGTCAAGGTCGTCGACGGCCAGCTTTCGCTGGAAATCACGCCAGGTTCAAAATCCATGTTCTGGCGCGGATCAAAGTTGGACACCAAAGGAAAATATGCCGTGACCTATGCCTACGTGGAGGCTTCGATTCAGTTTGTGCAGACCGGCGGGCACGGTTGCGGTTTCGGGATCGGCAACGCGGACAATAAGCCTCCGGCAGCCGGGATGGGCTATGAGAATGGCGGCGGAGACTCCGTCGGCCTTGCCCTGTGGATCGTGAACGAGGAACGCGGACGTTCCCTCAAGCCCAAGGACAATCCCATCCCCAAGGACGACACGTACCCGAAGAAATTCCATAAGTTCGCGTTCTGGTGGACGCCCAGCGACTATCGCTGGTATGTGGACGGACGACTGGTCCAGACCATGCGCCAGCCGCCCACACCTAAGCCGATGCACATCAGTTTTGACCATAGCCGACTGCCTGAAGCCGGTTTGTTGAAGAAGTTTCCCGATCCCAGCAAGGGGCCGGAGCCCATGCGGGTGGACTGGGTCAAGGTATACCAATAAGAGGGTAGGGCTTGCCTCTTCCGTCGCCCCGATTTCAATCCTTGATACCCCTTCATGAAAGCTTCGCTGCTTTGCTCTCTCTTTGTCGCCCTATCGCTGGGCGCCGCTCCTAATTCTGGGCTCAAGCCGGTCTGGGAGGATAATTTTGACGCCAAGGAGATCGATACGAAGAAGTGGAACGTCAGCGGACCGGTCCATATCGTCGATGGCAAGTTGCAGTTGGAGGTCGCTCCGAAGGACCAGCCTCGATTCTGGAGCGGTGGGAGCGTCGATACCAAGGGCAAGTTTTCTCATGGGCAAGGCTACTTCGAGGCGTCCATCCGTGCCATCCAGGCGAAGAACCGGGGCTGGGCGGTCTTCGAGTTCCGGAATGCGGATTTCGCCAAATTGCCTTCTGCGGAGATGTTTTTTTGGTTTACCGGAGCTGATAAGGTTTCTCCCAGCCTCAATTTCTTCGACGATGCCGGCAAGCATCCCCTCTCGCCCAAGGACAGTCCAATCGCCTTGGACGGCGGTAAGTCGTATAAGAAATTTGTGACCTACGGCCTGCAATGGACCGACAAGAATTATATCTGGTACGTCGATGGCCGGCAGGTGCATAAGTTATCGCGCCCGACGCCTGTCGACCCCGTTTATATCAGCCTTCACCTAGGTCTTCCCGAAGGCGGCCTACTTAAGGAATACCCTAATCCTAAGCTTGGTCCGGAGCCGATGCAGATTGATTGGGTCAGGGTTTTTAAAATTCCATGAGATATCTCCTCCTCCTCTTATCCGTCGCCGCCAACGCCGTCGACCCTTCTAGCGGTAAGAAGATCACCTTCTCCGATGACTTCACCGGCGACAAGGTAGATGACATGAAGTGGTCGCTGCCGGCCAACGCCGACACGGTATCCATCGTCAAGGGAGGTAAGGACAAGGTGCTGCGCATCTCCCTCCGCAAAGCCGACGACATGATCCAGACGAACACCTTGACCACCAAGGGGAAATTCGAGCAGCAATACGGCTACTTCGAGGCCTCGATCCGGATGCCGGCTTATAAGGGGCACACCGGCTTTATTCGTCTCTCGCCCAATGATGAGAAAGTCACCCCGGCCATGTTGGTCCTATTCGAGGGCCTCGGTGCCGACCAGCTGTTGCCATGGGCGCGCAAGGTTGATGACGCGGGTCAGCGCGACTTCCGTCCGGAAGGAAAGGGAACCCAGTTTCTTAAGGCCGGTGAAGCAACCAAGAAGTTCAATACTTATGGGGTTCTTTGGACCGACAAATCTTTTATCTGGTTCATTAACGGCAAGAAGGTCCATCAGGTCGACAAGAACGACATGCCTCGGCCGATGAACATTCAGCTCTCTCATCGCGTCGCTGAATTCGAGCGCGCTAACCTTAACCTCAAGCAGTTGCCTGACGACATGGAGGTCGATTGGGTGAAGGTCTGGAAGTAATCCTCTGTAATTTTCCATGAAATCGCTCTTCGCATTCTGCCTCTCCGCGGTCGCCCTCGGCGCCGCCAATCCGGCCTCGAGCATGAAGCTGGCCTTCTCGGACGAGTTCGACGGAGACAAGCTCGACTCGTCCAAGTGGGCGACCCTAGGCGACCCTGCCGCGGTCACCACGTTCAAGGCCGCCAAGATCGGCGGCGTACGGATCACCTTGATCAAGAAGGATGACATGATTCAGACGAACGGGATTAGCACGCGCGGAAAGTTTGAGCAGGTGCGGGGCTACTTCGAGGCCTCCATTCGGATGAACGCCTACAAGGGCCACGGGTCTGCGTTGTCGCTCCGCGGAAAGGACGAAAAGGCTATCCCTTTCATTACCGTATATTGGGAGGGCACCGGCGGCGATTACCTTTCCCCTTGGGCCCGTTTCCTGGATGACAAGGGGCAGCACGACTTTCGTTCCGATGCCAGCGGTGCGAAGCTGCTCAAGGCTGGCGAGGCTTCCAAGAAATTCAATACCTACGGTCTCCTGTGGACCGATAAGAGCTTCGCTTGGTTTCTGAACGGCAAGCAGGTACATAAGGCCGACCGCGTGGCCATCGATACCCCCATGAGCCTCACCATCAGCCATCGCTGCGGCGAATGGGAGCGTCCCAACCTTAAGCTTAATCAACTCCCGGACGACGTTGAAGTCGATTGGGTGAAAATCTGGAAGTAAACGCGATGCGTCTGATTATACTTGTTTGTTTCGCTGCGGCCGCCTCCGCCTTCGGCCAGTCCAGCACGGGACGCAAACTTGTCTTCTCGGACGATTTCAACGCCGGTAAGTTGGATGAGTCTAAGTGGCGCATCACAGGGTCACCCGATACGATCAGTTTCGCCAAGGCCGGCAAGGAAGGCGTCTTACGGATCGGGCTCAAGATGGGCGCGGATATGATCCAGACCAACAGCGTCACCACGCGCGGCAAGTTTAGCCAGCAATACGGCTACTTCGAGGCGTCGATGCGCATGAACGCCTCCGAAGGGCACACGGGCATCTTCCGAATTACCAGCGACGATGAGAAGACTGTGCCCAGCCTCACAATCGCCTTTCACGCCCCTGGAAAGGACCACGTCAATCCGTGGGGGCGTGGCTTGACGGATGCAGGTCAGCAGGACTACCGGCTGGAGAAGCCTCTGCCGGCGATGAAATCCGGCGACGTGTCCAAGAAATTTCACACCTATGGGGTGCTTTGGACTGAGTCGGCCTTCACCTGGTTCATCGATGGCAAGGCTATCCATAAGCTCGAACGCAAGGAATTCACCCGGCCAATGAACCTGACGATCTACCACCGCATCCTCGAGGAAGATCGCCTGAAATTGAACCTCAAGAGCCTACCCGACGACATCGACATCGACTGGGTCAAAGTCTGGAAGTAACCCCGCGCTCAAAAGAGGTTTGCATCAGTGCCCCGCTAGGCATCCTGCGGGGTACTTTCATGTCCGCTCCTTACGACAAGAACCATCCCTTCCCGGCCCGCCTTGTCGACCGTCGTCGTCTGAGTTCCCCAGCCAGCCAGAAGGACACCCAGCATTTCTCGGTCTCCCTGGCGGGCAGCGGTTTGACCTACAAGTGCGGCGACAGCCTCGGCGTCTTTCCGACCAACAATCCGGCTTCCGTGGCCGCCTTGCTGAAAGCCGCCGGCTTCACGGGCGAAGAGCAGGTGACTATCCCAAAGGACGTCGCCCCGGTCGCCTTGCGCCAAGCACTGTCGACTCGCCTTGCACTCAACGGACCGACCTACAAGTTCGCCCAGCTCCTGCATGACCGTGCGACGGACGCCGCCGACAAGGCCCGCCTCGCCGCCGCCATCGGCGAAGCCGACCCGGAAAAGAAGAAGGCCTGGATGGAGCAGCGCGAATTCCTCGATCTCTTCCTGGAGTACCCATCCGCCCGTCCGTCCGCGCAGGAAGTCATCGAGCTCATGCGCAAGCTGATGCCGCGCCTGTATTCGATCTCCTCCGCGCCTTCGAAGTACCCGCAGGAGATCCACCTGACCGTCGCCGTCGTCCGCTATGAGACCAACGGCCGCTCGCGCGAGGGCGTCTGCTCGAGTTACCTCGCTGACCGTGCCCGCATGAACGAACCCGATCTCCCGATCTTCGTCGCTGATTCGCACTTCGGCCTGCCGGCCGATGACAGCATTCCGGTCATAATGGTCGGTCCCGGCACCGGCGTCGCGCCGTTCCGCAGCTTCGTGATGGACCGTGCCACCCGCGGCGCCAAGGGGCCGAACTGGCTCTTCTTCGGCGATCAGCGTAAGGACCACGACTTCCTCTACGCCGACGAGTGGGCGGATTACCTGAAGACGGGCGCGCTCACGCGTCTCGACACCGCTTTCTCGCGCGATCAGGCGGCCAAGGTCTACGTGCAGGACCGCATGCGCGAAAATGCTTCCGAACTCTGGAAGTGGATTCAGCAGGGCGCCTATTTCTACGTCTGCGGCGACGCCAAGCGCATGGCCAAGGATGTCGACGCAGCACTGCATGCCATCGTGGCCGAGCAGGGCGGCATGGCGCCCGAGGCCGCTGTGGACTGGGTGAAGCAGTTTAAGAAGGACGGACGCTACCAACGCGACGTGTACTGAGCGCATAGGGCGGGGCCGGGGGCTTTCGGCGGGGTATTAGCCACTTGCCAGAAGCCTTGTTTCCTTGCACATAAAAGCCCGATGCATCTCACGCACTCTCCTCGCGTCGCCCTCGTCACCGGAGCCGGTCGCGGCATCGGCAAGGCCATCGCGGAACGTCTCGCTTCCCACGGACACACCGTACTTTGCGTCTCGAAGTCCGACACCTGCGTGCAGGTCGCCAATGACATCCTTGCCAAGGGTCAGAAAGCCAAGGCCTACCAGGTCGACGTCTCGGACGCCGCCGCTGTCGCCAAGGCGTGCGAGCAGATCAACGCCGAGTTCGGGGCCGTCGAGATCCTCGTCAACAACGCCGGTATCACTCGCGACAAGCTCGTCATGGCGATGTCGGAACAGGATTGGAACGATGTCATCTCCACCAATCTTTCATCCGCCTTCTATTGGACCAAAGGCCTCGTGCGCCCGATGACCAAAAAGCGCTGGGGTCGCATCATCAGTATCTCCTCCGTCACCGGCGTGCAGGGTAATGCAGGTCAGGCCAACTACGCTGCCGCTAAGGCAGGCCTGCACGGGCTCACCATGACGCTCGCCCGCGAGCTCTCTGGCCGCGCTATCACTGCCAACGCCGTCGCCCCTGGCTTCATCACCACGGACATGACCGGCGAACTTTCCGAAGAGGTGAAACAGAAGATCCTCAGCGTCATCCCTCTGGGACGATTTGGCTCAGTCAACGACATCGCCGCCATGGTCGATTATCTGGCCTCCGAAGAGGGGGGCTATATCACCGGTCAGGTCTTTTCGGTTGACGGAGGAATGGCTATCTGACACCCCAAAACCTAACAAAACACCCTTTTATTATGCCCGAAAACATCGAACAGCGCGTCAAGGACATCATCGTCAAGCAACTCTCCGTCACCCCCGACCAACTGACCCCTACGGCCAGCTTCCAGGGCGACCTAAAGGCTGACTCCCTTGACCTCGTCGAAATCATCATGGCTTTCGAAGACGAGTTCGGCATCACGATTCCGGAAGATAAGGCTGCCGGTATTAAGACCCTTGGTGATGCGATCGAGCACATCAAGGTCCACGCCACCAAGTAATCAGACCGGGCTTTCCTCGTAGGCCCGCCCCCTTGAGCTCCGACCGCAAATCTCGCCGGGTAGTCGTCACGGGCATCGGCTCTCTGACGGCCCTCGGGCACGATAATGCGACTTTCTGGGACGCCCTGATTAAGGGACGTTCTGGGATCTCGCGTGTCACCCGCTTTGATCCCACGGACTTCCCGTCCAAGGTCGGTGCCGAAGTCCGCGATTTCGATCCGGCTAAGTACATGGACGCTAAGGAAGCTAAGCGTAACGACCGCTACACACAGTACGCCGTCGCCGCCTCCCGCCTCGCCATCCAGGATGCCAACGTTGACGTCACGAAGATCGATTCCGATCGCTTCGGCGTTATCATCGGTTCCGGCATCGGCGGCATGGAAACGATTGAGAACCAGGCTCGCATCCTCATCGAGCGCGGCCCATCCCGCGTCTCTCCCTTCACGATCCCTTCGCTTATCGCCAACATCGCCTCCGGTGTCGTGGCCATTGAGTTCCAGGCTAAGTCCGTCAACTTCGGCGTCGTCTCGGCCTGTGCCTCCGGCTCCCACGCCCTCGGCGAAGCACTTCGCCATATCCGTGACGGTCATGCCGACATCATGCTTTCCGGAGGTTCCGAAGCCGCCATCACGCGCCTCGGCTACGCTGGCTTCTGCAACATGAAGGCGATGTCGACCGACTTCAACGACACTCCCGAGAAGGCCTCCCGCCCGTTCGATAAGCTGCGTGACGGTTTCATCATGGGGGAGGGCGCTGGCGTCCTCGTTATCGAATCCCTTGAGCACGCCCAGGCTCGTGGCGCCCGCATCTACTGCGAGCTCGCCGGCTACGGTGCCACCTGCGATGCGTATCACATCACCGGCCAGGATCAGGAAGGGAAGGGCCTCGCGCTCTGCCTTAACCGCGCCCTCGCCGAGGCTGGCATCGAAAAGTCCGAAGTGGGCTATATCAACGCCCACGGTACCTCGACCCCAATCAACGACCGTTGCGAGACCCTCGCGATCAAACGCTGCTTCGGCGACCTCGCCCCCAAGATCTCCATCTCCTCGACCAAGTCGATGACGGGTCACCTGCTGGGTGCCGCCGGTGGTGTCGAGGCCGCTGCCTGCGTGATGGCCATCCACACGGGCATGATTCCGCCGACGATTAATTACGAGAACCCTGACCCCGACTGCGACCTCGACTACACGCCGAACGTCGCCAAGGCCCGCAAGGTGGACGTGGCGATTTCGAACAACCTCGGCTTTGGCGGACACAACGCCTCGCTGATCTTCAAGCGACTCTGAGGTTTCGGCGGTCCGTGATGCAACCTTTTGCCTCGCGATGGGGTATAAGGGAAATAGAACTATGCCGACCCCCATGGCTCCCCGTCTCCTCTTGCTCGCCCTAGGCTCCTTCCTAGCCATCTCCCTCGGCGCCCAGGTCCCGGCGCCGGTTCCGGCCCCTCCGCCCACGGTTACCGTGCGTACCTCGGTCTCCCATCTTGATCCGAAGACCGGCAAGTCGGATAGCATGATAGCTCCTTCCGTCTCGGTCATCTCCGGCTCCGAAGCCCGCGTCTCCGTGGCGGGTAAGCCCGACCCCAAGGACCTGAAAGGCCAGCCCCAGGGTGGCATGGAACTCGTCATCGCTCCGACCGTCCAGCCCGATGGCATGGTCAGCATTGCCCTTCGCGTCGTCATTACCGCCAAGCCCGAGGTGGTCGATCCGAAGGACGCGAAGCGCGAACGCAAGCGCGAGTCGAAATCGCACGACGGAACACTCACCTTCTTTTCGGTCCTCTCCCAAGATGGGCTGTTCTCCATCCAGGACAGCAAGGGCGGGCGCCGCTGGTATAAGGTTGGTGCCATCGTCGACGGGTGGACCCTCGAATCCTACGACAAGGAGAAGGAGATGCTCGTCGTCGCTCAGGGCACCACCCATCAGGAATTACACCTCTACAAGTCTTCAATCGAAGCTTCCGCCAGTGAACTCAATACGGTCGTAACGGTGCGCCCTGGGGAGATCGCCAAGATTCCTGGCGTGGGTGGCCTCGAGGTTTCCGTCAGCGCTTCGGTCTCGGCGACTCCCGTCGCCCGCTAATCGATGCTCCGCCTGCTGCTTCTCGTCCTGTCGGCCGCCACGGTCTGCGCAGCGGAAGAAGCGGTGCCGACGCACCTGAAGGTGAAGGCCACGTTCACCCGTCTTGATAAGGACGGTAAGCCGGAGGTCTACGCCGAACCTACGGTCATTACCGTAGACGGTAAGAAGACGACCATCCGCGTCGGTTCAGCCGACGAAGGCGTGGTCTTCACGGTGACGCCGAAGGTCAATAAAGACGGTACGCTGACGTTGGATGCGGACCTGGAATCCCGTGAGGCGGCGCCATCGGTTTCGTCCGCGCCTGCGGTGACGCCGGTGGCCCCGGCCCAGCCCCCTCGACCCAAGAGCAACCTGCCTTTCTTCCATGGGGTGCTGACGAAGGACAAGCTCTTCTCGATCGAAGACGCTTCGGGCAAGCGCCAGTGGGTTCCGCTGGGCCGTCGCATCGATGGTTGGACGCTGAAATCTTACGACGA
>CANCHK010000057.1 GCA_947377865.1 Opitutia bacterium | reverse complement strand
TCCAGGTCGCGAGTACGGCGGGTGAGCCCATGGGCGTAGTCTTTGTCGCCACGCAAGCGGGGGCAATCCCGAAGCCCGCTCAGGCCGCGGTATGAACGCGACGTCCGAATTCTAGAGCGAGTCCTCCGGCGATAGCCTGACAGTAGGCCTGAATATCTCCGAGGGTGAGTTCGGCATCGAGACGGTCTTCGAACTTAGAGACCCAGCTCTGGGTACGGTCCATCCGTCGGGCGACGTCCTTCTGGGAAAGCCCGGCGCTCAGCCGCTGGCAGACGAGCTGTGTGATGACCTTGGTCCGTCCGCCGGCGGCACGGACGCGAAGGGCAGTCTCGGCCGAAATGATGCCGGCCTTGCGGAGGTCTTCCACGTTCCGGTAGCGGTTCGTGCGTAGGGGGATGGGAATCTTAGCCATGTGATGGGTCGGTTCGGAGTCGTTGGAGGATTTCGTGGACGATACGTAGGTCGCGCTTTTGCGATGATTTATCGGCGATCAGCAGGAGATGAAGGGTGAGGGATTCGTCGTGTGGGTAGGCATACAGCCTGGTTTCGCTGAGGTTCCGGCCTTGGCCGCTCTGGTCGATGGCGATGACTCCATGGCCTTCGTGGTGAAGGCAGCCAGCGTAGACGAGGCCATGGCGGCGGGCGTGGTTCAGTCGAGGCAGGTAGCGGTTGAGGAGGTTGGCGAGGGTGGCGGCGAGTTCATCCGGATGCTTCTTTTCGTATGCGTGGGAGGTGCGGATGAATTCAGGAGTCGGCGAGACGATCCATTCGAGTGAGGGCATAATACATTCCAATTTGGAATACAGTCAAGCATCGGATGCCCGGATTGTTATCTCAACCTAGGTAATCTGACCGCTAGAGTGAGGGGTCCCCGCAAACAAAAGACCCGGCCGACTGGCCGGGTCCTAGGAGCGCTGGGTGCGTCGCTTAAGAGACGATGCCGAGGGGCTTGATGGTCTTCCAGCCGCCGCGGGTGAAGTCGGGGCAGTGGATGGGCATGCTACCTTCTTTTACCGAGCGGGCGGAGATCTCGAGGATCGCGGACCAGTCGGCTGCGTCGTAGACGGTCATGTCGGGCGTGATGCCCAGGCGCACGCAATCGAGCATGCGGTAGGCCATGACGAAATCCATACCCCCGTGGCCGCCAACCTTTTTGGCGAGTTCGCCGACCTTCTTGATGAGCGGGTGCTGGTTGGCCTTCATGAATGCATCGAGCTTCTTTCCCTCGTAGGTCCATTCGTGGCTGCTGCGTTTCTCCTTCGGATCGAGGACGGGATGCTGATTATCTGCGTCGATCGCGAGGCGTCCGGGGTAACCGAAGAACGTGGCCTGGGTGCCGCACAGAGCGTTGATGCGCGTATACGGGCGGGGGCTCACGACGTCGTGCTGGATCATGATGGTGCGTCCGAGCTGCGTCTTGATGATTGAGGTGTTCATGTCGCCGCAGACGAACTTCTCATCCTTGTGCCTTCCTTCGTTCGGTTGGTGCTTATCGCGGAACTGAGTGAGGTTGAATTCCGGCGACGAGACGGAGACGACGAACTTGAACGCATCGCCGCGGCCGATGTTCAGGTACTGTGCCACCGGGCCGAGCCCGTGCGTGGGGTACAGGTTTCCGTCCATGAAGCGGTGATAGTCGCGGCGCCAGTCGCCTTCACTGCCGAGGCTCCAGAGGACGCCGCCGCCAAGATTATGGATATAGGCGCACTCGGCATGCTTGAGATCGCCGAAGAAGCCTTGGCGGGCGAGATTGAGCACGAAGAGCTCTTCCTCGCCGTAACAGCAGTTCTCGATGATGGAGCAGTGGCGCTGGGTCTTCTCCGCCATATCCACGAGTTGCCAGCACTGGTCGACGGTAACGGCAGGAGAGACCTCGATGAAGGCGTGCTTGCCCTTTTCCATAACCTTGAGGGCCATCGGCACATGCCATTCCCAGGGCGTGGCCACAAAGACGACGTCGATATCGTCGCGCTCAAGCATCTTCTCCCAGGCATTCTCGTCGCCGAAATACATGGCCGGCTCCTTGCCGGTCTTTTTCTTGACGTTCTCGGCCGCACTCTTGGCGCGCTGCTCGACGATATCACAGACGGCGACGACTTCGGCGAACGGGATGTTGGCGGCAGAGTTCACATGGGAACGGCCGCGGTTGAGTCCGATGACGGCGACACGGACTTTCTCGATGGGCTTGGTCGTCAAGTCCCACACGGGCTTGTTGCCGGCTGGGCGAGGACGAGTCGCGGAGATGTCGCGTGCATTGAGGAGTTTGAGGTCGCGGGGATCGGGCTTGGCTTCGGCGGATGGGACGGCACTGAGGCCGAGACCGAGGCCGGCGAGTGCGCCGAGTTTGAGGAAGTCGCGACGGTTAGAGTTTTCGGGGAGGTTCATGGTGGGGAAGGTTTTAGCGGTTGGCGGTTGGCGGTTGGGAAACAAGATAGAGATGGGTGCAGGGGTTCAGGAGACGATGGGGAGGGGTTTGAGGGTCTTCCAGCCGCCGCGGGTGAAGTCGGGATAGGCGACCGGGATGCTTCCATCGCGCACGGAGCGGTCCGATAGGTCGACCAAGGCCGACCAAGAAGCGGCATCATAGACGGTGAGGTCAGGCGTGATGCCTTGGCGGATGCAGTCGAGGAAGCGGTAGCTCATCACGTGGTCCATGCCGCCGTGTCCGCCGACCTTCTTGGCTTCGGCCATCAGTTTCTTGAGTAGGGGGTGCATGTTTGCGGCCATGAACTTCTTCAGTTTATCGCCTTCGTATGTCCAAGAGTGGCTATTCCGCTTCTCCTTGGCGTCGAGTAGCGGGCTCGCGTTGTCGGCATCGATCGCCAAGCGGTTCGGATAGCCTGCGAACGTGGCGAGGGAGCCGCTGAGTAGGTTGCCGCGCGTGTAAGGGCGCGGGCTGGTGTTGTCGTGCTGGATGACGATGGTGCGGCCGAGCTCGGTCTTCACAATCGAGGTGTTCATGTCGCCGCAGACGAACTTCTGATCCTTAGAGCGATCGCGGTCTGGCTTCACGCGCTCACGCAGCTGGGATAGGCCGAACTCAGGCGATGAGACCGACACCGCGTATTTGAAGGCGTCGCCGCGGCCGATGCCCATGTATTGGGAAATCGTGCCGAGGCCGTGCGTGGGGTAGACATTGCCCTGGAGCAGGGTGGAGTAATTGCGGCGCCATTCGCGTTGCGCATCCATGAAGGTGTAGCCCTTCGGGCCGGAACCGCTGACGCGCTGGTCATGGATGTAGCCGCATTCACCGTGCTTGAGGTCGCCGAAGAAGCCTTGGCGGGCGAGGTTCAGGACAAAGAGTTCTTCTTCGCCGTAGCAGCAGTTCTCAAGGATCGGGCAGTGGCGCTGGTATTTTTCAGAAGCATCGACGATATCCCAGCACTCGTCGACCGTCAGGCCGCAGTTAACCTCGATGAAGGCGTGCTTACCCAGCTCCATGGAACGGATCGCCATCGGCTTGTGCCACTCCCAGGGCGTGGCAACGTAGACGACGTCGATATCATCCCGTGCGACCATCTTTTCCCAGACGTTCTCGTCGCCGCTATAGACGGCTGGCAGCTTGCCAGTCTTCTTGCGGACCACTTCCGCCTGAGCTCGTGCGCGATCGTCGAGAATGTCGCAGACCGCGACGACCTCGGCGAACGGGGTGGAGGCGACGGATGCCACGTGAGAGGAGCCGCGGTTCAGGCCGATGATGCCCACGCGGACTTTCTCGGAGGGCTTCGTCGTCAGGTCCCAGACGGGCTTATTGCCGGCGGGGCGCGGGCGGAGCACGCCGATGTCGTCCGCGGCACGATGCAGGAGTTGAGACGGATCAGGCTTGGCTTCGGCGGATGGAATTGCGTTCAGGCCGAAGCCGAGACCGGCGAGTGCGCTGAGCTTTAGAAAATCGCGACGGTTACCGGGTTCGAGGGGGTCCATGGGGTACCTTCAAGACAGCAAAGCCAGCCTGTGTTTGCAACGGATTTGCCCGCACCCTTTCGGTAATTTTTAGCTTACGAAGCCTTGGGCCCATTTAATCCCGAAGACTGCCAGATTACGAACGGTATGAGCCATAAAACACGGCAGCAAGGAGCGGTCCGCATTCAGAGGGTTGAAGCGCACGACGTAGAGCCAGATCGACGTGATGAAGGCGAATAGCGCATTCACCTGGCCTTCTGGTTCGCTGAGGTCGAAGTTGTGGATCAAAGCGAAGACGAGTGAACCGACGACCATGAGTGCAAGCAGCTTACGGCCGAAGAGTTCGCCCGGAGCGACGAAGCCGCGAAAAAGCATTTCCTCCACCACCGAGGCACCGAGAAGCTGGAAGATAAAAATCGCTGGGAGTACCCCTTGCTTGTCCGTGAGTCCCGCGCGTTTTTCGACGGCGGCCTCGGCGATGGTGATCAGGATGGCGCCGGTGGCGGCGATGAAATAGGCCCCAGTGGGCGCATACGTCGTGCCTGGCCAGAATTTCTCCGGTTCGCCGTTGAGTGTGCGCTTCCGACGTTCGCGTGCCCAAGCGAAGAGAACGAATAGCCCGAGGGCGCAGTACAGGAGGGCTTTGACGGCGGTCAGGTCCATGGAATTAGCGGATGCCGAGCACCCAGGCACGATAGCCGGGCGAAGCGTGGTCGGCCGCGAAGGAGAGCCACTGCGGCACAGCGTAAGGGTGGCGGGCGTGGACCCATGCTTCGAGGTCGGCGCCCTTCGTCGCGGCGTACTTGAAGGTCACGCGAAACTCGTCCTCGCTCTCGACCTTACCTTCCCATGTGAAGTGGGAGCGGATCGGACCGTCGACTTGGGCACAGGCGGCGAGCCCGGCAGTCACCGCATCGGCGGCGAGGCGGTCGGCTTCGTCGCGGGAGGGCAGGGTCGTTAGGGCGATGCCGATGGCTTCAGTCATTCGCTTCGCTGTCGGGCTTCAGGTAGCGCTCCGTGATAATCTCGATCAGCATGTCGCGCGCTTCCTTTACGGAGTCGACATGGATGTAGAGGTCGCGGTCTTCCGGTGAGACCATGCCCCATTCCTGGAAGGCTTCGAAGTTGATGGCGTTCTTCCAGAAGGCGGAGCCGAAAAGGAGCACCGGGAACTGCTTCTTGGTCTTCTTCGTCTGGATGAGCGTGAGCATCTCGAAGAGCTCATCCATCGTGCCAAAGCCGCCGGGGAAGGCCACAAGGGCCTTGGCAAGGTACAGGAACCAATATTTACGGACGAAGAAGTAGTGAAACTCGAGGTCGAGCTCCGGCGTGATGTAAGGATTGTGCTCTTGCTCGAAGGGCAGGGCGATGCCGAGTCCGACCGAGCGGCCCCCGGCTTCGTGTGCTCCCCGGTTAGCGGCTTCCATGATGCCGGGTCCGCCGCCAGAGCAGACGAGGAAGCGCTGCCACTCGGGGAGCGTGAGCGACCACTTCGTCATCTCGAAGGCAAGTTCGCGGCACGCCTCGTAATAGGCTGAGCTGCGTAAGTCGATTTCCGCGATGCGGACGCGGTGTGCACATTCAGCGTCGGCGCAGGTGCCGCTCGCGGCCAATGCCTTGGCTTCTTCCAGTCGCTTGCGCGCGACTTCGGGGGGCAGGGTGCGCGCTGAGCCAAACATCACGACGGTGTTACGGACGCCGTATTTCTTGAAGCGCTGATGAGGCTCGGTCATCTCCGTGAGCACGCGGATTCCCCGAGCCTGGGGGCTGGCCATGAACTCAGGGTTTAGGTAGGCCCGGGGCGGGGTGGGCCTGAGTTTGCCTTTTTCCGGGCTCATACCCCCATCCTCCCCCTCCGAAGGCCTTCTGCCAAGCCGGGAAGCGTGGGGCTTGACACCCACGATGGGGTGTCCTTGGCTGTTCCTTTACAGCCATGCATCCGACCTATCGTCCGTCTAAGATCTCCCGCGCCCGCAAGTGCGGTTTCCGCGCCCGTTCCAAGACCCCCGGTGGCCGTAAGGTTCTGGCTAAGCGCCGCGCCATCGGTCGCAAGCGCCTCGGCGCTTCCTAAGCCCCATGCGTCTCCCGCGGGAGCGTCGAATTCGCGCCTCGGCCGAGTTCAACCGCCTCCGCCAAGAAGGCTCGCGACTCGATTGCGGGCCTTTTCTTTTGAATTTTCGCCAGACCGGCGAAAAGGGTTCTGCCCGTTTCGCGGTGATTGCCGCGAAGAAGAATCTCCCTTTGGCCGTAGACCGTAACCGGGCGAAGCGTCTTGCCCGAGAGCTATTCCGTACCGACGAAGCCGCCTTCCCCGCCGGTTGGGAGGTCGTCCTGGTTATCCGCTCCGGGATGCTAAAGCGCTCACTGGCTGAGCTTCGCAAGGTCTATGCCGCGGCGGCCGCCCGCATCGTAGCGCCTAAGTCTGGCCCTGCTGCATGAGCGAGGATCGCCCATCCCTGCTTGCTGGCATGGCCTTAAGCTTCGTCCGTTTCTACCAGCGGTTCCTTTCAAAGCCTTTGCATCTCATCCCGGGTTCAGGCTGCCGATATCATCCTTCTTGTTCCTGCTATGCGGCGACAGCTCTCGGTCGTTTCGGCTTCTTTAAAGGTGGCTGGATGGGCTTCCGCCGCATCTGCCGCTGTCATCCGTGGGGTGGTTCGGGTGTCGACGAGGTGCCAGAACGGTAAAGCCCGACCACCGTTGTTTAATTGGCTCGCCCTAAGGTGGCGATTTTCCGACTAATCACCCTGTGAAATCGCTGTTCTCGAAGGTCTTGGGTTCGCGTCAGGGGGGCACCTTGCTCCTGGCTTCCAGCTACGTCTTTCTCGGTACGCTCCTACGCCTCGGCTTGCTCGCGGCCTCGTTCGGCGGCGTTTCCTGGGGGGTGTCGACCTTCGCGGCCCTGGTCGTGGGACTGCTCTTCGATCTCCTGATGGCGTGGTTCCTGACCTTGCCGATGGGTTTACTGAGCATCGTCTGGCCTCGCTCTTGGTCCGGTTCACGCTGGCTGCGGCTACCGTTGCGCGCGGCCTGGATCTTCGGGGCATTTCTCTTCACGTTCTGGAAGATTTCCGAAATCCTGTTCTGGGAAGAATTTGGCGTCCGCTTTAACTTCATCGCGGTCGACTACCTCGTCTACACGACCGAGGTGGTGAAGAACATCAAGGAGTCCTATAATCTTCCGCTGATTATCGCCATCGTGCTCGCCGTCGCCACCGGCCTCTTCCTGCTCTGGAGCCGGCTGGGCTTCGTCCGCCGATGGGAAGAGGGCACGGCCGCCGATATCACCCCGCGCTGGCGTCATTTCGCGGTGCTGCTCGCGCCGCTGCTCGCGATCCTGCTCATCGCCTATGTCGTCGGACGTCGCGACCTCAAGGCCGCCTCGACCGCCCATACTTCGGTCGGTGAACGCCTTACGGCAGGACTCCGCCACATGGGAGATCCCCAGCCCGGCTGGGATAATAGCTACGACACCGAACTGGCAAAAAACGGTGAATACGCCTTCTTGGCTGCGTTCTGGGCCAATCAGCTAGAATGGAAGCGATTCTATCCGTCGCGCCCTGACGCCGTGGCCCAACTTCGCGCGACGCTCCTCGCTCAAGGCGGAACGCCTACTGGAGCTGACCTGAATGACATCACTCGCCAGATTAAGTCCGCCGCTCCGGCTCGACGCTTCAATGTCATCCAGATTACAATCGAGAGCCTGAGTGCTGAGTATGTCGGTTGTTATGGTTCACCCGAATATCAACCTAAGAACCTGACACCCAACCTCGACCGCATCGCGCGCGAATCCCTCTGGTTCTCCCGTTGCTACGCCGGCGGCACGCGCACGGTGCGCGGCATGGAAGCATTGTCGCTGTCGATTCCGCCGATCCCGGGCCAGTCCGTGCTGCGTCGCAAGGGGTGTGAAGACCTCACGACGCTGGGCTCCGTGCTACGTACGAAGGGTTACGACACGGCCTTCATCTACGGTGGCGACGGTTTCTTCGATAACATGAACTACTTCTTCGGGGCGAACGGCTACCGGGTGGTGGATCTGCCTCGTCAGGAAGCCGCCGGCAAGAAGGCGACCTTCGGCAACGCCTGGGGCGCCTGCGACGAAGACGCATTTGGTTGGTCGCTAGAGGAGGCCGATAAGTCTCACTTAGCCGGCAAGTCTTTCCATCACTTCGTGATGACGACCTCGAATCACCGCCCGTACACTTGGCCGGCGGGAAAGATTGACCCGAAACTCGTCGATCGCGAGGGCGGCGTGGCTTACACCGATTTCGCCATCGGCGCCTTCCTCAAGGCCGCGCAGGCCAAGCCATGGTTTAAGGACACGGTGTTCGTCATCGTGGCTGACCATTGCGCCTCGGTTGCTGGCAAGCGAGAACTTGAGATCCGCAAGTACGAGATTCCTCTTTTCATCTGGTCCCCGGGGAATATCTCCCCGCGTAAGTTCGACACGATGATGAGTCAAATCGACACCGCGCCCACGGTCCTCGGCTTGCTTGGTTTCGAATACCTTTCGCGCTTCGTCGGCAATGACGCTCTCAGCTCAACCTTCCGTCCGCGCGCCTTCATCAGCAACTACCAGAAGGTCGCCGTGCTGCATCCCGACGGCCTGCTCACGGTACTCAAGCCCGTCCGTCAGTCGGTGCAGTTCAAGGCCGACCTCACCACGGGTGCACTCACGCCGGTGACTTCACCGGATACTTCTGCGGTGGACGAAGCCATTATCTACTACCAAGGCACCGACGACCTTTTCAACCATGGCGGACTCCAGAACCCTGTCCGCTGATCGCCCCTCGGTGGTCCTGCCGGCCCTTTTTCTGGCGACCGTCGTTGTTCTATTCGGCTTCCATGGGACGGGCGGGGAGTGGCTAGACCTTAAGGTGCAGTCATGGTTCTGGGACGGACGTGACTGGCTGATTCCAAAGGACTCCGGGTGGTTCCATCGCTTGGCTTACACTGGGCCTAAAATCCTGCTGTACGTTTTCGCAGTTGGGCTGCTTGGGGCAGTCGCCTTCCCCGCACGTTCGCCCGCTTGGCTAGGTCGTCGCCGGGCGGCCTATATCTTCCTTAGCCTCGCGGTGGTTTCCCTCGTGTGCACGCAGTTGCGCTCCGTGACACAGATGGCTACCCCGCGCGACCTCTCGATTTATGGAGCCGTCGCGCCGAACGCTTGGGAGCACCTGCTATTGTTTGATGCCAAGCCAGCGCATTATCCTAGTCACGCCTTTCCGGCCGGCCATGCCAGCGGAGGCTTCGCCTTGCTATCCTTGGCCTTCGCTTGGGGGACGGTCAGTGCACGTCGACGCGGTATCCTGATCGGCATAGCCTACGGTGGCGCGATGGGCCTCTATCAGGTCGCCCGCGGAGAACATTTCCTTTCGCATACCTTGGCGACCGCTGCGGTCGCCTGGCTGATAGTCGCTTGCCTAGCCCGGTGGCTGAAGCCTGCGGAGGTCAGTTCGACCAGTTGACGAGATTATCGGCACGGTAGGGGCCGCTGCTACCGGTCTCGTCGAAATAGGACGCGGGGACGATGCCTGAGCGCTTCATCGTAGAGCCTCCCGAGCCGGCGGAGTCCCAATATTCCCCGTCATCGAGAAGGTCGCCCTCGTTGGCGGCGGGCACGAAGTTGGCGGAGGCGCAGACGAAGAGGAAATTAGGCGACTTCCAGTCGGCAAAGCTCCCAGCAGTGAGGACGCGGTAGCGGTAGTCGTAAGGATTTCCCCAAGCGTCCATGAATTCACGGCAGGCGGCATTGTTGCCTCTCCAGTCGTTGGCGGAAATCTGCGTATTATCGTTCGTCGTGATTTCCTCGTAGGTGAGGAAACTGCGTATTTGTCGTCCGGCGCTGCCTTTTGGGAGCGAGGAGTCATCATAGGCCAGTAAAGTAGGCACTCCGCCGGGGGTGGTCACGCGGATGAGGCGTCTTCCGAGAAGCTGATCGAGCAGGTCACGTCGGAAGCGGTCGCTTGAACCGTCTGAGCAGCCGGGGAAATCACCGTAGGCTTTGCGGTAGCTCTGGCAGGCCATCGAGATGGCCTGGATGTCGCCGCGGGACTTAGACTTGTTGCGGCCATTATTGGCTGCCTTGAAGAGTCCGAACGTGATGGCGGACAGGATTCCGATCACGAGGATGACGACCAGGAGCTCGATGAGCGTGAAGCCGGAACGTCGGGCGAGGGGGCGGCGCATGGGGTCGGGCTTAGATGTGACGGGAGTCGTTCTCGTCCTTCTTGACGTAGCCGGAGTCCTGGCGCTGGTGGTTTACGGCGTTCTTCTTGAGGTAGGCCTGATAGACGTCGTCCGCAGACATTCCTAGGACCTGGGCGATGGAGATCAGGAAGTGGAAGAGGTCGATGACCTCGACACGGGCGTTCTGCTCGTCGAACTTCTGGTACTTGGCCCACCACTTCCAGGGCACGGAGTCGGTCAGCTCAGCCATCTCCTGCTGCATGGCGCGGAGGTAGTTGAGGACCCATTTGATCTTTTCTTCCTCGGTCATGCCGGCGGTTTCGACGCCGATGCGCTTGTTGAGCGCCTGTTGCATTTGGAAGATTTCTTCGAGCTTGTCGGACATGGGTACGATTAGGGCGGGAAGGCCGCCCCGGGGCAATCCCGGAAGCGCCGCGGGGCCTTCCGGGCACGTTAATTGCTCTTTGCAGGGAAGGGCGGACTGTGCCTACCTGTCCTCGTGTCCGCCACCAGCCTCATCGCTCCCCTTCGCAAGCCGGAGGTCCTCGCCCCCGCCGGGGAGTGGGATTGTGCCCGCGCTGCGGTTGAGAACGGCGCCGACGCCATCTTCTTCGGCGTGGGGCGCTTCAATGCCCGAGTCCGCGCCAAGAATTTCGAAGAAGCCGACCTGCCGGAGCTCATGGCCTACCTGCATGGCCGTGGGGTGAAGGGCTACGTGACTTTCAACACGCTGATCTTTCCCGATGAACTGGCT
This sequence comes from Opitutia bacterium, assembly GCA_947377865.1. Lineage (GTDB taxonomy): Bacteria > Verrucomicrobiota > Verrucomicrobiia > Opitutales > UBA953 > UBA953. Next base: position 997 of record CANCHK010000057.1, on the reverse strand, counting down.
GAAGCTGCCCGCACGCTCCGTTCAATCATCGCTGCCGGTGTCGATGCCGCCATCGTCCAAGACCCAGGCATCTGCCGCCTGATCCGTCGCATCTCGCCCGACTTCCCGATTCACGCCTCCACGCAGATGACGGTGACGAGCGCTGCTGGCGTCGATTACGCCCGCGATCTGGGTGCTTCGCTCGCTGTGCTGGGTCGCGAGGTTTCTATCCCGGAGATGCAGAAGATGCAGTCCGAGCAGGCCGCCAAGGGCGCGCCGCTCGACCTTGAGGTCTTTGTCCACGGCGCCCTTTGCGTCGCCTACTCCGGCCAGTGCCTGACGAGCGAGTCCCTTGGCGGCCGTTCGGCCAACCGTGGCGAATGCGCCCAAGCCTGTCGTCTGCCCTATGAACTCGTGGTCGACGGCGTGGTGCGCGATCTTGGCGACAAGGCTTATCTACTTTCCCCTCAGGATTTGGCGGGGGTGGAGGTTGTGCCGGATCTGATTCGTGCGGGCATCCGTTCGCTGAAGATCGAAGGGCGTCTGAAGTCTCCGGAGTACGTCGCTGCGATTACGAAGGCCTACCGTCGCTCGGTCGATGCGGCCTGGGATGCTTTCTCCAAGGGTGCCGATGCCGATCGTGCTGCCATGCAAGTCCGCCAGGAAGAGGATTACGCGATGCAGATGACTTTCTCGCGTGGGCTGCACACGGGCTGGCTCCGCGGTATCGACAACCAGCAACTCGTTCATGCCCGTTTCGGTAAGAAGCGTGGCGCCTACCTCGGCACAGTCGTCGACGTCGGCACGAATGGCGTGACGATGCGCCTCGAAGGCCCGCTCAAGCCCGGCGATGGCGTGGTCTTCGACCAGGGCAAGCCGGCCGAACGCGAGCAGGGCGGCTTCGTCCACGGTCTCGAGCCCGCCCGCGGCGGCCTGACGTTCATCCGCTTTGGTCGTGAGGACGTGGACTGGTCGCAGGTGAAGCCCAATGCCATTCTCTGGAAGACCAAGGACCAAG
>CANCHK010000056.1 GCA_947377865.1 Opitutia bacterium | reverse complement strand
CCAACGTCGGTGACCAGGTGATGTATGGCACCCTGAAGCAGGCCGCCGACATGGGCTGCGCCGCCGTCGGTGCGACGATCTACTTCGGCTCCGCCGAGACCAACCGCCAGATCATCGAAGTCTCCCACGCCTTCCAGCAGGCTCACGAGCTCGGCATGGCCACCGTCCTCTGGTGCTACACCCGCAACAACGCCTTCAAGACGAAGGAGAAGGACTTCCACGTGTCCGCCGACCTCACCGGCCAGGCCAACCACCTCGGCGTCACCATCTGCGCCGACATCATCAAACAGAAGCTCCCGGAGAACAACGGCGGCTACCTCGCGATCCAGGCCACCGAGTCCTCGTACGGCAAGATCGACAAGCGCATGTACACCGACCTCTCGAGCGATCACCCGATCGACCTCACCCGCTACCAGGTCGCCAACTGCTACATGGGCCGCATCGGCCTGATCAACTCCGGCGGCCCCTCGGGCAACAACGACTTCGCCGAAGCCGTGAAGACCGCGGTCATCAACAAGCGCGCCGGTGGCCAGGGCCTCATCTCGGGCCGTAAGGCCTTCCAGCGTCCGATTGAAGAAGGCGCGAAGCTCCTGCACACGATTCAGGACGTCTACCTCACGAAGGAAGTCACGATCGCCTAAGGCGACCGTCCTCTCCCGCCAAAGCCCCGGCATCCGCCGGGGCTTTTTGTTGGGCGACGACACTATCCAAAACAAAAGCCCGGTCCTCTCACGAGAGGCCGGGCCTTGTTCGTCGGAACGTATCCTTACTTCGCCAGGACGAGATCAGCCTCGATCAACATGGGCTTGCCGACTTCGCCGCGCAGCGCCTTGACCTGCTCAGGCGTGATCGCCGAAGCGGAGTTGCCGAAGCTGTTGCGTACGTACGTCAGCACGGCGGCGATCTGCTCGTCGCTCTGCTGCGCTTGGGGCGGCATGGGCACGGGAAGCGTGTACGCCTTACCGGACACGGTCAGCGGATCGTTCAGGCCGCGGAGCTGGATGCGGATCAGGTTCTCGGCCGGTCCGTTGACCCAGTTTGACTTGGAGAGCGGGGGCGCGATGACGGTGCCTTCGGCGTTCGGGCCGTGGCAGGCCATGCAGAGCATGAAGCCTTGCTTGCCGGCCGTCATGACGGCGGGGTCGACGTTCGCGACGGGCGCGGCGGCGACGGGCTTGATGGTGGAGATATCCAGCGGCTTAGGGTCAGCGGGCTTGGCCTTCTTGGGAGCCTTATCAAGCGTCGCAAGCCAAGCGACGATGTCGCGCACTTCGTTCAGCGTCAGGACGGCGTCGAGGGCCGGCATACCAGAGACGGGCGTGGACATGGACTTAATGTCCTTGCGAGCCACGCGCCAGCGATTGCCGGCGACATCGACGTCGACATTGTCCTTCTCATCCTTGATGAGGGTGCCGACTAGCGCGCCGCCATTGGCGAGCTCGAGGTTCACGGTGCCGTAACCAGCGACGATGACGGCGTTGGAATTCACGACGGACTCGAGGAGATAACGACGTTCGCCACGCTTGGCCACGCCAGCGAGGTTCGGACCGGCTTCGCCACCGGCGGCATGGGAATCATCCGAAGCGCGGTGGCAGCGGAGACACTGGCCGGCGGGCAAGGCCTGGAAGAGCGCGAAGCCGTTCTTGGCGTCGCCGCCTTCGAGGGCCGGCATCCACTTGGCAAGCTTGTCGGAACCGGCGGCGATAGCCTTCTGGGTCGAAGCAAGCGCATCCTTCACCGAAGGCTCGGAGCGCAGCACGGCAGCTTCGAGCAGTTCGATCGCAGCAGGCGAGACACCCTTGGCCTTTTCCAGAGCCTTGAGGTTTTCGATAAAGAGTGCGTCGACGCCGGCGGCCTGCAACTTGGCGAGGGCCTTCCAAGCGCCCTGACGACGGGCGGCGGAACCGGCCGAAGCGGACTTGGAGAGTTCGACGAGACCCTGGGCAGGATTCAGATGGGCGAGAGCGCCGATGGCGACCATGGCGACCTCGTCCTGCGAGTCCTTGGCATACTTGCCAGCGACTTCGGAGAGATCGGCAGGCTTGCGCTCGAGCCAGAGCTCAAGGGCCTTGGCCCGCGCCGACCCGCTCAACTTGGCGTTAGCGACGAGACCGGAGAGCAGTTCGTTGGAGAGCGAGGCGACCTCGAGCTTGTACTGCTCGACGAGCTCGAGAGAGGCGCGGAGAATCTCGGACTCACCCTTCAGCAGCGTCGGCAGCGCGGCGCTCAGGCTGGCACGGAGTTCCTTCGGGTCACGAGGAGCGAGCGGCGCCCAATGGCCGGTCGATTGGTCGACGGGATAGGGGTTCGCCCACTGGGCGAGCAGGCGTAGGGCTTCGGAGCGTGCTTCGGCGGGGAGTTTTTCGTTGGCGGCGATGGCCACCACGCGGGCGGCATTGACCTCGCCGCCGAGACGGAAGGCGCTGTGCGTCAGACGACGGAGCATGAACACCGTCCACTCGCGTGAACCCAAGTCATCGATGAGCGCCGCAACGGCGGGACGGCCGGCCTCGAAGCCGAGGTCATGGATCGCGCGAATGGCTTCATCGGCGACGATTGTCGACTTGTCCTTCACGAAGCGGGAAGCGGAAGCGTCATTGCGACGACGCAAGGTAATGACGGCAGCCAGGCGGACGGAGGCGTTGTCATCCTTGGCGACGACGTCGAAGGCTTCGGCTGTCTTGCACAGGTGATCGATGGCGAAGGAACCGGCGTGGCGGATGATCGGATCCGCGTCGGCGTTCTCCTTCAGCATCGTGAGGACCTCGGGGAGGTACTTGTCGGCGCTAAGACGGGCGGCCGCGATGGCGGCGAAGGAACGCACGCGGAGCGACGAATCGAGGATCAGCTTGCCGAGCGGGAGGTCGTTGCCCTTGAGCGGGGCTTCTTCGAGGGCGCGAACTGCCTGGGCGCGGACTTCGGCATCGGCGTCGGCCAGCAAGGGCACGAGGCGCTGCGCGGCGGCAGAGCGGTCGGCCAGGGTTGCCACGGGCGTGTGCTTGCCGCTGAAGGCTTCACCAGGGGCAATGGCGGCTCCGCGACGGGCGAGGATACCGAGACCCCAGACACCATGGAGTCGCTCGAGCTGATTCGAAGACTGGGTGGCGGCCGTAAAACGATCCGCGGCGTCAGGACGGCGGGTGAGTTCGATTTGGGCGCGGAGACGGACGCGCTGGTCGCCATGGGCGAGCAGCTTCGCAAGCTCGGCGGAGGACTGCTTCGTGAAGCCACCCTTGATGAGGTCGGCCACGGTCGAGGCGACTTCTGGCTTCATCATCTTATTAGCTTCAAGGGTCACGAGACGGCCGGCGTCATGGGATTCCCAACCCGTGATGAAGTCGGAGACGACGAGACGCCCCTTCCAATCGTACTCGATGTCGGTAGCGGCCACGCCCCAGAGAAGCTGGTGCGATTCGGTCATCTTCATGCCGGCGCCTGCGGGCTCCATCTTGAAGGACCAGATCCCGGACGCGCCGGCGGAACCGCGGTAGTCGCAGATATGGAAATGCTGGGCTTCGGATTCAAGGAAGCCGGCGCCCGGGTGATAGGTCAGGCCGGAAGGACCGGAGGTGACATAGGCGGCCGGCGGGATGATGAACGCCGGCTGGGCGGGGTTCTGAAGCTCCCAGACCTTCTCCGTCATCCAGCGGGACAGCGGACGCTGCTCCAGGCCGATCTCACGGTGGAAAGTGTGCATAGCCTGATGCTCCATCTCCCAACCGGAATCGGCGCCTTCGACGACGTAGACGACGCGCGCGGCGTCGCCTTGGTCGGAGTTGTTGTCGACCGAGAAGCCGTTGCCAAACTCGTCGAACGCGATCTCCTTGGGATTACGCAGGCCGAAGTGGACGACTTCGAAGTTCGTGCCGTCAGGCTCGAAACGGAAAATCGCGCCGCGGTTATGCGAGTCGTACTTCTTGCCTTCCTTGGTGGTGAAGTTGAAACCGCGGTCACCGATGGTGCCCCAGACGCGGCCATCCGGACCGATGGCGAAGCCGTTCATGTCGTGGCCAGAAAGCGAAACGCGGACGCCGAAACCTTCCTCGATGACCTTGCGCTGGGCTTCGACGCCATCGTTCTTGGCGTCCTGCAGCATCCAGAGCTTAGGGATACAGGCGAAATAGACGTTATCGTCCCACGCCATCACGCCGGCGCCAGTACCGTCGAGGACATCGTTAAACTTGTCGCCGAACACCTTCTGGGTCGTGAAGGTGCCGTCGGCCTGCTCGCCGCCGACATAGCGGATAATCTCGGACTTCGCCGTCATCCACTCGATGGACTTCTTGGCCTTCCACTTCTCGTGCAAAGCCAGGCGGTCGGCGGTGGTCTGGGAGGCGAGGTCGTCGTGGTACCAGAAGAGATTGTTACGGTCATCCTCGACGCCGAAGCGGAAGCGATGGGTCTCAGCCACGTAGACGCTGCCGTCGTTGCCAAAGGAGATCGCGGTAGGCGAAGTGACACCGGTGACCTTATGGTCGGCGGTGACCTTGAAGCTCGCACCGGGGACGAGGGCTGCACTGCCTTCGCCCGCGACGCGCACGAGGTTCGTGTCGGCCTTGGGCTTCGGGCGGCCACCCTTCACGAAGTTAGGCTTAGCATCGGTGCTAAAGACGAAGTGGTCGGCGGCGATAAAGCCCCACGCGCCGACTTCTTCGTCGACAATACGAATCACGCCGGTCTTGCCCTTGAACTCGGCGACATCCCAGACGGTCTCGCGCAGAGTAAGATCATTGGCACCGGTCGATTCACGGACAACCTTGCCGCCAATCAGAAGTTGGACCGCGGTCTTGCCGGAATAATTACCGCCGGCGACGAGGAAACCAATGTAAGGATGCGTGAGCTTGAGCTGGGGTGAAGTCAGGGTGCCAGTGGCGGCGTCGCCGCGATGGCCGGAGCAGACGAGGGCGTTGCCGCCGTAGTTACGGAACTCGCCGTTGACGCCGTCGACCTTGCCAGCAATCGGCGCGAGACCGAAGCCGGTGCCAGTCGTCTGCCAGCTATCAAAGCCGTCGCCTTCGAAGGCTTGGATGACCTTGGTATCCGCCTGCAAAGCGGCAAAGCCAAGGCAAAGGGTGAACGAAGCAAACAGGGATGACTTCATGGCGAAAATAGGGGTACAGCCCAGAAAAGGGGTTGTTCCCTCGAGGTCGAGCGTGGCTTCCAAAAACTTCCGTTTAAACCCTGACGCCGTGCAAGACTTGGAACTTCGCCCCGAAATGGGCGGGGTGGGTCAGAGCTCGTAGGCGTCCCGTGGCCTCAGGGTCGTCCGACTTCGCAATCCGCTCCATCTCTCCACCGGCGTATTTAACGAAAAAGGCCTCCTGACGGTCTAGGCGGACGTCCCTGAAGCCGGCCGCAATCAAGACTGGCTCGATGCGATCCCAGAGCACATGGCACGTCAGATCCTGCGAACCGAGATTCTCAAGGATCGCCCCGGAAAGCTGATGGTTACGATACGCACGCGCGGTGCCTGCCGGTGAAGACTCGAGGCACTGGGCGACGGTCTTGCCGTAGTCGAGCAGGATGACCGCGCCGGACCAACCGCCCGATAACAACTTCGAGAGCAGCTCCTCCGCGGCCAAAGGCGCGTCGATGATCCACCCTTCTTCGGCAACGGGTAGCGAACGTGCGAAGTCCGCGGCGAGCGGTGTGGAATAGTCAGCCAACGGCTCAATGGTGAGTTCGGAGCCATCGACCCTGACGCCGAGTTCGCGCCAGATGCCACTTTGGAACAAGAAACGGTGGAATGGCTGGGCGTCGAGGAGCTCGTTGGCCACAAGCACGCTGCGAGCGGGAAAGTCCGGCGGGGAGCCGAAGCGGAAAGTGCGAAGCTCAGTGAACTGCGACGCGACGCCCGCATAATGCGACTGGCCGGGCTCGGCGCCGAACTCGACGAGGGCGTGGGCCTTCAGGCCGCCGACCAAGGACTTCGCCGCGCCCGCGATCAACTGACCGAACATGGGGCCCAAGGCCGCGGCGGTGGTGAAGTCCGTACCGGCGGCCTTGCCCACACGCACGCGATCGGAGGAGTAATAACCGAGGCCCGGCGCATAGAGCGCCGTGTCCACCAGACGGGCGAAAGAGACCACACCGCCGCGGGCCTCGCGACGAAGCAAGGCGACGATGGCGTCATGTCGGTCCGCAGGCTCCACGGGAGAAGCGTTATGCGGTCTTTTCCGCTCCGCCAGACGAATCGGGATTGAGCCGACCTCTGAATTGGCCTGACTGCAGGCAGATGATCCTCGCGATCGAAAGTTCCTGCGATGAATCGGCCCTGGCGCTCTTCGACCCGGCCCGAGGACTCGTGCGCGAGCTAGTCAGCTCGCAGGCGGCGGAACATGAGAAATACGGCGGCGTGGTCCCGGAGCTAGCCAGCCGCATGCACCTCTCCGCCCTTCCCCTCCTGCTCGCGGATTTTCGCAACGAGCTCTCGCAGGCCACGACGATCGCGGTCACCCGCGGCCCGGGCCTCCTCCCCTGCCTGTCGATGGGCGTGACCCTCGCCCGTTCGCTCGCGCTGGCCCGCAGCCTTCCCATCGTCGGCGTCAACCACCTGCGCGCCCATGTGCATTCGCCGTTCATCGCCGTGCACGCCAAGAATCCGGCCGGCTTCGCAGCGGCCCGCGCCGCCCTGCTCCCGCACCTGGCCATCGTGGTCTCAGGCGGCAACACGCTGCTGGTGAAGCTCGACGAAAAGCTGCGGCTCACGGTCGTCGCCCGCACGGTCGACGACGCCGCAGGCGAAGCCTTCGACAAAGGCGCGAAGCTCCTAGGACTCCCTTATCCCGGCGGTGCGCTCATTGAGAAACAGGCGCTGCAAGGCGACCTGAAGAAATACCCCTTCCCGCGCGGCATCCCGGAGAAAGCCGACCTGCGCATGAGTTTCTCGGGCCTGAAGACGGCCCTGCGCTACCAACTGGAAAAGATGTCGGACGACCAGCTCGCCGTCGAGATGCCCGACCTTTGCGCCGGCTATCAGCACGCGATCATTGAACAGCTTGCTTCGAAGGCCGGCGCGGCGCTCGACCTATCCGCTTACAAGTCCGTCGGACTTTCCGGCGGCGTCGCCAATAACCGGACACTCCGCTCGCGCCTCGCGCAGGTCGCCCAGCAGCGCAGCCTGCCATTGATGGTGGCCGAGCCGAAGCACTGCGGCGACAACGCTGGGATGATCGCCTTCGCGGCGTGGGCCGACGTCGGGCTGCCGGTCGGGCCTGCGGCCGCACCGGCGGCGAGCCTGACGGTCGACCAAGTCTAAGCGGCCTGCTTGACGAGCTCGGTGTACGCGCGGAACTGCGGGTGCGTGGCGTCGCCGACCATGGCGTAGAAGACCGTCTCGGTCGGCAGGATATGGGCACCCGCCACCCGCAGCGCTTCCAGGCAAGTAACGGCGTCTTCCGGACGACGAGCTTCCACGGCATCCGAAAGGATCGTGACCCCCATGCCTTCACGCAGGGCGTCCATGGCGGTCTGGTAAACGCACACCGGAATCTCCAGGCCGCAGATGAGCAACTGGCTGACCTGCAACTTACCGAAGGCCTCGACCAACCCCGGGGCGCCGAAGGCGGAGAAGGCTGTCTTGCCGAAGACGGCACGGCCTTCCCCGGCGGCCAGCAGAAGGTCGGGATGGGTCGGGCCGAGCTTGGCGGGGACTTGTTCGGTGAAGAGTACCGGTACCCCCAGAAGCTTGGCAGCCGAAGCGGCCAGCAGGCAGCGACGCAGGCACCCTTCTCCGTCCTGCATGGCCTTCAGGAAGGTCGGCTGGACGTCGATCACGAGCAAGGCGACGCCGGCGGCGGGGGTTTCGGACATGTCCGGGAGACTGGCCCGGACAGCCAATAAGTCAGTCGCAAACGACCTTGAATGGGGTTGCCCGCCCCGCCCCGCCCGACTTCTCTTAACGGTCATGGACTGGCAGGTTAAACCCATCGCGCGCATCTGCGCTGCTTCCGGCAAGGAACTCCACGTCGGCGACCTCGTGACGTGCGTCGTCTACAAGCCCGTCGGCGGCAACATCGAGCGTCTCGACGTGCTCCGCGACCACGCGACCACGTTCAAGCCGGACGGCATCCTCCTCGGTCGCTGGACCCGCGAGGTCAAGGAACGTGGCGAAGAAGAACAGGCCCATCGCGCCCAGCTCCTCGCCTCCCGCGAAGAATTCTTCCTTTCCCTTTACGAAGACGAATCCGATCCGTCCGGTGACAAAGGCGTACTCAAGCACATCCTCGCGATGCTCCTCGAACGCAAGCGCATCATCAAGCAGGTCGGCGTCGCCGACAAAGGCCTGATGACCTACGTCCACGCCGCCAGCAAGCAGACCTACCTCGTCCCCGTGCTGGATCTCCAGCCCGCCCACATCCTGCAAGTCGGAGCCTCGCTCGACCTGCTCGTCGGTTGACCTTCCATGAACTCCTTCCGCCTTGCCGCCGCCCTCAGCGCCCTGCTCCTCGCCGGCTGCACCAACAGCGATATTCCCGAGGAGATTGCCTCAATCTTCGTCGAAGCCGCCCCATCCGTCGGTGGATCGATGAGCAACGAGGTGCGACTCCCGGTGAGCGGCCTGGCGATTCGGGTCATGACCCGCGCGCTCGTACCAGCCGAAGAAATCCTCGGCACCCAGCCGATTACGAGCGGCGACCCCGATCTCCGTCAAGAATTCCTGCTCGTGCAACTCGACCGCAAATCTGCTGTCGACGTGATGAACTACACCAACGAGGCCATCGGCCGCCACTTTGTTCTGGTGATCAACGATACGGCCGTAGGCATCATGCCAATCGACCAGCAAATCACCGATGGCAACCTGATGTTCCACGTCGAAAAGAAAGGATTGTCCAACACCGAGGCGGTCATGGACGTGAGCCGTCGACTGAACATCTCGGCGTTGAAGATTCGCAAGCTGAAGGAAGCCGAACGCAAGTGAGCCTGCGGAGCAGCCTCGCCCTCCTCTCCCTCGCCTGCCTTACGGCGCTCCCGCTGACGGCGACCGATATCGCCTGGCCGACCTCGTTGGACCGCGCCTCCATTCGGAGTCCGGAAGACTACCTCCAGCCCACGGTGTCGGGCCGATTGGAATCAGCGACCTTCGGCATGGTCCGCGAAGAGGGCAAACGCTTCCACGAAGGCGTCGATATCCGCCCGTCGGCCTGCAACGGCGACGGCGAGCCGCTCGACCTAGCATTGGCGGCGATGGACGGACAGGTCGCATATCTTAATCCCAACGTCAACGGCCCCTACGGCAAGTATGTCGTCCTCTTTCATGCGGGCGCAGAACTCCCAGTCTACACGCTCTACGCACATCTAGCGAAGATCGAGCCATCGCTCAAAGTCGGCGCCAGTGTACCGCGCGGACGTGCAATCGGCCTGATGGGACATACCTCCGCCGGCGCTAGCCCCATCACAAAGGACCGCTCGCACCTGCACTTCGAGATAGGGCTCATCCTCTCGACGGGCTTCAACCTCTGGTACGCCGGCCAAGCCGAGAACAAGCTGAGCCCCAATCTGCATGGGCTATACAACGGCCAGAACCTCATCGGCATGGACCCGTTGCCCGTCCTCGGCCGACCAAAGGTCGACATCCTCGCCGTGCTGCGCAGCCAGCCGACGGCACTCACGGTTGCCATGCGCACAGGAAAGACGCCCGACTTCGTAAAACGCCACCCAGCCCTCGTGCGCGGCGAGGCCTCGCACGCAGCGGGCTGGTATGTGGAGTTTTCCTGGCAAGGTATGCCGATCCGATGGACGGTGCTCGATGCCGCCAGCAACCAACTCCCAGCCGCGCGCTGGCGACTCCAAGAGATCGACCAAAGCCAACGGACTCGCCTCATCCAACGGAAGATGCTTGGAGTAGACGGACGTTCCCCGGGGGAGCTGCTCACGCAGAACGTCGAGATTCTACTTTCGACCGCCCGTTGAACTGGGACAGTACGGGTAACTGTCCCTACCTATGGCTGGATTGCTTCGCAGCAGTTCCCCGTGCCAGCTGATCCCCGCGACGCACAGCGTCGCCTGGTTCAGTTCAGTCCCGGATTATCCGGCGAATCCGCCTCGAGCCGCAGGTCAGGCCGATGCCGTTCAAGGAGCTTCTTCCAGAGTTCCACACCCTCGAACGCTAAGCAGAGCGCGTCAAATGGACAGACAACCCAGGCGTTCATGCGCAATTCGTTCTCCAGCTGCCCGGGCGACCAGCCCGCGTAGCCAATATAGGCTGAAAGCTGAAATCGACCTTCCTTGGCCAGCTGGGCGGCATCTTCCTGGCCGAGACCGAAACGTACCTCGGGTTCGCCCTGGGCTGGAAAGAACCAGCCACCAAAAGCCAGCCGATCAGTCGCAACTGGACCACCCTCAAACAGCGGCACATCGTGCAACGGCTTCAGCTGGGCCGTGGATTCGATGTGGCCTAGCACGCGCCCGAGCGGGCGGTTCACGATCACGCCGAGAGCTCCTTCGGCCGCCGCATGGGTATGCAACAATACGACAGTCTCGCGGAAATGATCGTCTCGCAACTGCGGGTGCGAGACCAGTAATCGCCCCGCCAAAGTCTGCGGAGCGCGGGCCATCAGCGTTCGAGGCGCATGACCTTTACGCCGGCCTGTCCGAACATTTCCGCAACGAGCGGATCGTTCTTATAATCGTGACGGTAGCGGACCTCGGTGATGCCAGCGGCAGCGAGGATTTTGGCGCAGTTCACGCACGGAAAATGGGTGACGTAGCAGATTGTGCCCTGCAACGAGACGCCACGCTTAGCAGCGTCAGCGACAGCGTTCTGCTCGGCATGCACGGTCGCGAGCTCGTGGCCGTCGCGTACATGCGAATCATGCGGGGCACCCGGCAGGAAGCCGTTATAACCGGCAGCAACGAGACGATTCGGGTGCTTGCCGGTCGAGACGATGATGCAGCCGACGTGTAGGCGTTCGCAACTGGAGCGCGAACTGACGAGTACCGCGGTGGCCATGAAGTATTCATCCCATGTCGGACGAGAACCCCCGTTGACGAGGGCTTCGAGCTGTTCGGCAAGCGATTTGGAATGACTCATCGCGGCCACAGGGTGCCAGCGGGCACCCATCCGAGGCAAGTGGCAGTTACGCACAGGATGGCCGCCAGGAGCATCAGGCCTGCCGCGCGGCCCAGAAACGGCAGAAAATCGGCCGGCTGCGCGGCCCGACGGAAGCTGACATGCTGCCAGAAAGCCAAAGGAAGTAAGATGAAAGGTGCCCAACCGAAGACGGCCGCGAGGCATCCGAGGCCTACGACGGAGTTGAAGCCGTGGAGGAACCGTGCGAACCCGCGGCCGAAACGCACAACCGTGGTCCGCTTACCGACAGCGAGGTCGGTCTCGTAATCACGCGCATTATTGGCGACGAGGATATTGTCGGCGAGCAGTCCAAGCCCGACCCCGGCGAGGAATGCCGCTGCCCAGGGCATGGTGACGGTCGTTCCTTGACTGACTGCCCAGGACGTCAGCACGGTAGCCTGGATGCCGAAGCAACCGACAACGAAGACATCGCCGAGGCCGCGGTAGGCCAACGGGAATGGGCCGAGGGTATAGGCCAGTGCGCAGGCGATCGCCAGGAAACCGGCGAGCAGCAACCACGGCGAAAGCAACGCGACTGGAGCGCCGAGGACTAGGGCGAGTACGCAGGCGATCCAGATGCCGCGACGCATAGAGACAGGCGAGATGTCACCAGAGGAGACCGCTCGTCGCGGCCCGATGCGTTGCTTGCCGTCCGCGCCGCGGAGCGAATCACCGAGGTCATTGGCAAAATTACAAGCGACCTGCACGCAGAGCGCGAAGCCGAGACAACTCAGAAGCACGAATATGGTTTCACCCCGAAGGAGCGACTGCCCCCCATGCGCAAAGACGACCGCACCACCAAGGGCGATGGGGGCAACCGCCGCCACCAAGGTCTTTGGACGACTGGCATCGATCCATGCGCGGAGTGTCGTCATGCTCAGTCGAAATTGGCAGAGCTGGAACAGACGGAAACAAAAAAGCCCCGCGGCGCGGGGCTTTTTCGACAGAGAAACGAGCCTTACTGCTGAGCGCAGGCGGCGGCAGTCGAAGGAACGGACTTGGACTTGGTCCAGTCAGCCGTAGCGGTGCCGTCAGTCTGACTGAAGTAGTTCTTACCAGTGGTCAGCGTATCGGTCACCCAGGAGACGTGGCCGTCGCCGAAGACGATGTGGCCACCTTCCGAGCCCCAGCAGGAACCGGTGACGGTGCCGTCGGCAGCCGGCCAGGTGCCAGCAGCCAGCAGGCCACGGGACCAAGCCAGAGGCAC
>CANCHK010000055.1 GCA_947377865.1 Opitutia bacterium | reverse complement strand
CAACGCAAAGGCGGCCTTTCCGACAATGGGGGAACTGCTGGCATGGTGAACTGCTGCGAAACCAATTCAGGGTTTTAGAGGGAAACTGCTTCGCAGCAGTTCACCATGCCAGCAGTTCCCCAAGGGCGTCGCGCATCCTTGACCTTATCGGCGACGCCCCTTGTAGTTCCCCGTGGCCACGAAACTCCTGCTCCTCGACTGTGATTCGACCCTCTCGTCCATCGAAGGAATCGACGAACTAGGCCGCCTGCGCGGACCGGAGACCTTCAAGGCTGTCGAAGACATGACCAACGCGGCAATGGACGGCGGCACGCCGATGGAAGCGATCTTCGCCAAGCGCCTCGACATCATCAAACCGACCAAGGCTGAACTGGAAGCAATCGGAGCGAAGTATATCGCGACGGTCGAGCCCACCGCCAAGGCCACGCTGGATCAGCTCCGCGCCGCCGGCTGGAAGATCGCCATCGTCAGCGGCGGTTTCACCCAAGCCATCCTACCCCTCGCCGCCTTCCTCGGCATCGACCGCGTTGAAGCGGTGATTCTGCGTTTCAACGCCGACGGCTCGTACGCCGGCTTCGACGAGTCCTGCCCGACCTCCCGCTCCAAGGGCAAGAACGTCGTCGCCCGTCGCCTCCGCGCCGAACATCAGGCCACGCACGTCGTGATGGTCGGCGACGGCGCCAGCGATCTCGAGGTCAAGGGCGACGCCGATAAGGTCATCGGTTTCGGCCGCTACGCCGTCCGCGCCAAGGTGAAAGCCGGTGCGGATGCGTTCATTACATCGCTGGATCAGTTGGTGGGAGTGGTGGGTTGACAAGGTAGGGCGGGCTCTCCGAGCCCGCCATTGACCGAATCGTCATACGAATCTCCCTTTGTGAACGGACGACTCGGAGAGCCGTCCCTACCCAAGGCACAAAAAGGAACTGAACCGGAAACCGGATGATTGGCTGGGGGTATTATTTCGGGTCTCAGGTCTCGGCCCTCGGGTATCAGGTTCGGCAGCTCAGGTGCGGGTACGGGTGCGGGATTCGGCCATCCGTCCTCTGTCATCGATACAGTCATCTATTCAAACCTTCCTACCCCCACCCCTGCCCCTACCCCTTTCCCCACCTTTGCACCTTTGCACCTTGGCACTTTTGCCCTCAATCTTCCCCCATGCGTTGCCTCCTCCCCATGCTCGCCCTCATCTCGGCCTTCGCAGCCGACGCTCCCGCCCCACTCCGCGTCTTCATCCGTTGCGGCCCTAAGACCCACGGTCCGGGCGACCATGATCACCCGGCCTTCGCCCGCGACTGGCAGCCCTTACTTACCGCCGCTCGTATGAAGGTCTCCGTCGGCGATGCTGATGAGAAAGGCGTGCAAACCTTTCCCTCCGACGAACAACTCGCGCAGACCGACGTACTCATCATCCATCGCCAGGGAGGCGGGGACTTCAAGCCAGACGAGAAACTGCGTGTGGAGAAGTTTGCGCAGCGCGGCGGGAGTTTCGTAGTAATCCATGCCGGTGCTGTCGCGGGCAACGCCGCTCCTTCCGCTGACTTCTACAAGGATCTCGTCGGCGGCTCCTGGCGCCAAAAGGTGACCAAGTGGCGCGAAGGCCCGATGGAGCTGAAGTTCGTCGATACGGCCAACGCCATCTCGACCGGCATCGCCGACTTCGGCATGAGAGATGAAATCTACTACGACATGGACCTGCGCGAGGACATCCATGCGCTCGCGACCGCGCCCACGCCGAAGAAGAAAGGCGAGGGCTTCGAGGAACAAACCCAGCTTTGGACCTACGAGAAGCCCGGAGCCCAACGCGCTTTCGTCTTCATTCCTGGACACACCTACGTGAACTTCAGCCGTGTCGACGTAAAGCTCCTACTCTTACGCGGAATTGCCTGGGCCGGCCGTCGCGCGAACGTGCGCGAATACGACACCTGGGCACGCGTCTCGCTGTCGCCTTCGTTTCCCTCGGACTCGCAGCCGAAGAAGTGATGGCCTAGCAGCCAAGGATTTCGCGAATCTTCGCGCGGCGGTAGCGGAAGATGCGCTGGACCTTCGACTTCACGAAAGGGTAGGCAACCTCACCGAACGGCCAGAGCGGCAACTTGTAGAGCACTTCGTCATCCATGCGCGTCCGGCCACCTTCGTCAGCGAACGTGTGCGTATGGAACCAGACGGCATACGGCCCCTTGATCT
Source organism: Opitutia bacterium (assembly GCA_947377865.1). Classification (GTDB taxonomy): domain Bacteria; phylum Verrucomicrobiota; class Verrucomicrobiia; order Opitutales; family UBA953; genus UBA953. The sequence goes on along the minus strand of CANCHK010000055.1, from coordinate 10,382 downwards.
GCTCGTCAGCGAACGCGTAGGGCGGCTCCCAGTGCGTGATGCGCGTACGCCAGCCGAAAGGAACGCCACTCATCTTGAGGTCATAATCGATCAGGGCGCCTTGGCGCATTACAATCGGCAGTGGGGTCTTGATCCGGAAGCTCAGTTCCGGAGGGGTAATCGCCTGCAGGTTCTCGGCCTTGGAGAAGAAATCGAAAACCTGCTCGATTGGCAGCGGCAGGAGCGTGCTCTCGAAGTAGCGATGGACACCCGTTGGCAACGAATTCGGTTTCGCGAGATGGTCGCGTCGGTGGGCGCGGATGACGTCGCTGTAATCAGACACGGTGGGTTGCGTTGGAGGCAGGCTGGTCGAGCCTAGGCGGGGTGTCAAGGGACGCCCAAAGGGAAAGGGCTTGCCGAGGGCACCGGTCGGGCTTCCCTTGGGGGACACCCTTTCCAATGGCCTCCCCCCATTCCCGTCGTAAGACCTCCGGCGCCTTCGGCAACAACAAGCCCCGCGATATCGTGCGCGACTTCACCCGCCCAGAACCAGCCCCGGTTGACACGACCCCGCGCGAACTCGGCTTCGCGGACAAACTGATCTCCTTCGCCCAACCGATTCTCGAACAAGCTGGCGGTAACCATACCGCCGCCAAGGGTGCCATGAATGTAGCCATCCTCATCTGGAACGCCGCCATCGAAGGCGGCCCCAAGGTCCAGGAAGCCAAGGCCACCCTCGCCAAGCTCCCCGGCGCCACCGTCGAACAGGTGGAAGAACTCGTCACCACCATGGTCGCCCGCAAGACCGAGCTCTACCCCGAGGAAAAGCTGGTCGTCACCAATTTCATCCTGAAGTTCAGCCACAAGCGCGGCGCCCAGTTCCGCGTCTCCGCCGTCAACATCAACCCGGAAGGCGTCAAGAAGGCCGACCTTTCGGATATGGTGAAGGTCTCGGCCTGATTCGAAGTTTCCCGTTTGCGGTAGCAGGGATTTTGGGCTGAATGAGCCTGCCCATGTCCACCGTCGTCCTTCGCAACGCCGAGATCATCAACGAAGGCCGTCGCCTCCGAGCCGATGTCCTCATCCGTGCCGGACGCATCGAGCGCATCGGAACCATCCCCCCGGGCACGAAGGCCGACCAGGAATACGACCTGACCGGCAAACTCCTGCTGCCCGGCCTGATCGACGACCAGGTGCACTTCCGCGAGCCCGGCCTGACCCACAAGGCCTGCATCGCCAGCGAGGCCCGCGCGGCCGTGGCCGGCGGCGTGACGTCGTTCATGGAGATGCCGAACACGAATCCTCCCGCGACCACGCACGCGGAGCTCGAGAAGAAATACGCCATCGGCGCGGCGACCTCGGTCGCCAACTACTCCTTCTTCTTCGGCGCGACCAATACCAATCTGGACGCGGTCAAGGCCACCGACCCCCGCAAGGTCTGCGGCGTGAAGGTCTTCATGGGCTCCTCGACCGGAGACATGCTTGTCGACGCCGCCGCCACGCTCGAAGGCATCTTCCGCCACTCCCCCACCCTGATCGCGACCCACTGCGAGGATACGCCGCGTATCAAGATCGCCGAAGCCGCCGCCAAGGCCAAGTGGGGCGAAGACGTCCCGGCCGGCGAACACCCGCACATCCGCGATGCCGAGGCCTGCTACGCTTCATCGTCGATGGCTGCCGAACTGGCCAAGCGTCACGACGCGCGCCTGCACATCCTGCACATCACCACCGCCAAGGAACTCTCGCTGTTCAGCGACGCGCCGCTCAAGGGTAAGCGCCTGACCGCCGAAGCCTGCGTGCACCATCTCTGGTTCGCCGAAGAGGACTACGCCCGCCTCGGCCACCAGATCAAATGCAACCCGGCGATCAAGACGGCCGCCGATCGTGCCGCCGTCCGCGCGGCCGTGGCCGCCGGCGTCATCGACGTCATCGCGACCGACCACGCCCCGCACACGTGGGAGGAGAAATCCCAGACCTACTTCAAGGCCCCGTCGGGACTCCCGCTCGTGCAGCATTCGCTCCAAGTGCTCCTCGACCTCGTGAAGCAAGGCGCCTTCACGCTCGAGACCGCCGTCGAACGTGCCTGCCACGCCCCGGCCATACTCTTCGGCGTCGAACAACGCGGCTACATCCGTGAAGGCTACTGGGCCGACCTCGTCGTCGTGGACCCGAACAAGCCACAGCCCGTAACCAAGGACGGACTACTCTACCAGTGCGGCTGGTCACCGCTCGAAGGCCATACCTTCGGCAGCACCATCGAACGCACCTTCGTCAACGGCGCCTGCGTCTTCGAGGACGGAAAAATCCGCGCGGATGCGCCGAAGGGCATGAGGCTGAGTTTCAACGGAAACCGCCGCTGAAGAGCGGCGGTGTAGATGACTGAATAGATCTCAGCGTGAAGGACTGAATGGAGGGCTGAATGGATGAAAGCGCAGGGCCAACCCTGACTGCCATCTTCTCAACGCAGTCCTCCATTCAGTCATCCACGCAGCCCTCTTCTCTTCTTGTCCCCTTGCCAGCGAGCCAACCTGCCCCCTAGTTTTCCTGCGTGTTCACCCTGCTTAAGACCGATACGACGACGGCTGCACGCCTCGGCGTCCTGAAGACCCCTCACGGGGAGGTCCGCACGCCGGTCTTCATGCCGGTTGGCACCCAGGCTACGGTCAAAGGCCTCTCTCCCCAGCAGGTCGCCGAGACGGGCGCCCAGATCCTGCTCAGCAATACCTACCACCTGAACCTCCGCCCGGGCCGCGAGATCGTCCGCGCCGCCGGCGGTCTCCATAAGTTCATGCACTGGGATAAGCCGATCCTGACCGACAGCGGAGGCTTCCAGGTCTTCTCGCTGGCGAAGCTCCGCACCATCACCGACGAGGGCATCCATTTCAGCTCCCACCTCGACGGCAACAAACTGTTCCTCGACGTGAAGGACTGCTTCGACATCCAGGACGCGCTAGGCTCAGACATTGCCATGGTGCTCGACGAGTGCCCGCCCTACCCTTGCGAGCGCGCCGCGTGCGAAGTCGCGGTGAACCGCTCCATCCGCTGGGCCAAGGAGATGCTCCAGCTGGCCAAGGACAGCGGGTTCCTCGCCTCGGGCCGTCACCTCTTCTGCATCAACCAGGGCTCGGTATACGACGACCTGCGCATCCGCTGCGCCGAGGAGCTCGGCGGTCTCGATTTCCCGGGCCATGCCATCGGCGGCGTCAGCGTCGGCGAGCCCGAGGAGCACATGCTCCATCAGGTCGGACTGGTCGCCCCACTTCTCCCGAAGAACAAGCCCCGCTACGTCATGGGTGTCGGTACGCCGCCCCAGCTCCTCCGCATGGTTGCGCTGGGCGCCGATATGTTCGACTGCACGATGCCGACCCGTATCGGTCGCCACGGCGGCGCGTTCACGCCCGACGGCCCGATCAGCGTCAAGCACCTGCGCTACCGCGACGACCACCGCCCGCTCGTGGAAGGCATGGACAACTATACTTGCCGTCATTTCTCCCGCGCGTATCTGCGGCACCTGCACCACGCTGGCGAACAGCTTGGCGGTACGTTACTCGCGCTACATAATATCCACTTCCTGCAGGACCTCATGGCCCAGGCCCACGTGCATATCGCCGCGGGTGACTTCGCCTCTTGGTCAAAAGCCTGGTGCGAACGTTACGAAGCCGGAGCGAAGGACGAGATTCCGGCGGACTGATTCATCATTCTCGAGTGCCGGGTCACGGGCCTCGGGATCCAGGTTCAGGCCTTCAGGTACGGGCGTCAGACCCGGGTCCTGCACCTGAACCTGAACAGCCGAACCTGATGCCTGACGGCCGAGACCCGAGACCTGAAAAGTTTACCCTTCGCGCTAAAGCGAAAAACTCTCGCCGCAGGAGCAGCTGGCCTTGGCGTTGGGGTTCGAAAACTTGAAGCCGCCGCCAATCATCTTATCGGAATAATCCAACTGGGTGCCGCGGAGATAGAGGGCCGATTTCGGATCGACCAGGACTTCGACGCCTTCCGAGCGGACCAAGATATCGGCCGACTTGGCCTCGCCCACGAAACGCATCTTATAGGAAAGCCCATTGCAACCGCCGCCGGAGATTGCGACCCTCAGGAAACCCCCTTGGGCTTCGCGGGCCGCTAAGGCGCGAACCTTCACCCCAGCCGGGGCCGTCAGGCGGATCAGGCGCTCGTCGGCGACGCGCGGGCTGGCGGCTGTGGTGGCGGTGTCCATCTTCGCTCAGAATTGTGGCGAACCTGACCAAAGACAAGCCACCACGCCGATAAGGCCCCTCCTCTGCAGGAAAACAGGCTTGCCCGGCACCCTCCCCGAAGGGATATGATGATTTCTCGGGTAACGGTCGCGTAGCTCAGTTGGTTAGAGCGCAGCATTCACATTGCTGAAGTCACAGGTTCAAGTCCTGTCGCGACCACCACCCGGGATCCCCCCCCAGCAATAATTCAAAGGGACTTTTCTATTAGTTTATAATATTACACGTCTGATTGTAATTAGGTGTTCCCAGCAAACTGTCGCTTAATTATTTAAAGGTCTCATCGATGACGCTGCCTGCGGGGTAACGTCCGCCGATTCACCTTCCATTTTATCCGCCACCTTTCCGACTCAGATGTCCGAATCCTCAAAACTGCCCGACAATCTCCCCGAACTCCTCGCCCACCTCCACGACCGTCAGGAGAAACGCGGCAACTGCACCATGAAAGACCGTGCAGAACTCTGGCTCCGCTTCGGCGGAGAGGCCATGGATATCAGCCCTCCAAATTTCCACCACGCTCTCGCGACTTGGCTGACGAACGCCGGCCTCGTGCACAAAGATAAGTCCCAGGACGTCGCCGCGGTACTTTATTGCCTAGGCGTGACCAACTCCAATAACCTCTTCCAGAAGGTCAATCAGGGCAAACTCGTGCCCATGGGCGTCGGCAAGAATGGCCGGCGCAATTCAAAGGGACAGCGGAAGTCCTGACCGAGGTCGAAATGTGACTAAGCGGTGACAGCCATACCGTACCCGTTGACATCGACCATGAGCCTCGGAAGATGCCCCCATGAGCCGGCATCAGCAAAGGCGTCAGCAAGAAGTGGCCCGCGCCCGTTCCTTCCTGGAACGACGCATGAACGACCTACGCAGCCGCCTGAACCTTAAGGCCGACGCCTCCCCCCTGCCCGGCGAAGCTGCCTACGAGGACACCGAGATCGGCCGTGCCCCTGGCCAGCTACCCGCCGCCTCCCCCTTCGAGTCGACGGCCCCGACCAAGTTCCGGGTCTTTTCCTACGACGAGACCAGCTGCAAGGTGGAGGAATTCTCGGACCTCGACTCCGTCGGCCGCTACGCCGGCAAGCAGGGCATGGTCTGGATCCAGGTCATGGGCATCACCGACCCCCAGATCGTCCATATCGTCGGCGCCTTCTTCGATATCCCCATGCTGGCCCAGGAAGACATCCTGACGGCCACCTCCCGCCCAAAGTTTGAAGAGCATGGCGACAAGCTCTTGGCCATCGCCCGTGCCGTCCGCATCGGCGTTGAGGAAGACACCCCACGCGGCCAGCAGATCTCCATCGTCGCCGCCCAGAATTGGGTTATCTCCTTCCACGAAAACGACGAAAAGGTCTTTGAAGCCGTCGAGAAACGCATCTCGGACAACAAGGGTAACATCCGTAAGTGGCACGCTGGCTACCTCGTCTACTCGCTGCTGGACACGCTGGTCGACCGATTGCTCTACCAGACCGAGGAGATCGAAGACGCCACCACCGAACTCGAGGACTCGATCCTCAAGGGTACCGACGACTGGGACCTTAACGAAGTCTACCGACTGAAGCGTATCGTGGTGCGCCTCAGCCGCCTTGCCCAGCCGCTCAAGGACATGGTCAGCGTGCTCGAACATTACGAGCACGCCCTTCTACCGACGACCTTGGACATGTACCTGCGTGACCTGTACGACCATGCCATCCGCGCCGCCGATCGCATCGAGCATGCCCGCATGATTCTCCAGGACCTACAGGAATACCACCACACGCAGCAGGAACGGAAAACCAATGAGATCATCCGCGTACTGACTGTGATGAGCTCTGTCTTCATCCCACTGACGTTCTTGGTCGGCCTCTGGGGTATGAACTTCCACTTCATGCCGGAGATTCATACGCCGTGGGGCGAGAAATATGGCTACTTCCTCGCGCTCGGCACGATGGGCGTACTCGCGGGTGGCGTCATCTTCTGGATGAAACGGAAGCGGTGGTTCTGAGCAAAGATTAGAGGACTGAGTCGAGTGCTGGATCGATGACAGAGGACGGAATCGATGATGAATGGCTGAGATTCAAGGGCAGGAAGGCGGATGGATTCAGGAGATAGACTTTTCTACACCCGCATTTTATTCCGCCCTGCTTCCCTCTCTGTCATCTGCAATCTGTCACCGATTCAGCCATCAACTCAGTGATCCGTCCTCTGCCATCGACGCAGTCATCGATGCTGCCATCGATACAGTCATCTCCACTTAGGCACAATCCTGAGCGTCGACGTCGATGACGTCGATGACCTCGTCGTCGCCGAGGATTTTGGCGCGCAGAGGCAGTAACGCCGCAAGCAACGACTTCACGCCGGTGACGAGATACCAGATGTGCACGCGATGCTGATCTTGGACCTTCTCAAACGGACACGGAGCCGGACCCCGGACCTCGCAGAGACCGGGATGCAGACGTTCGAGCTCCTTGACCCACGCGTCCGCGACGAAGTTCACCTTCTCGGCGTTACGGCCACGGAAGACGTGACGGATGAGGTGGCGGTCCGGCGGGTAACCGAATTCGGCACGCTTCTCGAGTTCGGCGGCCGCGAAGCCATGGAAGTCGAGCCGCTTAGCGAACTGAATCGGATCGGAGGCCGGCTGGAAGCTCTGCACGACGACAACACCCTCTAGGTCACCACGACCCGCGCGGCCGGCGACCTGGGTGAGCAGTTGGAACGTGCGTTCGGCCGCACGGAAGTCCGGCAGCTGCAGCGAGAGATCGGCATCGATGATGCCCACCAAGGTCACGCGCGGGAAGTCGAGGCCCTTGGCAATCATCTGTGTGCCGAGGAGCATATCGTACTTGCCGGCACGGAAGTCTGACAGGACTTTCCGGAAGAGGTCCTTCTTACCCATCGTGTCCGCGTCGATACGGGCCACGCGGGCACGGGGAAAGAGCTGGGCGATGGTCTCCTCGACCTTCTGCGTGCCGTAGCCCTTCCAGCGGACCTTGGGCGAGCGACAGCTCGGGCAGAGCACCGGGGCTCGCTCCTGATGGTTGCACAAGTGACAGCGGGCGGTGTCGTCGGTCCGGTGGAGCGTCAGCGAGACGCTGCAACGCTTACACTGGACGGCTTCGCCGCAGTCCGGGCAGACCAGCGAGCGCGAATGGCCACGGCGATTCAGGAAAAGGATCGTCTGCTCACGTCGTTCAAGACGCGCGCGGATACCGTCGGTGAGTTCGCGGGATAAGATGTGCTGGCCTTTCGAATGCAGGACCTCGCGACGCATGTCCACGATACGGAAGGCCGGCATCGGACGATCGTCGACGCGCTTGGCCATCACGTCCAAGGCATACCGCCCGGCAGTCGCGTTCTTCCAGGTCTCGAGCGAAGGAGTGGCCGAACCCAACACGCAGGCGGCGCCAAGAATCGAAGCGCGCATCACCGCGACGTCGCGGCCATGGTACATCGGGGTCTCACCCTGCTTGAAGGAAGGCTCGTGCTCCTCATCGACCACGATGAGTCGCAGGTTCGGGAGCGGGGCGAAGACCGCGGAACGGGCGCCGACCACTACCCTCGCCTGCCCCAGCGACATCGCCATCCACGCATCGAATCGCTCGCCAGCGGAAAGGTGGCTATGCCAGACGACGACCTTGGCGCCGAGGTCAGCGAGACGAGAACGGAGTCGACCGACCGTCTGCGGCGTGAGCGCGACTTCGGGGACGAGGAAGATCGCCGAGCCGCCTTCGGCCACGACCTTCCGGATTAGCGCCACATAGACCTCGGTCTTGCCCGAACCCGTAACGCCGTGCAGCAAGTGCGCGCGGAAGGCCTTCGAGTCGAGCGTCTGCGTGACCGAGGCAACGGCCGCGACCTGCTCAGGGTTCAAAGTGTGGCCAGCCGAGGCCATGGTCTCCCCTTCGGCATAAGGGTCGTTGTAGGCCACGCGCCAGAGTACGCTGGCGTCTTCCTTGACCGTGCCGGCCTTGATGAGGGCGTCGACGGCCTGCTGGGCGACGCCGAGGCCTTCGACCATCTTGGCGCGATCGGCGGGCTCTTTCTGCCCAGCGAGGAAATCAATCACCTGCGCCTGGCGCGGAGCCTTCTTGCGCAGTTTCGCCAGGGCTTCGGCTTCGGGTGGAGCGATGAGCGTGAGTAGGCGACGCAAGACCGGCCGGACGCCTTTACGCACCGCGGCGGGCAGGACGGTCTCAAGTACCGAGTTCAGTCCACAGCCGTAGTAGCTCGCCATCCATTCGGCCAGCTTGCAGCAATCGGGCGTCATCACCGGTTGCTCGTGCTCAAGCGACATCACGCTGCGCAATTTCGCCGAAGGCGGCGGCTCGGCCGGATATTTCCAGACCACGCCGATGCTTGTGCGTCCGCCAAGCGGCACGCGTACCAGCTGACCGACCTGTAGGACTTCCTTGAGAGCCGCCGGAACGGAGTACGAGTAGGCCCGGGCCCCGCCATCAAACGGGACCACCTCGGCGACGCCGGGTTCTATTTCTCCGAAAAGATCGGGCACAAGGGGAGGTTCGCCGAAGCGAAGCGGGGATTCAAGCGAGGGTTGCCGACACCGCCCGATTTACGCTCAGGCGTGGACGTCCGTGGTCGGGACGCCGGAATGCGCCGCGATCCGGGCGCACATCAGGGCCCAGAAGCAGCCGATGCAATTGGCCACGACCAGCTGGAGGTCGGTGGGCATGCTATAGAAGATCAGCGTACCAGGGAACCAGACGAAGTAGTTCGTGAGCAGATTCGGGAGCACCAGCCGGCGATACCACCCCGGGCCCATCGCGGCGCGCAGCCGGACCGTGTCCCAGCCGCAGTCTTTCCAGAGATGGGAAATCGCGTTGCCCGGAGCTCCGATGAGGATCGTGAAGCCGGCCATGTCCACGAGGACCTTGAGGAGGACGGTACGGAGATTCGGCTCTCCGCCGAACCAAACAGCCTGGAGCGTGTAGAAATAACTGACGACCATACCCATCAAGGCCCACCAGACCATGCTATGGACGAGGTCGCCAAGCGGATGCGACGGACGCAGCCCAGGGAAGACCATGCGGAAACACCAAGGGATGAGTCCCGAGGTGATCGCGGTGCAGATGGCCGCGAAAGCCATCGGGTTGGCCCCATTGAGCGCACCGATGCGATTGAGCGCGATGGCCACGGCCGGGACGTTGTAATAGGCCACGACCAGACCGGCGGCGGCCAGCATGATAACCGCCAACGGCAGGGCAATGTCGCGCAGGGCCTTGATGCCGGCGGTCAGGGGAGAGACGGATGAATCGCTCATCCGAGGAACTTGCGGAGCAGCTGGTCGATGAGGACCGGGTTGGCCTTCCCCTGCGTACGCTTCATAATCGGACCCTTGAGTGCGTTGATGGCCTTCTCGTTACCGGCACGGTACTCGGCGATGGACTTCGCCACGGCCGGATCGGCGATGACTTCCTGGACGATCTTCTCGAGTTCGCCGGTGTCGCTGTTCTGACGGAGGCCCTTGGCGTCGACGATCGCGGCGGCGTCCTGACCGGACTTGAACATCTCGGCGAAGACTTCCTTGGCCTGCTGCTTGGAAATCACGCCTTCGTCGGTGAGCTTCACTAGGCCAGCGAGCTGCGCGGGCTTGATCAGGCAGGACGAAAGGGAGACAGGGGCTGATACCGACTCGTCGATGGCACCCGCCGAAGCGGCGAGGTCGCGCAGGAGGTCGTTGGTGACGAGATTAGCGATGCCCGACGGATTGGCCGGATGCGCGGCAACGGCGGCCTCGAACCATTCGGCGAGCGCGCGGTCGTTCACGAGCACTGAGGCAGCGGTGTAAGGCAGCCCGAGCTTTTCGACGTAGCGGCGCTGACGGTCGTAGAGGTTCTCGGGGACCAGCTTGGCGAGACGCGTGACGGTCTCGCGGGAGATCTTCAGGGTCGGGATATCCGGATCTGGGAAGTAGCGGTAATCATGGGCGTCTTCCTTGTCGCGGAGGACGTAACCACGGGCGAGCTCGGCATTCCAGCCGCGGGTCTCCTGCGTGATCGACCGGCCAGCTTCGAGTTCGCGGATCTGGCGGGCGGTCTCGTAGATGACTGTGTCGCGTACGCTGGAGATCGAGTTGAGGTTCTTGGTCTCGGTACGGGTGCCGAGCTTTTCGACGCCACGGCGACGGACGGAGACGTTGCAGTCGCAGCGGAGCTG
>CANCHK010000054.1 GCA_947377865.1 Opitutia bacterium | reverse complement strand
AACGCGAGCAGGGCGGCTTCGTCCACGGTCTCGAGCCCGCCCGCGGCGGCCTGACGTTCATCCGCTTTGGTCGTGAGGACGTGGACTGGTCGCAGGTGAAGCCCAATGCCATTCTCTGGAAGACCAAGGACCAAGAGCTCGACAAGCGTCTCCATGATTCCTGGGATCGGGAGAAGGCCAATTACCGTCGTCCGCTGCACGCTAAGGTCATCGGCCGTCTCGGTCAGCCCCTACGCGTCGAATTCAACGACGGCGAAGGCCATGTCGTCGCCGGCGAGACTGCGATGCCTTGCGCCGCAGCGGAAAAGCGCCCGATGGATGTCACAACTTTACGCGATCAACTCGGCCGACTCGGTGACACTGGCTTCGAGATGGGTGAACTCCAGGCCGACCTTGAAGGCGCGCTCATTATTCCCGTCAGCGAACTTAACCGCCTCCGCCGCGACCTCGCCGAACAGATTTCCAAGCTCCGCAGCCTACCGCTGCGCTGGACTCTCCTGCCTTTCGAAGAGTCCGCGACGAAGGTCGCTCCCTTCGAGTCGAAGCGCCCGGGCGAAGCCGAGATTATCGTCGTCATCCGCGAGCCCGAGCAGCTGGAGCCGGCCCTGGCGAGCGGCGCCCGTGTCATCTACGCCGAATACGAAGACCCCAAGAAGTTCCGCGCCGCCGTCGCCCGCGTCCGGGCCTATGAGCAGGAAGTCGGCCGTAAGGTCGAGTTCTGGGCCATGGGTCCGCGCATCCACAAGCAGGGCGAAGAACGCATCAGCGAGATTGTCCTCTCCTGCGAGGCCGACGGCTACCTAGTCCGTAATCACGAGGACCTGCGCGCCTTCAAGGGCAAGCGCCTCCGTGCTGACTTCTCCCTGAACGTCGCCAACGGGCTCACCGCCGAGTGGCTCATGCGCGAGCATGCCCTCGAAGGCCTCACGGTCTCCTACGACCTCAATTCCGAGCAGGTCACGGCCTTATTCCAGTCCGCTCCGCCGGAGTGGTTCGAGGTTACCGTCCATCAGCACATGCCGATGTTCCATATGGAGCACTGCGTGTTCTGTACTTTCCTTTCCAAGGGTAAGGATTACCGCGACTGTGGCCGCCCTTGCGAAACACACCGCGTCAAGCTGCGCGATCGCGTCGGCGCCGAGCACATCCTCAAGGCGGACGCGGGCTGCCGCAACACGCTCTTTAACTCGCGTGCCCAGACCGGCGCCGAATACGTTACCCAGTTGCTGGCTCTGGGCGTACGACGCTTCCGTGTGGAATTCGTCGACGAGGATGCCTCCACTGTTACGCGCACCCTCGAGAAGTATCAGGCCCTGCTTAAGGGTGATATCGACGGTACTGCGCTCTGGAATGACCTCAAGGTCCTGAATCAGCTCGGCGTCACGCGCGGAACGATGCGCGTGCGGCTCTGATCACTCCTCGCCGCGTAGGCGGGGGAGCAGGCCGGTGATACGGCGCGAATCCGAAGCGTTACGCACGGCCATCGCGTAGGCCGTCGGGTCGCCCACGAGGATGACCTGCTTACGCCCGCGGGTGACGGCGGTATAAACGAGATTACGGGCAAGCATGATACTGTGCTGGCGGAGAAGAGGCACGACAACGGCCGGGAATTCCGAGCCCTGGGACTTATGGATGCTCACCGCATAGGCGAGATGTAGGTCGCCTTGTTCGCCGCGTTCGAGCTCCACGCGTGCGCCGTCGAAATCAATCAGTAGCGTACCTTCCTCGTTCTGGCCGAGCACCACACCGAAGTCGCCATTGAAGACGTTCTTGTCGTAGTTGTTGCGGGTCTGGATGACCTTGTCGCCCGGCTGGATACGGCCGGGGCGGGCATCGGCGCCGCGCAGGCGTCCCTGCAAGGCCTGGTTGAAGGCCTGGATGCCGCCGGTGCCCTTGTGCATCGGCGCAAGCACCTGGATGTCGCGCAGGGGGTCGAAGCGCAGCGCCTTCGGGAGGATGTCGCAGCAGAGCTTAGTGACCATCGCCACGCAGGCTTCCGGGTCGTCGACGCGCACGAAGTGGATGTCCTGGGTGAAGTCGAGCTTTGTCGGATCCTCCACTGGCGTGGGCGGCGTGGTGTCGGCGTGCAGGATGCCGTGCGCGACCGTGACGATGCCGCTGCGGGCGCCCTGGCGGAAGACCGTGTCGAGGCGCGTGACCGCGGCGGCTCCGGAGTCGATGAGGTCGCCGAGCACGTTGCCGGCGCCGACGGAGGGGAGCTGGTTGACGTCGCCGACGAGGAGGAGGTGGGCCGTGCCGGGGACAGCGCGCAGGAGGGCGGCTGCGAGTTTTGTGTCGAGCATCGAGGATTCGTCGATGATGACGAAGTCCGTCGCGAGCGGGCTCTCGGCGTTGGCGGTGAAACCGCCGGCTGCCGGATCAAACTTCAGCAGCCGATGGATGGTCGAAGCCTGTACGCGCGTGGCCTCGGTCATGCGCTTGGCCGCGCGGCCGGTCGGCGCGCCGAGGGCCATGCGGACGCGCTTGGCGCTGAGAATGTCGCAGAGTGCCTTGAGGATGGTCGTCTTGCCGGTGCCTGGGCCGCCGGTGAGGACCGTGACCTTGTTCTGCAGCGCCATCAGGACGCCCGCCGCCTGCGCGGGCGAGAAGGCGAAGCCAGCACGGTTCTGGGCCCATTCGACGGCCTTATCGGCGACGATGGTCGGCAGGCCGGAAGGCGTGGCGAGGAAGCGCTGGATGGAGGCGGCGATAGACTTCTCAGCGTTCTCCTGTGGGCGGAGTTGCACGAGCCGGACGCCGCGCGTGGAGAGCACGCCGACGGCCTTTTCCTCCATCAGCTTACGAAGTCGGTCGTGGACGATTGTTTTATCGACCTCGAGGAGCTCGGTGGCTTTCTCGAGCAGGCCTTCGTCGGGGAAGGCGCTGTGACCTTCGCCTTCGAGTTCTTCGAGTGTGTGCAGGATGCCGGCGTCGACGCGCTGCGGGCCGGCGGTGGGCAGGCCGAGGTTGCGCGCGATCTTGTCGGCGGTCTTGAAGCCGACGCCTTCAACCTCGCGGCAGACGCGATAAGGTTCGCTGGTAAGCACCTTCTTGGCGTCTTGGCCGTAGGCTTTGACGATGCGGATACAAAGGGCGTTGGTGACGCCGTAAGTCTGCAGGAAGACCATGACCTCGCGCAGGGCCTTCTGATCATCCCAAGCAGCCTTGATGGCCTTCGCGCGTCCGGGGCCGATACCATCGACTTCGCGAAGGCGGCCTGACTGGTTGGAGATGATGTCGAACGTGCGGACACCGAATTTTGCGACGATCTTATCGGCGTAGGTCTTGCCAATACCCTTGATGAGGCCGCTGCCGAGGTATTTGCGGATACCGTGGACGGAAGAAGGTAGGCGTGAACTGAAGGTGCGTACGCGCAGTTGCGGGCCGTGCGAAGGGTGGCGTTCCCAGTTGCCGCTGACGTCGACCGTCTCGCCGCACTGTAGGCCTGTCATGTTGCCGAGGATGATGACCTTGTCGCCGGCTTCTGGCGCGAGCTCCGCGATCGTGAAATGCGTCTCCTCGTCGAGCCACAGGATGCGCTCGACCACTCCCGAAAGGGTGGTTTCGGGTCCGCGCGGCGGTTCGCGTGACGGCGACATACGGGTAGCCAATCATCCCCGCAGGGCGGGTGCGAAACGAAAATCAGCCCAAGCCGAAGAGCTCGCGGCCCAGTTCGGGTAGGCCGGCGTGGACGGTGTCCGGGGCGTAGGGGGCCAGTTCCTCGGCGGTGTGGCTACCGGTCGTCACGCAATGGATTGCGGCCAGCTTGCCGTTGCGGGCCGTGGCGATATCGAACGGCGAATCCCCGACCATCACCGTGGTCTCGGCCCGCGCCTTGAAGGAGGATAGCACGAAATGGGTAAACTCTGGCTGGGGCTTGCGCCAGGGATGGACGTTGGTGCCGAAGACCGCGTCGACGGCATCATCGAGTCCGAGGTGCTCCATGATCTTCTTTGAATTAGCGTCGTCCTTATTGGTGTAGACCGCCACCCGGACGCCTTTGGCGCGGAGGCCGACGAGTATTTCGCGGCAGCCGGGGTAGGCGCGCAGGCCGTGATACATTACCGATGGGAAGTGCTCGCGGAAGAGGCGGGTGGCCGTGGGGGCGTTGGCTTCGCCGGCCAGTTTGACGACCGTCACGTTGACCGACCCGCCCACGGCACGTCGGATTTGCTCCAGGGTAACGCCAGGCAGGCCCATCATGCTCATCACGTCGTCGTAGCACCGGTGGATGGCCTCGAAGTTGTCGACCAGGGTGCCATCTAGGTCGAAAAGGACGGTTTCAGGAAGGGGGCGGGCCATAGCGAAGCCCTTATGAGGCGTGTAATGGGGCGGTTTCCAAGTTTGGAATTGAAGGAAAGGGCGGGTGACCTAGGTTGCGGTTTCTCACCATGAGCTTCTCGCTGGATCTTACCAAGCCCCTCGGCCGCCTCGGCCTGGCCATCAACGCCATCGTCCTCGGAGCTGTCTTTTACGGCATCTCCGTCGGCACCTATCATTACATGAGCCATACTCTTCCCGAGTCTGACGCCCGTGTGAAGGAAGCTGCCGCAAAGGGCGCTCTCGTGGAGAAGGCCGTCGCCAAGGCCAAGACCGCCGCCAAGGGCAAGGCCTTCGACGAAAAGGCCGCCATCGCCGCTGCCGAAGCCGCCGCTGAGCCTGAACTCAAGAAGCAGGCCGAAGAGATTCATCACCACGCCGTCGAAGGTTGGGCTCCTTTCGCCATATTCCTGCTGATCCTCTCCGCGCTCTTCTACTCCGGTTTCGTTTCCGTGTATGTCCAACGCCGCGCCAATGATGGCGGACTCAAGGGCCTCTGGATCTTTATCAACCACCTCGGTGCCTGGGCCTTCGCCAGCTACGTCGCATTCTATCCTTTCCTCGCGGCCCATGGCCTGCGTAATGCCTACGCTCCCGCCTTCATCGGCGGCCTGGTGCTCCTCCTGCCTGCTCTTTTCGCTGGAGAAGGTCACCATGACCACGACCATGATCATGGCGACGGCCATGATCACGGCCACACGCACTGAGTCGGCTTAAAGCGGCGCAGTGCCGCCGAAGTCGAAGACCGTATGACTGATCAGACCTCGCTCCAATACGGCGAGGTCTGATTGTTTATCATTGGTGAGGCTCTCACCGTCGTTCCAGGCGAACGAGAAGCCCTGCGCCGAACGCTTGAAAAGGGAACCATGACGCACGAGCGCCGGCGTGGTGCGTTCCATTGCGGTGCTGTCGGTGACGGTTGCGGGATAGTTGAGGCTGTGCACGTGCAGGCCATTGCTGGGCTGACCGACGAGCCCTTTGGCGAAGCGGGCGGCGTGGCGGCAGGCAGCTTCAAGGTGGGGGCGTAAGGCCGGAGGGCAGACGGACGAGTTCCGGTGCACCTGTTCGAAAATCGATTGCTCGAGGTCGAGAGAGCAGGCTACAGCCGGCAGGCCCCAGGCGGTGCCTTCGGTGGCCCCAGCGAGGGTGCCGGAGCTCAGGCAGAGCGGCATGGTAGCATTGAAGCCGATGTTGATACCCGAGAGGACTACGTCGGGCTTCATGGGTAGCAGGTGGCCAAGGGCGATGTTCACGCAGTCGGAAGGTGTGCCGTCGATGGACCAAGCTTGGCGGCCGAGGTTTGGGTAGTCGGCTAAGGTGACTTCGCGGTGACGGCTGAAGGCGCGGCCGATCCAGCTACGTTCGCCCGAAGGCGCGGCGACGACGACCTCGAAGCCTTCGTCCACGCAAGCAGAGACAAGGGCATGAAGGAAAGCGGCGTTGATGCCGTCATCGTTGGTCAGCAGGGCTACGGGCTTCATCCTAAGGTCAAGGCTTGGCTCTGGGAAGGCAGGCCTCGAGCTCGAGAATCTGATCCCGGAGGACGGCGGCGGTCTCGTAGTCTTCTTCCTTCATAGCCAGCTTAAGCAGGTCTCTTGCCTTGATTAGCTTAGCCTCACGGTCGGCGGCGGCGTCAATGGGGCGGCGCCCGTGATGTTCGAGTCCAGGCTGGATACGGGCAATGGTCGCCAAGGCCTGAGGCGCATGGGCTTCGTAGCAGGTTGGACAGCCGAAGCGGTGGATACGGTCAAAGTCGGCCCAGCGGAAGCCGCAGGTGGGGCATTTGCCCCGGCCTACTGGGGTGGGGACGGCCAGCTTCAACCCAAGCGCGAGTGAGGGTAGGATGGAGTCCGAGAGAAGGGAGGGGCAGCCTTGGCAGCAGGCATAGGTCTCCGCCTTTCCCCCGGCGACGAGGGTGAAGTACACGGCGGCGTTCTGGACGCAGCCCAGGCAGGATGGCGGACGAGGAATCAAGCACGCCCACAGTGCACGCGAAAGGCTTCCGATTCAAGCGCGACAACGAACCTTTTCAGGTTGAAGCCATGCCGATGGCGGATTGCCTATGAAAGCGATGCTTTCTCCTGTCTTCATGATTGTGTTGGCTGACGCTACGAAGGGCGCTCTTTGGTACTTCCAGCAGATGGACACCGCTGGCCTAGCCGTCGCGGGCGTCTTGCTCATCTGTTCCTTCATCGGCTGGGGCGCGATGATTGGCAAGTGGTCCGACGTCCAGGAGCTCCGCCGTCGCAATCATGCCTTTGAGCGTCGCCTCCGCGACGAGCCTTCCGTCGTTGCCCTCAATTTCCCGCGCGGCTCGAACCTCGGGCCTTACGAATTCCTCGTCGCCGAGGCCGTCTCCGCCGTGCAGCGCCACAAGGGCCGCCTTGTCCGTAAGTCCGACGTCACGTTGTGCATGGGGCACGTCGAGAATGCCGTCCAGAGAGGCGTCGCCCGTACGATGGTGAAGTATGAAGACAAGATGGTGCTTCTCAGTTCGCTCGTCTCCGGCGGGCCCTTTCTCGGACTCCTTGGCACCGTGTGGGGTGTGATGGTCACCTTCGGCGCGCTGACCGAGAAGGCCAGCATCGCGCAGCTCGCCCCTGGCGTCTGTGGTGCTCTCGTTACGACGACCCTCGGCCTGCTTGTCGCGATTCCCGCCACCTTCGGTTATAACTATCTACTCACTCAGGTGAAGATTATGACCACCGAGCTGGAGAACTTTGCGAGCTCGCTCGCCGACCGCGTCGAGCTGGAGCTTGAGGGTGAGGCCCGTCGCAATTACGACGCGGCACAGGAACGCGAACGTCTCCTCCGTGCCGCCGCTCCGTCCATCGCCGCAGGCGTCCCCGTCGTGACACCCCTCGAGGCTATCGAACCTCCGGCCGCCTTGCCGGGATGGGAAGACGCCCAGTAAGCCCCATGGCCCGCTCCTTTTCCAGGCCGAACCGGCTCCATGTCATCAGCGAGTTGAACGTCACACCGATGCTCGATCTCTGCTTCGTGCTGCTGATTATCTTCATGATCGCCACGCCGGTGCTCGAACAGACCACCGCGGTCAATCTTCCCAAGGCCGACAAGGGGGCGGGGAAGACGCCCGATGCCAAGGTGCAGTACCGGGTCGTAAGCATCGATCGTAATGGCGCCTATTCCATTGGTGCACGCTCCGTTTCCTTCGCCCAGCTTGAGTCCGAGTTTGCCTCGCTTGCCGCGTTACCAGAGGCCGATCAGCCGGTCATCCGCATCCGCGGCGACGGCGTACTGTCCTATCAAAAAATCATTGATGTCCTTTCCGCGGCCAAAGCGAAGGGCTTGACCAAGGCGGGGCTGGATACTGAGACGCGCTGAGATGTCGAACGGAGGCAAAGGTTGGATTGGTTCCGCCGCGGTGCACCTCGGCATCCTCGGTGCCATTATCGGTTTCTCCTGGTACGCCTCGCGTCATGGCGGCGAAGCTGTCGAGCCGGCAGACCCTTTGCTGGTGGATTTAAATGGCGTCCCTGGCAGGCGTCCGGGCGAAGTGGGTCGCAAGTCAGGCGTCGCCCAAGGTTCCGAGGCCGGCACGAACAATGGGGTCGCTCGCATCCACCTCAAGAAACTCGACGTCGATAAGATCCTGCGCGAGCGCGAGCAGGCTGAACAGGCTTCGCAAGCCGCCGTCAATGCCCCGAAGTCCATGGCTAAATCGTCGAGCAAGTCTGGCGCGAGTAGTAGCTCGGGTAAGACGACCCTGGGCGAATTCATGAAATCAAAGGGCGGTAAGAGCGGCTCCTCTTCCAAGGTTGGCGGTGTCGGCGGTGTCTCGGTGAAGAAAGGCCGCAGCTTTGGTACTGGCGACAACGGCGGAGAAGGCGGCTCGGCCTCGGAGCAGGCGCTTTATACCGGCGAAGTCCAAGCACGGTTCCTGTCAGCGTGGAGTGAGGTCCTTGCGGCCGAGGGTGCCACCGTTGCGTCTTCCGGTTCCTGTGGTGTCACGGTCTCCGTCGACGCCT
Organism: Opitutia bacterium; assembly: GCA_947377865.1. Lineage (GTDB taxonomy): Bacteria > Verrucomicrobiota > Verrucomicrobiia > Opitutales > UBA953 > UBA953. The sequence continues at coordinate 4,378 of CANCHK010000054.1, read as the reverse complement.
CGGGCTTTGTTACCTTCTCTGGCTGGCTTTCTAAGCCCGTCGACACACGCATGGCCGACCTGGTTAAGCGTGCCTGCGGCATGATTGGCAACTGCGGCAAGCCGCCCGGCGGTAAGGCCTTTAAGATCGATTTTAGCAAGGTCAGCCTACACGACGGCTGATCACGCTCAGTCGCGGATCTCGAGTACAATCTGGACCTCGACGGAAACGCCGAGGGGCAGGCCGTTGACGGATACCGCGGCGCGTGCGTGCTTGCCGGCTTCGCCGAACACCTGGAGTAGGAACTCCGAGGCGCCGTTCAGTACCTTCGGGCTGTCGCTGAAGCCGTCGACTCCGTTGACGAAGCCGTTGACCATCACCACGCGACTGATGCGGTCGAGGGAACCCAAGGCGGCCTTGGCGTTAGCCAGCGCGTTGAGCGTGCAGAGCTTGGCGGCCTCGGCGGCTTGGGCGATATCCACCTCGCGGCCGACCTTGCCAAGTGACGTGACCTTGCCGTCCTTCATTGGCAGTGTGCCGGCGAGGTAGAGCAGGTTGCCCGTCCGGACAGCGGGTACGTAAGCGCCGGCGGCGGCGGGGGGCGTCGGCAGGGTGCTGCCGAGTTCGGTGAGGCGGGCTTCGACGGAGGACATAAGTTCAGAGCCAATACTTGGGCCAGCGGGCTTTGCGGCGCAAGTTGTGATAGAAGAGGGCGGCGAGGATGATCAGCGCGGCGCCAGCGAGCGTGGGGAAGAGCAGGAAGGTCCAACTGGGCTTTAGGGCGAAGATGATCAGCGGATTGGAACAGGCGGGCGGGTGGACCGTGCGGGTGAACTTCATTATGCCGATGGCCGTGCCGACGGCCAGAGCGTCGCACCACCAGGAGGTGTGGCAGAAATGAAGAAAAATCAGGCCGATTGTCGCACCGATCAGGTGTCCTAGGATTACGTTGCGAGGTTGGCAGAAGGGCGAATCGGGGTAGGCGAAGACGAGCAGCGAACTGGCGGCGAAGGTACCGAGCAGCAGCATGACCTCCAGTTCGCGGGTGAGGTAGGATAGTCCGCCGATGACGGCAATCGCCGCAAAGGAGGTCGCGATGATGACCGATAATGAGGAGCGCGGCGGAGGGCTGGCCCCGTCGCCGCGCATTTTCTTGAAGAGATCCAAGGAGGCGAGGCCGACGGCCTTACTTCAGCGTCTTGATGCCGGCCACGAGTTCCTGCACGAGCTCACGGCTGCGGGCCTTGATCTCGCGGTTAAGCGTCGTCTCAGAGGTGCCCATCGCACGCTTGGACTGGGCGTAGGATTGGGCGAGGACGGCTTCCTTATTACGAGAGATGGTGGCGTTGTCGCGCACGGCCAAAATGACGTCGGCGTTGTAGCGGCCGAGTCCACGGTCCAGGCGGACCTCGATGGTCAGGAGGGGGGTGGTGGCTTCGGGCGTCAGGCCTTCGATGGCCTTGGGCACGATGTTCGCTCGGCGCATTTCGAGTTCGATTGAATCCCGAATTTCGCCGCGCAGGTCGGCGTCTTCGGGGCGGCTTTCAGAGGTGGTGACGTCGATGAAGAAGAACGAGATGCCGCGAAGCTTGGCAAAGGCCTTGTCGTCGCTGGCGGAACGGATGGGTTCGGCCTGGGCGAGGCCGGAGATAGCGGTGAAGGTGACCAGCAGGGCGATAGCGAGGGAGCGCATAGGTGTGAAGCAAAGCATAGGTGATGTGTAGGCTCGTTCAATCCCCTTTAGCAGGGACGAGTCGGACGGCGGTGAACGGGTGCTGGTCCAGCAAAGTCGGGTACCAGCCTTGCACCTCGGGGCGGATAAGGAACTTGTTCTTATTGAAGACGACCGGGAGGACGGGCGCCTGGCTGATCAGGCGCGCTTCGGCCTGCTGGAAATACCCGAAACGTTTGGCTCCGTCGGTCTCCTTGGCCGCCTGTCCGAGTAGGCGGTCATATTCAGCATCGCTCCAGTTGGACTGGTTGAGTTCGTTGCCAGTGATGAGCATCTCGAGGAAGGTGTTGGGGTCGTTGTAGTCGCCAACCCAGGCGCCGCGCGCGAGGTGGAATTCACCTTTGTGCATCGCGGATAGGTAGACCTTCCATTCGAGGTTACGCAGCTCGACCTCCACACCGAGTTCGCGGCGCCACATCTCCTGATAGGTCTGGGCCACCATCTGCGACCCTTCCGACGTATTGTAGAGATAATCGAATTTTGGTAGACCCTTGCCGCTGGGGTAGCCGGCTTCGGCCAGCAGGCGGCGTGCTTCGTCGGCGTCCTGCTTCCAGAGGGTGGTCGGTTGGAAACCTCCGGTACCGGGCGGGGTGAAGTGTAGCGCAGGGGTCTCGCCGGCCCGCAGGACTTTCTCGGCAATGAGATTACGGTCAATCGTCATGCCGAGGGCGCGCCGGACGCGCGGATCAAGTAGCGCCTTGCGGGCGGCGACGTCGGCCGGCTTCGCCCCCTTGATATCGCAGTTGACCCAGACGAATGAGGTCGAGAAGAACGGATCTAGCCGCAGTTGCGGGGCTTTCTGCTCGCGCAGTTTAGAGACCTTGTAGGGTGGCACCGCTCCGGTAATGTGGAGTTCGCCGCCGCGGAAGGCGCGTTCTTCGGCGAATAGGTCGGAAATCGCACGGAACTCGACGGCATTGAGCGCGACGGCCTTGGCGTTCCAGTAGAGTGGGTTCTTTCGTACCACAACGCGACGGGCGACTTCCCACTTCTCGAGCGTGAATGCCCCGTTACCGACCAGCGCACCGGGGCGCGTCCAGAGCGTATTGAGGGAATCCATTCTGCCGTGCTTGAGAATCGTGGCGGGGTGGACGGGGATCCAGCTGTGGTGACAGAGGAGCTGCAGGAAGTAAGGGATGGGGTCCTCGAGCTCGATGACGAGCGTGTGCGCGTCGGGCGCGCGAAGGCCCACAGTCTTGAAGTCCTTGGTCTTGCCTGCGGTGAAATCCTTGGCTCCGCGGATACCGTGCAGCATCGAGGCATATTCGGCGCCAAAGCTGGGCGTGAGCATGCGCTCGTAGCTGAAGAGAAAATCGGTCGAGGTTAGCGTGTCGCCGTTGGACCAGCGAGCGTCTGCCCGCAGGTGGAAGGTCCAGGTCTTACCGTCTTTCGACATCGTCCAGCTTTCCGCGACGCCCGGGACAGGGTGGAGGTCCTTGGGGTCGTAATTCACGAGCCCCTCGAAGAGCGCCGCAATGATGTGGCTCTCGCTGAGGCCGGTGATCGTCTGCGGATCCAGGCCTGACGGCTCAGCCATGTTGTTGATGATGAGGTAGCCTTCGGCGGCCTTCTTTTCGACGGTTGTCTTGCCGTCGCCGCAGCCCGCGACCAAGCACGCCAAGGCGAGCAGGGCGGCCGTCCATCGGTGCGCGGGGCGAAGCATGCGTGAGATTAGTCCCAGGGTCGGCCTTAGGGCAAGGCGTCTGGATGGGCTCTTTACTCCCTTAGGCGGGTTTCCTAGAAATGACCCATGATCACCCCGACCCGTCGCGACCTCGCCGTCGCCGCCCTGACCGCCTTCGTTTGCCTAGGGCTCTTTGGCTTTATTGGCCAGGACCGCCTCGCCGCCATCGTTTCCACGCCCAAGCCAGTCATGGGCTCGGCGGCCTTTGATTGGGAGAAGCTCGTCGTGAAGAAAACCAAGACCGGAGAGTCTCGTTCGATCTGCCGTGCTCCGACCGCCACCCTCGACGAACTAGAGATGCATGTGACAACCCTGGACAAGGGCCAGATGCCACACCCCGCCCATCAGCATGCCGATGAAGAGTTGCTGATCATCAAGGAGGGGAACGTCGAGGCGCTCGTCGCTGGGGATTGGGTGAAGCTTGGCCCAGGCTCGGTTATCTTCCAGGCCGCGAATATCGAGCATGCGATCCGCAATGTCGGTGAAGGGCGGGCCACCTATCATGTTATCAAGTGGAATTCGCCCGGCATGCTGGCCAAGCGCGAAGCCGCCAAGGCGGCGGCGAAATAAGCCAAAGAAAAAGGGCGTCCCGAGGGACGCCCTTCTGCTTGCTCCGAACAGGGGGACTTAGATGGCGGCAGGGCCGCGCTCGCCGGTGCGAATGCGGATGACGTCGGTGAGGCCGAGGACGAAGATCTTACCGTCACCAATCTTGCCAGTCTGGGCGGCCTTGGAAATCGTGGCGATGGCCTTCTCAACCTGCTCGTCAGCGACGGCGGCCTCGATCTTCACCTTGGGGAGGAAATCGACGGTGTATTCGGAACCGCGGTAGATTTCCGTGTGACCCTTCTGGCGGCCGAAGCCCTTGACTTCAGTTACGGTCATACCCTCGATGCCGATTTCGGCGAGAGCGTCCTTAACTTCTTCAAGTTTGAAGGGTTTGATGATGGCGACGACGAGCTTCATGGTGGTGTGTTTAGGTT
>CANCHK010000053.1 GCA_947377865.1 Opitutia bacterium | reverse complement strand
GGCTACGACGTCCACCTGTTCTCCAACGTCCTCCACGACTGGGACACGGACAAGGTCCGCTTCCTGCTCGCCGCCTCGGCCAAGGCCTTGCCCAAGGGCGGCCTGCTCATCGTCCACGACGCCCACCTCAACGACGACAAGACCGGTCCGGCGCCTGTCGCCGCCTATTCAGCCTTGCTCATGAGCGTCACTGAAGGCCGTTGTTACGGCACCGGCGAGATGCGCGAGCTGCTGGCCGAAGCCGGCTTCGCCGACATCTGCCATCAGGACACTGCCTGCGATCGTAGTATTGTCACTGCCGTAAGGCAGTGAAGATGACAGATGGCCGATGACAGATGACGGATAAATTGAGTCACACCCTTTCTCAGCGATCATCTACTTTTCCATCTGCAACCTGTCATCAATCCCTCCCCATGCGCTTCCTGATTACCCTGATCGCCACGACCGCCTCGCTCGCTGCTGTACCGATGGATCAGGAAGAGCAGCGCCTTGGCTTCGTGGCGCTTGCGGACGGCAAGACCTTCGACGGCTGGAAGCATCCCGGCAACTGGGAGATCCAGGACGGCGCCTTCGCACGCGTCCGACCTTCCGGCCAGCTAACCTACGAAGCACGCACGTTGCCCGATGATTTTGAGCTGCGCTTCGATTGGAAGGTCAGCAAAGGCTGTAACAGCGGCGTCTATTACCGTCCGGGTCAGGTCGAGTACCAGGTTCTGGACGACATCGATAGCCCCTATGGTGAAAACCCACGCCAAGCGGCCGCTTCACTCTTCTTCTGCATGGCCCCCAGCAAGCGGGTCACCCGGCCCGTGGGCGAATGGAATACCGCGCGCATCCGCTGCCAAGGAACCGTCATCGAGCATTGGCTCAACGAGCAGAATGTCCTTTCGTTCGATTATACCGACCCGAAATGGTCCGCCGAAATCCGGCTGCTGACCATCCGCGGCGGCGACCTCAAGGGCCGCGGCGGCAAGCTCCTCCTGCAGGACCATGGTCAAGACGTCGCCTTCCGACATCTCCGCCTGCGGACGATTCCCTCCAGCGAGATCATCAAGGCAGATCCGGCCTTCGTCCCCTTGCCGATTCCCCCAGCCGCGCTCGCCAAGGAAGAAGCCCGCGTTCAATCTATGCTTCAGAAGAAAAAGTAAACGACCCACCCCCTCTACCCGCACCCCATGAAACACCTCGCCTCCTTCTTCGCCGTGCTCATCGCGCTCACCGCGCAGGCCGCTGACCATCCCGAACTCGCCCGCGTGTCCGCGGCCAACGACGCCCGCGTGGCCGCCATGCTGGCGCCCACCCGTGAGAAGCTCGACGCCGTGCTCTCGCCCGACCTGCGTTATACCCACTCCAACGGACAGATCGATTCGAAGGCTTCGCTGATCGACTCGCTGCTCGACGGTTCTGCCAAGTACATGAAGTACCAATTCCATGAGTGCTCCTTCACCTTCCCTGCCCCCGGTATCGCCCTCATGGCCGGGCGCTTCGACGTGAAGGCCGTCGTGAAAGGCAACGCCGCCGACAGCACCATCAGCTTCCTTGGCGTCTGGCGTCTCGAAAAAGGCGAATGGAAGTTCCTCGCCTGGCAGTCCTGCAAGATCCCGCTTGCGATTCCTGCGAAGTAATTTTATCACCACGCCCATGCGTCACCTGTTTCGTTGTTTCCTGCTTCTCTGCCTGACGTTCGGACGAATGAACGCGGCCGAACTGCCGAAGACGGAGCAGAATACGTACCTGCGACAGCTCATTGAACAAGGCGTACTCACGACCGCCGACCTGACCGACGCCGATCTCGCCGAACAGGCCAAGGTTGACGGCGCCCGCACGGCGAGCGCGCTGGGGAAAATCGCCCGGATGCTGGAGCCCGGCACAGATGCTTCCGCCGCCCTCCACACCCTCGCGGTTCGCGGCATTATCGGCTCGGTGGAATATTGGAATAAGAACGCCGTCGCCGGGCGCACCTGCGACGGACCGAAGATCGCGATCCTCATCGAACGAGCCGCATCGCGCATTCCTACGCCTCCCCCCGCGTCGACGAAAGCCATCCCCCTCAAGCCCACCGCCTTCGCCGACCTCAAGGATAGCTACGACATCGTCATCGCCGGCGCCGGCACCGGTGGTTGCGGCGCCGCCGTGCAAGCCGCCCGCATGGGACGCACCGTGCTGCTCATCGAAGAGACCGACTGGATCGGCGGCCAGATGAACGCCGCGGCGGTGACCTCGATGGACGAAGGACTCGCCATCGTGCGCGAGCGCGGGCTCTACCGGGAGCTCTGCGGACTCATCAAGGCCCACTATGACTCTCTCGGCATCAATTCTGAGACGGCCTACTGGCATCGCCACCCCTGCGTCGAGCCCCACATCGGCCAACAGCTCCTGCTCAAGATGCTCTCCGACGCGCGCGGACCGAATGGCCGACTCGACCTGGTGCTTCGGTCTAAAGTAACCCGGACGATCAAAACTGGCCAGACGATCGAAGGCGTCGAGGTAAGCGACGGGGCGAACACCCGCTCGATCCGCAGCCGTATCCTGATCGATGCTACCGAATGGGGAGACGTCATTCCGCTGACCGGTGCTCGCTATCGCTCCGGCATGACCACGAGCGATTCGCTCGACGGCTCCAAGGCCATCCAAGACCTGACATGGACGGCGGTCGTGAAACAGTACCCTGCCGGCGTGCCGGAGGCCTTGCGCCTCACCTCGCCCCCACCTGGGTATGCCACCCTAGGCAAACTGTTTCAAAAAGCCCTAACGGCAGGTAAGACGGACGACTTTAATCCGCCCATCAAAGGTAATCCATGGCACTGGAACTGGTTCATCGGCTACCGGGGCATGCCCGACAGCTCCCGGGCGCCCCAAGGCAGGATCATCACCCGTACCCACCTCAACTTCAGCAACGATTTCCATGCGAGCGTCGCGGACCTAGAAGATACGGCTCATCGCCGGGTCACGCTGGACGACGCCATCACGAAGACACTCTGCCTCGCCTACCACATGCAGACAGCCCTCGGCAAAGCCGACTGGGCCGTCGCCGATGACGAGGGCTACGACACGCCCTATAATCGCACCCAGATGGATGCGCTCATCGCGCGGCGACCGGAACTCGCGCCCTTCAAGGCCAGCCTCTACCACTTCCCGGTGATGGCCTACGCCCGCGAGAGCCGACGCATCATCGGCCTGCACACGCTCACCGCGCGCGAGATCGAAAGGAAGCCCGGACAGCCGATCCAGTTCCCGCATGCCGTCGCGCTTGGCGATTACCCAGTCGACCTTCATGGCTCGATGAAGCCGGAACTTCTGGAAAAGGGCCTGGATCGGGCCGAAGACATTCCGCATAAATTCGGCGAACGCGGCATTGGTCCTTTCGCGATCCCGTTCGAATCCTTCATCCCAGAAATCATCGACGGCTTCTTGCCGGCAGAAAAGAACATCTCCCAAAGCCGCATGGCGAATGGCGCCACCCGCCTACAGCCGCACACCCTTAACATGGGCCAGGCTGCCGGCGCTATCGCCGCGCTTTCCATCCAACACGGCATCCAACCCCGCGCCCTGGATCCCGCGCTCGTGCAACGCGTGCTGATTGATGCAGGCTGCACCCTCGCCATCAAGCCTGCGAAAGCTCGCTGGGGTACGCCCGAGTGGAAGGCATATCAGCTGGCCGAACTCGGCAAATAACCGTTTTCCCCTCGCAACCGGGCTCGGTTCTGGCTGTCTCAAAGACAGCATGAACCCCCTGCTCGCTTCCGTCGTCGCCCTGTCCCTGGGCGCCGCCTCGCTGCTCGCCGCTGACGCACCGGCGAAGCCCAAGGTTGAGACGCCAAAGGCCGCGGCTCGCTTCCAGAACGACGGCAACCCGGAACACCTCAAATCGCCGCTCGCCATCAAGCCCGACGAGAACGTCGCCTACGGCCCGCATCGCATGCAGGTGATGTATTTCTGGCGCGCGAAATCCGACAAGCCCACGCCCCTGCTCTTCTACATCCACGGCGGCGGCTGGACCAACGGCGACCGCTCGTCCGTCAACGGCATGCTCAAGGAAGCCCTCGCCGCCGGCATTTCCGTCGTCTCCGTCGAATACCGTACCATCAAGGACGCCACCGAGGACAAGGTCGTACCCCCGGTGAAGGGTCCGATGCTCGATTGCGCCCGCGCCCTGCAGTTCTGCCGCAGCAAGGCCAAGGAGTGGAATCTCGACAAGACCAAGGTCGGCGCGGCCGGTGGCTCCGCCGGCGCCTGCACGAGCCTCTGGCTGGCCTTCCATGACGACCTCGCCGATCTGCAGAGCACCGACCCGATCGCCCGTGAATCCACCCGACTGACCTGCGCCGCCGTGCAGGTTCCGCAGACTTCCCTCGATCCGCACCAGATGCGCGAATGGACCCCAAACAGCCGCTATGGCTCGCACGCCTTCGGCATCGTCGGCGACAGCAAGAAGAAGGAGTCCTCCTTCGACGCCTTCTACGCCGCCCGCGAGAAGATCATGCCCTGGATCAAGGAATACTCGCCTTACGAGCTCGTCACCCGCGACGACCCGCCCGTGGGCCTTTTCTTCGGCACCCCGCCCAACCTCGGCAAGGACGAGAAGGATCCGACGCATACCGCCAACTTCGGCGTGAAGCTCAAGGAGCACTGCGACGAGATCAAGGCTCCGTGCGAACTCGTCTACCCGGGCGCCCCCAACGTCGTCCACGCCACCCCGAACGACTATATCAAGGCCACCCTGCGCCCTGAACTGAAATGAGCCACCTCCGGTCTCTCGCCCTTTTCGTCGCCTTCTCCTGGGGCGTCACCTCGCTGCTCGCCGCCGACGCACCCGCCAAAGCCGCCGCGAAGCCCGTGGCCGCCGCGCCTGCCCCCACGGACCCGGAGAAGCGCAAGTACGAGATTCCGATCGAGCCCGACGAAAATGTCTCCTACGGCCCGCACCGGATGCAGCGGATCTACTTCTGGCGCGCGAAGTCCGACAAGCCCACTCCGCTCCTCTTCTACATCCATGGCGGGGGCTGGACCGGCGGCGACCGTTCGGTCGTCCGCAGCCTGCTCAAGCCCGCCCTCGACGCTGGCATCTCCGTCGTCTCCGTCGAATATCGCATGATCAGGGACGCCACCGCCGACGGCCTCGTCCCCCCGGTGAAGGGACCGATGTTCGATTGCGCCCGCGCCCTGCAGTTCACGCGCAGCAAGGCCAAGGAGTGGAACCTCGACAAGGCCAAGGTCGCCCTGGCGGGCGGCTCGGCCGGCGCCTGCACCAGCCTCTGGCTCGCTTTCCACGATGACCTCGCCGACCCGAAGAGCGACGACCCCATCGCCCGCGAATCCACCCGCGTGACCTGCGCCGCGGTCGGCGGCGCCCAGACTTCCCTCGACCCCAAGCAGATGCGCGAGTGGACACCGAACAGCAAATACGGCGCGCATGCCTTCGGTATCGTCTGGGACGCGAAGCAAAAGCTTTCGTCCTTCGATATGTTCTATGCCGAGCGCGAGCGCATCCTGCCCTGGATTAAGGAATACTCCCCTTACGAGCTCGTCAGCCGAGACGACCCGCCGGTCGGGCTCTTCTACACCAACCCGCCGAACCTAGGCAAAGACGAGAAGGACCCGACCCACACCGCTAACTTCGGCGTGAAGCTCAAGGAGCACTGTGACGAGATCAAGGCTCCGTGCGAACTCGTCTACCCCGGCGCCCCGAACATCATCCACGCCACGGATAGCGACTACATCAAGGCGTACCTACGCCCTGAACTGAAGTGAGACTCCTGGCCCTGATCCTGGCCTCCGTCGTCTGCGCCGCCGAACCCAAGGTCGCAGTAAAGCGGCCGTCCGCCGCCGAGAGCAAGGCCGCCGCGCTCAAACTAGCCGTGGATATCACGAGCTCAAAAGACGGCTCACTTCAGAAGGTCATCTACTGGCGCCCTGAGTCTGCGGCGCACGACGGCGCTGGACCTTCCGTGCCACTCATCGTGTTTCTCCACTCCTGGAGCGGCGGCTTCGAACAAGGCCCACCTTGGATCGACCAGGCGAAGAAGATGGGCTGGGTGCTCGTCGCCCCTGATTTCCGCGGACCGAACAGCCGTCCCGAGGCCTGCGCCTCCGACCTCGCCTCCCAGGACATCCTTGATGCCGTCGCCCACGCCCGCCGCGACGCGCATATCGACGACTCACGCATCTACCTTGTCGGCGGTTCTGGCGGCGGCCACATGGCGCTCGTCATGGCTGAACGCGCCCCAGACCTCTGGGCTGGCGTGAGCGCCTGGGTGCCGATCACCGACCTCGCGGCGTGGCACGCCGAAAGCAAGACGCGCAAGAACAACTACGCCAAGATGCTCGAACAGTCGTGCGGCGGCGCACCCGGTCCGGCGACCGAAGCAGAATACCGCCACCGCTCGTCTCTCTTCCATCTCGCCGCCGCCAAGGGCGTGCCGCTCGACATCAACACCGGCATCCATGACGGCCACACCGGCTCGGTGCCGGTGAGCCACTCGCTCCGCGCCTTCAACGTGCTGGCCGCGCCAGACAAGCAGATCTCGGTTGAGGATATCGATTTCATGGTCCGCGAACAAAAGATTCCCGCCGCCCTCGCCGCCGAGAAACAGGACGACCCCGAGCGCCAAAAAGCGATCCTCTTCCGCCGCAACTCTGGCAACGCCCGCGTGACGGTCTTCGAAGGCGGGCACGAATCCGAATCTTCCTCCGCCGTGCTCTGGCTCTCGCGCCAACGCAAAGGCCAGCCCGCCGATTTCAGCCTAGGCCAAACCAAGCCTTCCGACGTTGGCTCGCAAAACGTGAGTAAGTGACGGCATGAGGCCTTTAATCCTCGGCATGTTGCTTCCGCTCGGACTCCTCGCCGCGCCCGCAAAGGTCGCCCCGACCGAAGCCGACGTCAGCTACGGTGCGCACACGCACCAGATCCTCGACGTCTATGTGCCGACTAAAGGAACCGGTCCTTTCCCAGTGCTGATTTGGTATGGTGGCCTCTGGCAGCCGAGCAAAGGTGTACCCGATACGAATCGCTTCCTACCGCAAGGCGTCGCCTTGGTCGGCGTCGAGGTGCGCACGATGACCGACGCGATGGCTGACAAGGAAAAGACTCCAGTTAGCTACGTCATGAAAGACGCCGTCCGGGCCGTGCAGTTTATCCGCCTCAACGCCGCGCGCTGGAACCTTGATCCAAACCGTATCGTCGTAGGCGGCGGCTCCCAAGGGGCCCAACCCGCGCTCTACGTCGGTGTCAGCCTAGACCATGCCGATACGAAATCATCCGACCCAGTCGCCCGCACCTCATCCCGAGCCTCCGGAGTGGCCGCTTATCGCAGCCAGCCGACCTTCGACCCGAAGCTGATGCAAGAATGGGTACCCGGCGTGAAATGGGGCGCGCCCGCTTTCGGGGTACAGTTCGATGAATCGCTGAAGCGCCGCGATGAGTTCCTCCCGGAGATTCGTAAATGGTCTTCCGAGAACCTTTTTCACGCCGGCTCAGCCCCGATCTACTTTGAGAATAACTGGGGCCTGACCCAGCCGGAGAAAATCACCGAGATGGACTACAAGGTGCATTCCCCTGCCTGGGGCGCCGGCTACCAGCGACTCGCCCAGAAGGCAGGCGTAACCTGCTACCTGAGATACCCCGACCACCCGACCGAAGGTTTCGCGGACATCTGGGATTTCATCGCCAAGACCCTGAAGAAATAAACCATGCGCCTCACCTGCCTACTACTCGCCCTCGCAGCCTCCGCAGCGGAACCGAAAATCGTCCGCAACTCCATCGGCATGGAACTCGTGGAGATCCCTGCTGGCACCTTCATCATGGGCCAGGACGGCCCCGGTACGGACTACCAACAAAGCAAGCATCCGGCTGAGTTCGCCAAGCCTGACTGGGACGAGACCCCGGCCCACAAGGTCACAATCACCAAGCCATTCCGTATGGCGCGCACCGAGACCACGCTGGCCCAGTGGCGGGCGATGGAGCCGGAGTTCCGAGCCGAAATCGGAAAACCTGACGACGCCCTCAACGGCATCAGTTGGACCCGCGCACAGAAGTTTTGCGCCTGGCTGAGCCAGAAGGAGGGGAAGACATACCGACTGCCCACCGAAGCCGAATGGGAGTACGCCTGCCGCGCCGGCACGACGACCCTCTACGCCTTCGGGGATCGCCTGCCTAAAGGCTACCAGGATTGGTTCGGCGACCGTGGGCGCCAGCGCCTCTATTTTACCGACGAGAAGCTGCCCGAAGAATACGCCCAACGCGACGACGCCAAGGACCTCCGCGTCGCCCGTAAGCCGGCCAATCCATGGGGGCTCTACGACTTGCATGGCAATGTCGCCGAATGGTGTGCGGATTGGTATGGCCCGTATGAAAACGCCGAGCAGGTCGACCCCGTCGGCCGGGCCGACGGCGATTTCCGAGTTTTCCGCGGCGGCAGCCATTCCTCATTCAGTCGCTTGCTCCGCTCCGCCAACCGCGCCGGCTGGATTCCGTCGCATGTCAGCGAAGGCATCGGCTTCCGGGTCGTCGAGGGAGAAGCCCCCGAGACAAAGCCGACGCCGGTCGCACCTCCTGCGCTGAACGCCCGCGACGTGAAACCCGGCATCGCCCACATCGAACCCGCCTCACCCGAACCGTTCTTCTCGGGACCTGAACCGTTCGTGAAGGTTCCGGCCGGCTCGATCGGCCCGCTCTTCTCCTGGCACAACCACAGCCCCTCGATTGCGGAGATGCCCAATGGCGACCTCCTGACGACCTGGTTCTCCTGCATCGACGAAGGGGGCAGCGAGCTGAACAACCTCGCCAGCCGTCTCCGTCTCGGCGCCAAGGAATGGGAGCCCGCCTCGCCGTTCTGGGACGGTATGGATATCAACGACCATGCCCCGAAGCTCTGGTACGACGGTGATCGCACGGTCTTCCACTTCGCACGCGGTGCAACCGAGAACATCTTCCGCACCTCGACCGACAGCGGTGCCACGTGGTCCAAGGCGCAGCCCATCATGCCCATGGGTGAATTCGGCAACGGCCTGCTCCGCCTGCGCGACGGCACCCTGCTCATCCCGCACGATTCCCGCAACGTGAGCATCACCCGCAGCCGCGACGGCGGGAAGACCTGGCAATCCGTCGTGCAGCCTAAATCCGAAAAAGCGGTCAAGCCCGGCACGAAGAGTTTCCGTCCGCCTGGCATCCACGCCCCGATGGTTGAACTCACCGACGGACGCCTCATGGCCTTCAGCCGCTTCGATGTCCCCGAGGACCAAGCGCGCTTCGGCCGCAAGACGCCGGTCAGCTTCAGTGCCGACCAAGGCGAAACCTGGCAGGTCGAGGCCTCTGAATTTCCCGCGATCAGCTCAGCCCAACGCCAGACCATGCTGCGCCTGCGGAACGGACCGATCGTGTTCTTCAGCTACACCGACCAATCCCGCGACTGGAAGCAACGCGTCGGGATGAAGTTCAAGCAGGCCGACGGAGCCGAGTTCACCGGCTATGGCCTCTTCGCCGCCGTCTCCTTCGACGAAGGCAAGACCTGGCCGGTCCGACGTCTGATCACCCCGGGCGGCAAGCCCCATTCTCTCCCCTCCATCGATCGGGGCATCTTCCCGTGCAGTGACACCGAGGCCGAGCACGCCGGCTACCTGGCCTCGACCCAGACCCGCGACGGCCGGATTCATCTCATCTCGAGCAAGAACCACTACGTCCTGAACCTCGGCTGGCTGCAGGCCCTGCCAAGGTTCTGAGGCTTTTCAGTTCGCCAGCAGACTGAGATAAGATTCGCTCCCGGCATGCGCCTCACACCCCTGCTGGCCTTATTCTACGCATGCGCCGTAGCCCTAGCTGCTGACCGGAAGCCCAACATTCTTTTCATCCTGGCCGACGACCTTGGCTGGTCAGCCCTGAGCTGCTACGGCAACCACGACGTCGCCACGCCGAACCTGGATCGCCTGGCGAACCAAGGCATGCGCTTCACCTACGCCTACGCCGACGCCCAGTGCTCCCCCTCCCGCGGCGCCCTGCTCTCAGGGCAGTACGGCGGCCGGACCGGACTCTTCAAGGTGATCGCCGAAAAAGAGCCTCCCAAGGCACGGCTGATTCCGCCTGAACCTAACCTAGCCCTCGGACCGGAGGTCGCCGACCTAGCCCGCACGCTCCGTGGCGCAGGCTATGCTACCGGCCTCAGTGGCAAATGGCATATCGCGGACAATCATGTCGCCGCGAATCTGGCCCGACGAGAAGGCGGAAAATATTTCGATCGATACGGCTTTGATTTCTGCGGTAAGGCGAAGGAAACGGACCACGCCGAAGACAAGGCCGTCACAGCTATCACCGACGACATCATCGGCTTCATCAAGGAGCAAAAATCGACCCCGTGGTTCGCCTATGTGGCCCACGTGACAACTCATACAAAACTGACCGCGCCGGCCGCCCTGGTCGATAAACACGCCGCGAGGGGCTATAAGCGGACCACCAATCCCGGGGCAAAATACAGCGAGCGTCCCACCGCCCAATACCTGGCGATGCTCGAGCACCTCGATAACGAGGTCGGGCGACTGCTGGCCTCTCTCGATGAACTCGGACTGAGCAAAGACACCGTCGTGCTCTTCACCAGCGACAATGGTGGCCTTTCACGTACGGCGAGCAATGCGCCGCTGCGTGAGGGCAAAGGCTCCCCTTACGAAGGGGGCATCAGGGTACCCCTGATCGTACGCTGGCCTGGGAACATCAAGCCGGCGACCACCTGTGACACCGCGGTTCACTTCGTCGATTTCTATCCCACCTTCGCGGCATTGAGCGGCGCTACCCTACCCGCCAAGCATCCGTTGGACGGAGAAAGCATGCTGCCACTCTGGTCGCAAAGCGGTCAGTCCAAACGCCATGAACTCTACTGGCACATGCCGACCTACACGACGAACTACGGTCGAACGCCTTGCACCGTGATCCGTCAGGACGAATGGAAGCTCATCCATTGGTTCGGAGATTACCTGGATCCGACCGGCTTCACGCCCGACAACCGTCCGTACGGTAAACTCGTCCTCGGTGCACGGACTGAACTCTACAACCTGAACGACGACCCAGGCGAAACCCACGACCTCGCGCTGGCCCGACCACAGAAGACTCGCAACCTCATGCGCCGACTCGAAACGTGGCGCAAGGACGTCGGAGCGAAGGCCCCCGTCGAAAACCCCGCCTTCGACCTCAAGCAGTGGTGGCTTGGCGCCAGCGAGGGATCAGAAGCCACAAAGTAAGGCTATCCTCAGGCATGGTGATCATTTTCAGTTCGCAAGCGGGCTGGCGGCGGATTCCTTAAGCCCATGCGCCTCTTACCCCTGCTGGCCCTGCTCTCCGCCTGCATCGCTTCCTTCGCCGCAGGGAGTAAGCCCAACATCCTGGTCATCCTCAGCGACGACCAAGGCTACAACGACGTCGGCTTCAACGGCGGCAAGGCCGTGCCGACGCCGAATCTGGACGCCCTCGCCGCCTCTGGCGTGCGCTGCACCAGCGGCTACGTCTCGCACCCCTTCTGCTCACCGACGCGCGCGGGCATGCTCACCGGCCGCTACCAGCAGCGGTTCGGCCATGAGAACAACCCGGCCTACAATCCTGCCGACGCCGTGGCCGGCCTGCCTCTCACGGAAAAGCTCCTGCCACAGTTCCTCAAGGAAGCCGGCTATAAGACCGGCTGGATCGGCAAGTGGCACCTTGGCGCCACAGCTGCGCATACGCCTTGGGCCCGCGGCTTCGACCAGACTTACGGCTTCATCGGCGGCGGCCACTCGTACTCCGACTGGGCGATCGACCTCAAAAAAGAATATAACGTCCCACTGACCCGCGACGGACAGGCGACGGCCGAAGTTCCCGCACACCTCACCGCCGCTTTCGGCAATGAAGCCGCCGCGTTCATCACGCGCAACGCCGGCGCCCCCTGGATGCTCTATCTGGCCTTCAACGCCCCGCACACACCCCACATGCCCACCATCGAACGCGAGAAGCAGTTCGCCGACGTCAAGGATCCCGTGCGCCGCAAGTGCCTCGCCCAGATCAGCCTGCTCGACGACGCCATCGGCACCGTCACCAAGGCGCTCGCCAGCAGCGGCCAGACGCAGGACACCCTGATCTTCTTCTTCAGCGATAATGGCGGCACCCCGCCGTCGCTCGGCGCCGACAACACCCCGCTGCGCGGCAACAAAGGCATGGTCTACGATGGCGGTATCCGCGTGCCTTTCGTGGTCAGCTGGCCCGCCCAGCTCAAGGCCGGCTCAACGTACGCCCAACCGGTATCCTCGCTCGACGTCGCCGCCACGGCCCTGTCGCTCGCCGGCGCCCCCTTCCCGACTGAACGTAAACTCGACGGCGTGAACCTCATTCCGTTCCTCAAGGGCGAATCCACCGGCCTCCCCCACGCCAACCTCTTCTGGCGCACCGGCGGCGGGCAAAGTTACGCCGTGCGCTCCGGCAACTGGAAGCTGGTACGCAACGGCACCCAGCCAGACGAACTCTACGACCTTTCAAACGACATCGCCGAAGCGAAGAACCTCTTGGCCACCCAGCCCGAAGTCGCCTCCCGCCTGGCCGCCGACCTCACCGTTTGGAATAAAGAGCTAATCGCCCCGCTGTTCCAGAGTCCCAAGGGCGGCAAGCCCGCGGCTAAGAAGGCGAAGAAATAGGCCATTACCCCGGCCAGTCGGGGTTTCGGCGGCTTTTCCTCTGGTCGGGCTGGTGAGATTCGAACTCACGACCTCTTGCACCCCATGCAAGCGCGCTACCAGACTACGCTACAGCCCGAGAGAGGAAAGATTGGGTTAAGCCCCAGCCCGGCGGGGTTGTCAATCCGACAAACCCACCCCCG
>CANCHK010000052.1 GCA_947377865.1 Opitutia bacterium | reverse complement strand
GATCGTCGCCGGCTTCATCGGCGGCTCCCTGCCGACCATCCGCAGCCGTACGCACGTCCCCGGCGAGAAGCAGGCCTGCGCCTTCTTCTTCCAGGTGATCCACCCTGAGGCCATCAGCTCCGGCGTCTTCGCCAAGGGCCGCAGCCAGTCCGAGAACGTGAAGGCGGTCCTCGCCGACGTCCTCGGCCACGGTAACGATAAGTGCATGCTTCCCGGCCAGCTCGAGGCGACCTTCGCCGCGCGCAGCGAAAAGGCTGGCGGCCTGCTGTTCTCCAAGGCCGAAATCGAAGAGTTCAACAAAGTCGCGGAACACATCGGCCACCAGCCGTTCGACCTCGCGACCTTGCCCACGGCCTAAGCCACCTCACCTTAAAACCCAACCCTCCTCACAACCATGGCACTTCAGATCAAGTCGGCGAAGGAATGCACCTTCGACCAAGTCTCCCTCGGTGAAATCATGCTCCGCCTCGACCCGGGCGAAGGCCGCGTGCGCACCACGCGCCAGTTCCAGGTCTGGGAAGGCGGCGGCGAATACAACGTCGCCCGCGGCCTCCGCAAGTGCTTCAACCTGCGCACCTCTGTGTGCACGGCGTTCGTCGACAACGAGGTCGGCCGCCTGCTCGAGGACTTCGTGATGCAGGGCGGCGTGAACACCGACTTCATCAAGTGGCGCGAGGACGACGGCATCGGCCGCACGGTCCGCAACGGCCTCAATTTCACCGAGCGTGGCTTCGGCATCCGCGGCGCCGTCGGCGTCCCCGACCGTGGCAACACCGCCGCCTCGCAGATCAAGCCCGGCGACTTCGACTGGGAATACCTCTTCGGTACGCTCGGCGTCCGCTGGCTCCACACGGGCGGCATCTTCGCGGCCCTCTCCGAGACCACCGCGCAGGCCACCATCGAGGCCGTCAAGATCGCCAAGAAGCACGGCACCATCGTCTCCTACGACCTCAACTACCGCCCTTCCCTCTGGAAGACCATCGGCGGCCTCAAAAAGGCTCAGGAAGTGAACCGCGAGATTGCCAAGTACGTCGACGTGATGATCGGCAACGAAGAAGACTTCACCGCCTCCCTCGGCTTCGAGGTCAAGGGCGCGGACCATAGCCTCTCCCACATCGAGACCCAGGCCTTCAAGGACATGATCGGTGAAGCCGTGAAGCAGTTCCCGAATTTCAAGGTCGCCGCGACCACGCTGCGTCGCGTGATCACTGCTACGAAGAACGACTGGAGCGCCATCTGCTGGCACGACGGCAAGTTCTACGACAGCATCCAGTTCCCTGAGCTCGAGATCCTCGACCGCGTCGGCGGCGGCGACAGCTTCGCCTCGGGCCTCGTCTTCGGATTCCTCGAACACAACGACGCCCAGAAGGCCGTGAACTACGGTGCCGCCCACGGCGCACTGGCGTCCACGACCCCCGGCGACACGTCGATGGTCACCCGCAAGGAAGTCGAGAAGCAGCTCTCTGGCGGCGGCGCCCGCGTCGTCCGCTAAGCCTCAGAACCCCCACCCCTACCCCTACCCCTATCCCTACCTTCATGTCCTCCCTCGATCTCTTCTCCCTCAAAGGCCGTACGGCCGTCGTCATCGGCGGCACCGGTGAACTCTGCGGCGCCATGGCCGAAGGCTTCGCCGGCGCCGGCGCCCACGTGATCCTCGTCGGTCGCGATCCCGCCAAGGCCGACGCTCGCCTCGCCAAGATCAAGGCCGCCGGCGGCTCCGGAGAGTTCCTCTCCTGCGAAGCCACCAACAAGGCCGAGCTCGTCAAGCTGCGCGACGGCATCCTCGCCAAGCACGGCAAGGTCGACGTCCTCGTCAACGGTGCCGGCGTCAACTCGCCCACGCCTTTCCTCGAGATCGACGAAGCGCAGATCGACAAGATCCTCACCGTGAACGTCAAGGGCGTCATCTTCGGCTGCCAGGTCTTCGGCGAAGCGATGGTCGCCGCTGGCAAGGGCTCGATCATCAACCTCGGCTCGGAATCTGGCATCCTGCCACTTTCCCGCGTCTTCACCTACTCGGCCTCCAAGGCCGCGGTGCACAACCTCTCGAAGAACCTCGCCCGCGAATGGGCCGCCAAGGGCGTCCGCGTCAACACGCTCGTCCCGGGCTTCTTCCCGGCCGAACAGAACCGCAAGGTGCTCACCCCTGAGCGCGTGGCAATGATCCTAGGTAAGACCCCGATGAACCGCTTCGGCGAAGCCAAGGAACTCATCGGTGCCTCTCTGCTTCTCGCTTCCGACGCCGGCAGCTTCGTCACCGGCGCTGAAATCGTCGTCGACGGCGGCTTCGCCGCGATGTCCATCTAAGCGAGAGCGACGACGATGGCCTTCATGGACGACCACTTCATCCTTTCGACCGGCACGGCGCAGAAGCTCTACCACGGCGTGGCGAAAGAGCAGCCGATCGTCGACTACCACTGCCACCTCAGCCCGAAGGACATCGCCGACGACCGTCGATTCGAAGACCTCACCGCCATCTGGCTCGCAGGCGACCACTACAAGTGGCGCGCGATGCGGGCCAACGGCGTCAGCGAAGACCTCATCACCGGCGACAAGTCCACGTCGCGCGAGAAGTTCCAGGCCTGGGCCGAGACGGTCCCGTCCACGCTCCGCAACCCCCTCTTCCACTGGACGCACCTCGAGCTGCGCCGCCACTTCGGCATCCAGGACGTCCTCGAAGGCGCCACGGCCCAGAAAATCTGGGACGAAGCCAACCGCCAGCTCAAGCACGGCGACCTCACGGCCCGCGGCATCCTCAAGCTGATGAAGGTCCGCGTGGTCGGCACCACCGATGACCCCGCCGACTCGCTCGACCTGCACCACCAGATCGCGAAGTCCGGCTTCGAGACCAAGATCGTCCCGACTTACCGCCCCGACGCGTGCCTGAAGGTTCGCACCCCTGACCGAGTGCAAGCCTGGGCCAAGCGCCTCGCCGCCGCCACGGGTAAGGGGGCCGATACCTTCGCCGGCCTGATCGCTGGTCTCAACCAGCGCCACGACGACTTCGCCGACGCGGGTTGCCGCGCCTCAGACCACGGCCTCGACTACCTGCCGGACGCCGCCTGCACCGAAGCCGAAGCCAAGGCCATCTGGGAGAACGCTATCGCCGGTAAGGCCGCCACGCTCGAGGAAGCCGAGAAGTTCACGGCCTTCATCATGCTGCACGTCGGTCGCCTCAACCACGCCAAGGGTTGGGCCACCCAGCTCCACCTCGGTGCCGTCCGTGACCCGAACCTCGGCCTGCTCAAGCGCCTCGGCTCCGACGCCGGTTGCGACACCATCGGCGACTTCCGCCAGGGTCCTGGCCTCATCCGCTGGTTCGGCACGCTCTCCGGCGAGAACGCCCTCGGTAAGACGATCCTCTACAATCTCAATCCCGCCGACACCGCCCTCTTTGCCTGCCTCCCCGGCTCGTTCCAGGACGGCGTTACGCCGGGCAAGATCCAGTACGGCTCAGGCTGGTGGTTCCTCGACCAGGAACGCGGCATGCGCGACCAGATGAACGCGCTGTCCGACCTCGGCCTGCTCAGCCGCTTCATCGGCATGATCACCGACTCGCGCTCCTTCCTCTCGTATCCGCGCCACGAATACTTCCGCCGCATCCTGTGCGACCTCGTCGGCCAAGACGTCGAGTCGGGCCGCATCCCCGACCGTAAGGATTGGAACGAACGCCTGGTCGCCGACGTCTGCTACGGCAACGCCAGCCAGTACTTCGGATTCAAGAAGTAAGCGAACAAGCTGCCTATCGAGGCCGGGCAGCCTGAGGGCTTGCTCGGCCTCTTTATTTGGACACCTTAAAGCCATGCGCCCTCTCCTGCTGGCCCTGCTTTCCACCCTGACCTTGCTGGGCGCAGCAGACCCGAGCACAAAGAATTACCATCTGCGTGACTTCAATCTCGGCAACCATCTGACCGGCCCGCGCGTGACCGAAGCCGTCCTCAAGGGCAAGGCCGTCGCGATCGTCTGCATGGGCACCCTCTCCGGCAACCGTAACTCCTGGGCGGCGGCGTGGACGCCGGAGTTCGAAGAGCTCTACGAAGCCCATGGCAAGAAAGTCGTCGTCATCGGCTCCGCCTGGAGCAAGGGGCTCGTCGCCAAGGACCTGGCGGAGTACGCCAAGAAATTCAAGATTGAGTTCACCATCCAGGCCGGCATCGAGCATGCACCCTTCGAAATACCGCACGACGGCCATTGCCTGCTCTTCAACTCCGAAGGGAAGCTGATCTACAGCGGTACGCCGAACAAGGGTAACGCCGACTTTAAGGCCGCACTCAAGATGATCACCGAGTGATTAATCTCCTCATCAGCTGCCTGCTCTGGGGCCTAGGCTTTCAGCCGCGACCGGCCGAAACGTCTTCTGGATTTGGCTCCGACCAACTCACCCCGACACGTGAACGTAATAAAGTCGAAGCGGCCGTTCGCATTTTTAGCTCCTTACTATTCCTCCTAGCGATCGTCGCACAGTTCCCTGCCGTCGAGTTCGACTTCCTCACCGCACCCCATTTTCACCTGCTCGCCGCGGCCAGCGCAGTGTGGGGAGTGCAGATGATTTTCCGTCCCTCCGTTCCCATGGACAGCACCGCAATCAGCACGGCCCTCTGGAGCTTCGCCGGCTATTTCCCCTACTTCCTGCTGGGCAACCTGTCGCCCTTCTTCGACAAGGACCCGACGAACCTGTACACGCTTATCGGTCAAGGCGGCGCGGTCGGAATGCTTGCAGCCTACGGCCTCTTTCGAGATATCCGCCGCGAGACCTGCGCCGAAAAGACGGTATCCAGCTCGAAGAAGACGTCCTGACCAGAAGAGGCACCATTAAAAAGAAAAATCGATGGACTTGCTGACGGTCCTCAAAGAATAGCCGTAGAAACGGACTTGCCGACGTAAGTCCGGGTTCATCTTAAGCGCATGAGATTCGCCCTGCTTCTGCTTGCTCCGTTAATCGCGATTGCGGCTGATAAAAAGGTGAAGAAATATACCATGGATGACTTCGTGTGGAGTAAGGTCGTCTCCGGACCAGCGCTGACCGAGCTGACCTTGAAGGATAAAGGCGTGATCATCTGCCTCTTCTCACATGAAGCCGACAAGAACCCAGGAGTTCATCTCCAGTACTTTAGACATGTCGTCGAGGCCACCCATGGCAAAGTCTTCCCCATCGCCATTGAACCATCCAACTTCGCCAACAGGGAACTCCACGAATTACTCAACCAACTCAAGGCGTTCGATTTCAACTACACCGTGGCGACCGGACTCAAGAAATGTCCGCCGACGGAGCCATTCGTACCCTTCTGCTTCGTCCTCAACTCAAAAAAAGTCGTGATTTACAGCGGAAGCATGGGAGGCGCTGGATTCAAGGAAGCAATGGAACAGGCTTCCAATCCGGTCGAGAAATCTGGAGATAAGGAAAATCCGTTCAACGAGCCGAAGAAAGACGAGAAGGCGAAGAAGGCGACCTGAGGCCAGCGCGCGACCTGAATACTACGCCAGCTAAGCGTTAGCTTTTCGCTGACATGAGGCTTTTACCTTCGCAAAATCAGGTTGCCGAAGTGAGGCTAGGGGTCATCTTTTCGAAATGAAATCCCTTTTACTTCTCCTGGCACCGCTAATCGTCTTGGCCGCCGAACCGAAGGCCAAAAAGTACACGCTCAATGACCTCGAATGGGGCAAGGTGATATCCGGCCCGCCCCTGACCGAGATGACTACCAAGGACAAAGGGATGATCATCTGCGTCTTCATCTACAGCCCCGAGAATCATCCAGATGAATTTCTCAAGGCGGTGAAAACGGCTGTGGACGGGACCGAAGGAAAAGTCGTAGGGCTAGCCGTCGAGTGGAATTCGGCCCTAAAATACAAGGATGCTGCTGAACTCGTAAAACTCGCTAAAACCAGCGGAATCGAATTCAACATCGCGCTCGGCCTGCGGAAGAGGCCGCCCAACACGGTCAACTTCGTCCCCTACTGCTTCATCGTGAACGCAAAGAAGGCGATAATCTATAGCGGTAACTTCGGCGGACCAGAGTTTGAGGAAGCCGTGAAGCAGGCCGCGGCCTCGGTCGAAAAACCCGTCGAGAAGGCCAAAGATACCAAGAAAGAAGAGAAGCCTAAGGCCGACTCGAAAAAGGCGGCCTGAAGTCAGCGTGCGCCCTGTAGGCTTCGCCAGGTCAGCGGCAACTTGTCACGGACGAGTCCAGCCGTAGCGCCAGGGAGTTTATCCGCCGTCATCGGGACATTGATCGTATCTTCGCGCCCAATCTGTCCTTCGGAGCGACCATATTTATATTCGTAGGCCAAAGTGCCATCAGCGGCTAGGCTGACGCCCTTCCATTGCGGATTCGGAATGGAGATGTAGAACTGGTCCCCGGACGTCGTCTTCGCGACAGCCATCATCTTGGCTGCATGGAGCGAACGCCAGAGGGCCTCGGCGGTCCAGGCAGCGGGGTTAACCTGCTTGAGCTGAGGCACAACGAGCTTGGCGTACAGCTTGCGTCCATCGGCAGCGGGTTGCTCGCGCCAATAGGCGAAGGCCGCGGTGATCTCGTCAGCGACCAACGGATAATGGGTGCACCCCAACATCAGGGTGTCGATCGGCGCCGCGCCATCGGCGGCGGCCGACTTGAGGAACGCCCCAACATCGGCTCGGATGATGTCGCGGATCGGCGTCTTGACCGAAGGGTCGCCTTCGATCGCAGCGGCGAGGCTGGCTGAACCCAGCTGGCGCACCGGACGTCCGGTGACCTTGGCAATGGCCTTAGGATAGGCATTGGAAGCGCAGGTGCCCACGGTGGCGAGCACAGCGACGCCGCCCTGCGCACCATCGGCGGTCTCGGCCAGGCCTTGGGCCCCAGCTTCAACCACACCGATGACGATGATCGGGATACCCCAGGACTTCACCGCGGCCCGGATATCTTCGAGCCCGTAGGCGGTGGCGGTATTGCAAGCGATGACGATGGCCTTCACGGGCGGCTTGTCGCCGCTTGCTTGGCGACGACCGAGCAAGAACAAGGCGTCGCGCAGGATGAGCTCACGGAGGAAACCCGTGCGACCCACGGCGGAGTAGTTGCCATAGGGCATGTTGGCCTGATCGCCGAAATAGACGAAGCGCTCACCCGCAAAATCAGGCACGCCGTCCGCACCGTCCTCACCGGTGAGGTTATGATGGCGGTCGTGCGCCTTGATGGCCTCGAGCACCGTCAGGCCACCGACACCCGAATCGAAGACGCCGATCGGCAGGTCGCGCAGGTCGCCCTGATAATCCGTCGCGACGAAGCTGGCCGGGACATCGCCCTGCGGGTGGGCCTTGGCGTAGGCTACCGCCGTGGCGACGACATCGTCGGCAGCACGCGCCACGAACGTCAGGACACAGAATAACGTGAGACGGACGCAGGTGGCCATATCAGGTGCGGTCGGTGCGGTAGACCCGCTGGACACGTTGGGTGAGCGTGCACAGGGCCTCCCATGGGATGCAATCCGCCCACGCACAGAACTCCGCCACGGTGATACGATCGGCCCCCTGCGCACCCAGGATTGTCGCGATATCTCCTACGACGACGGAAGGAACGTCAGTAACGTCAACGATGGTCTGGTCCATGGTCACGCGACCAAGGATTGGGCAGCGCTGTCCACGCACGAGGAAGAATCCGCGATTGCTCGCGGCCGTCGGGACACCGTCTCCGTAGCCCACGGCGACAATGGCCACGCGAGTCGGGCGTGAAAGGATCTTAGTGCGGTTATAGCTGACGGCCGTACCAGCTGGCAGGTCTTTCACGAGGACGACACGCGCATGGAAAGAAAGTACAGGCTCCGGACGAAGGCTCGCGAGGAAAGAGCCCGTCGACGGAGGCAGCCCGTACTGCATCAGTCCGACGCGCACGGCGTTGAACGGCGCCGACGCGGAGAAACTCTCGAGGCCGGCGCTGTTGTCGGCGTGGATCATCAGGCCGGCGCGGACGGTGCTAGGAATCCGTTCCAGTAACGTGAGGAAGATCGTGCGCTGACCAGCCGTGTAGGCGGCATCGCTATCGGCATCTGAAAAGTGTGTGTAGACGCCGCGCCATTCGAAAGCGGCATCCGCCTGGACGAAGGCGAAGAGTTCCGCGGCTTGCTCATGCCAGACTCCGGCGCGGCCCATGCCGGTGTCGACCTTGACGTGCACCTTCGCTTTCAGTCCGGACTTCGCGACTGCGGTGGCAACCGCCTGCGCTTCTTCCAACGAGTTTAACGTGACATCTAGTCCAAGGGCCAGCGCACGCGGAAGCTCATTGGGCAAGGTCGGGCTGAGCAGCAGGATGTCGGCGTCGTGGCCGACTTCCCGCAGTTTTGCGGCTTCGGCAACATTCGCCACCGCGAAGCAATCGACGCCGGCTTGCAGGAGACGTGTGGCGACCTCAGGCATGCCGTGGCCGTAGGCGTCAGCCTTCACCACCGCGACATAGCGGACATGCGGGGGCAAGGCCTGCTTGATGCGGCCGACATTGCGATCAATTGCCGGCAGGTCGATTTCGACCCACGCGCGCGCGGCGGAAGCATTCGACGAAGCGCTCATGATCGATGGCGCTCCCCGGACCAGATGGCAAAATCGTTGGCGACGTTCAACGCATCAGGGCGAG
Organism: Opitutia bacterium; assembly: GCA_947377865.1. GTDB lineage: Bacteria > Verrucomicrobiota > Verrucomicrobiia > Opitutales > UBA953 > UBA953. The sequence continues at coordinate 4,252 of CANCHK010000052.1, read as the reverse complement.
GCTCCTCGCGCAGGAAACCGGGCTGAGCGAAGAAGGTCGGCAAGGCCAACCACGGATGAGGGACGGCGACGTGGGAAGTCAGCACACTGGGAGCGGCTTCGCTCGAGGCGAGCACGCGTCGACCAGAGGAATTTAACTCTGCTGCCTCGGCTTCGAAAGGTATACCCAAGGAGCCATCGGCGGAAACCTCGAGCGCATGCCAGCGCTTCAGACGGGATTCGGCGACGACAAGGAACGGACCATTCTCACCAGCGGCGAGCGCGGAGCGAGCGATGCCGGCGAGGGATTCCCAGACGAAGATCGGACGCGGCTCGAGTGCGGACCACGAACGGACCGCAAGCGAGGCGATACGGATGCCCAGCACAGAGCCAGGGCCCACGCATAAGGCGAAGGAACGGATATCGCTGAGCTTCAGCTTGGCGTCGGCCAAGGCGGCTTCGACGCAGCCGAAGAGGCCTTCCAAGGCGCCGTCAGGCGAGAGGCCCTGCCCTACCCAGCGACCGCCCGAGAGAACACCCACCCGGACTCCGGCGCGGGCGGAGCCGTCGAGGACGAGGCAGGGTTCGGGCGCGCTCATGGCCTCAGCCTGGCGGCCAATCGAGGGCGCGTCCACCCAGCAGATGCACGTGGAGGTGCGGGACCGTCTCACCGCCGTCAGGGCCGTTGTTGATTACGACGCGGAAACCCTTGGCCAAGCCGAGCTGGCGGGAAAGCTGTCCGGCCACGAGCAGCAGATGCCCGAGGATAGCCTGATCTTCCGCCGTCGCCTCGGCGACGCGCGGGATGGGCTTACGGGGCACGATCAGGACGTGCGTCGGGGCCTGCGGGGCGATGTCATAGAAGGCCACGCACACGGCGTCTTCATGGATCAACTTCGCGGGGATCTCCTTGTCGGCGATCTTCTGGAACCGCGTCTTCGGGGCGCTCATGGAAAAATCAGAGGACGACGACCGTCACGCGGCGGCGGCCAGCCTGACGGGCGACGAGGCCTTGCACCGTATCAACCGCTTCGTCGTAGGCGGTGCGCCAGCGGGTCGAACGGGCGCGGGTACCGGCGAGATACTGGTCCTGCAGGCCGACGACCCAGAAGAGCACGTCGGCGGCTTCGCCGGTCGTGGCTAGGGCGGCTTCAACGCGTTCGTTGGCCCAGAGGGCATCGAACGGATCGGCGCGATGGTCGAGGACGGCGACAGTGGGCACCGGACGGTCCGGCGAAAGCAGGCGGAAGATCTGAGCGGCCGCGGCGGCGAGGTCGGTAGCGTTGAGGCGCGGATCGGTCTCGTCGTCGGCCTCGAAGACGCGCAAGACGGCATCGACGTCGCTGCGGAGCTGGGGAGCGGTGCCCACCATCGAAGCCAGTAACGCGTTGAGCGTGCGAAGGCGGATCGATTTAGGCAGCGCGGCGGTCACTTGATCTTTCCTCCCTTGCGGAGTTGATCGATAGCCTTGGCGAGCTCATCGATATCGCGGAACTCACGATAGACGCTGGCGAAGCGGACGTAGGCGATCTGGTCGACCGCCTGAAGGCGTGCCATGATCTCCTCGCCGATGGCGCTGGAGGGGACTTCGTCGCCGAACTTAACCTGCAGGTTCTCGACGATTTCAGAGATCATCAGATTGATACGTTCGAGTTCTATGGGACGCTTGTCAGTGGCCTTACGGACGCCGGAGGCGATCTTACCGATGTCGAATTCTTCGCGGGCGCCGTTGCGCTTCACGACCACCATGCCTTCGCGGACGATTTCTTCGATGGTACTGAAGCGATGGTCGCACGCTAGGCATTCGCGGCGGCGGCGAATGGAATGATTACCCTTCCCGAGGCGGGTCTCCAGGACCTTTGTATCCTCGTGATTACAGCGGGGGCAGAACATCGCTCAGAGTTTGAGGAAATTCCCCAGGAGCTGGAGGCCGTGCTCGGTGGCGAAGGACTCCGGATGGAACTGGACGCCCCAGATCGGAAGCTCGCGGTGGCGCAGGCCCATCACGAGACCGTCTTCGGTCCAGGCCGTCACCTCGAGGGCGGCGGGGAAAGTGGAACGCTCGACGACCAACGAGTGGTAGCGCGTCGCAGCGAAAGGCGAAGGCAGGCCCTTGAAGACGTCGGTGTTGTTGTGGAACACCGGCGAGGTCTTGCCGTGCATCAGGTGCGGGGCGCGGATGACGTTGCCGCCGAAGACGTGTCCGATGGCCTGATGGCCGAGGCACACGCCAAGGATCGGCTTCTTGCCGGCGAAGGCCTTGATCATCGCACACGAAACGCCGGCTTCGGCAGGCGAGCACGGACCCGGCGAAATCATCACGCGGTCAGGATTCAGCGCGAGCGCTTCCTCGACTGTGATCTGGTCATTGCGGTACACCTTCTGCTCCACACCCAACTGACCGAAGTATTGGACCAGGTTGTAGGTGAACGAATCGTAGTTATCGATGACCAGCAGCACGTGCGGACGATTTGCCCGGCGCTGCGAAGTGTCAAGGAACCGCGGCCCCGTGTGAACAAGTGAACGCAGCGAAGTTCCTTCGCTGCGAGGGTCAGGGACACGGCTAGGGAAGGGCTCGGACGACGCCTTGTTCACATCTATGAAGTCACCCGTTGTATACTGCACTCGCCCCAAATCGTTCATCGTTCGTTGTTCCTTGTTGGCCTCATCTTGCAGCCCTTGTGCATCTCAACTTCCCGGCCCTAGCCCTAGCCTAGGCGCTAGCCCTAAAACGCCCCTATCCCACCCCCTGCCCCTCTACCGTGAATTTCAACCCAAACCCCTCGAAAGTAGGCCTTTACAGAGGAAGGGGGGTGTGAATAACTGTGTGAACGGTATGAAACAGCGCACCCTTGGCAAAGAAGCCTCCGTAAAGGGCAAAGCCCTCCACACCGGTCAGGACGTCACCCTGACCCTGAAACCGGGCGCTCCCAATACCGGCTTGGTCTTCCGTCGCATCGACCTTTTCGGCAAGCCTGAGGTCCGCCCAGTGTCCGAGATGATCACTGAGCTGGAGCGCAAGACGACCGTCTCCTCCGACGCCGTCAAGCTACACACCATCGAGCACGTACTCTCGGCCCTCAGTGGCATGGCCGTGGACAACGCCATCATCGAGCTCGACGCCTCCGAGCCCCCTATCGTCGACGGCTCGGCCCGCCCCTTCACGACGCTCATCCATCAGTGCGGCATCATCGAACAGGAAGCCCAGCGCGAGACGTTCACGCTCACGCACCCGATCACGATCAACGAAGGCAGCCGCTCCATCATCGCCCTGCCCTTTGACGGCCTGCGCATCACGTGCACCTCGGCCGATGACCGCGGCATCCATACGCAACACCTGACAATCGATATCGATTCCGAGACCTACGAAGCGCAGATTGCCCCGGCCCGCACATTCACGATCTACGAGGATATCGAAGGCCTCATCGAGAAGGGCCTTATCAAGGGCGGCACGCTCGACTCCGCAATCATCCTCAAAGGCGACAAGATTGTCAGCAAGGAGCCCCTGCGTTTCAAGGACGAGCTCGTCCGCCATAAGATCCTCGATATCGTCGGCGACATCGTCCTCGCCGGTATCCGCCTCAAGGCCCACATCATTGCCGTCCGCCCCGGCCACGCGCTCAACGCCCGCCTCGCCGCGGCCGTCCGCAAGCAGTGGCAGGAATCCAAGGCCCCCAAGGCCAAGGCCGCGCCCGCAGGCCCGAAGGTCGAAGCCCCGACGGCCCCCGCCGGCTCGGCCCTGGACATCCGCCAGATCCTCAACGCCCTGCCCCACCGCTACCCGTTCGTGATGGTCGACCGCGTGGTCGAGCTCAACGACGACTCCCTCGTCGCGATCAAGAACGTCACGATCAACGAACCCTACTTCCAGGGCCACTTCCCCGGCCAGCCGGTCATGCCGGGCGTCCTGCAGATCGAGGCGATGGCCCAGGCCGCCGGCCTCATCATGCTGCGCCGCGGCGCCGCCGACGAAGCCCCGAAGGTCGTATTCTTCATGAGCGCCGACAAGGTGAAGTTCCGCAAGGCGGTCACGCCGGGCGATACTCTCGAGATCCGCGCCAAGCTCACGAAGGTCCGCGGCCGTATCGCCGCCGCCGAATGCGAATGCCTCGTCAACGGAGAGTGTGTCTCGTCCGCTGAACTGCTCTTCACCATCGCCGACTCGCCTAACGGCTGAACCGGATGGCCACGCAAGTCCACCCCACCGCGATCGTCGAAGCCGGCGCCAAGCTCGGCCAGGACGTCGTCATCGGCGCCTACGCCTACGTGGGTGG
>CANCHK010000051.1 GCA_947377865.1 Opitutia bacterium | reverse complement strand
CCGGCGAAGCCGGTCGACATCGTGATGCAATGGCATGGCATCCCCGGGAATTTCCGCGCCACCTATCCCAATTTGGAGATCTCGGTCAGCGACGACCGCTGGCTCATGCGCCAGAGTTTCGGCGATCCGAAGACCAAGCCGACCCGTCGCGAGACGAAGTTCGAAGACCGCGTCCAGCCCGGCGTCTGGACGGCTTGGGTCATCCACGCGAAGTGGTCGCCGAACGACGACGGCCTCATCCAGGTCTGGAAGGACGGCAAGCTGGTCGCCGACCTCAAAGGACCAAACACCTACGGCACCATCGGACTCGAGTACACGCCGTATATGAAGACCGGTATCTATCATCCCGAGTGGCATGTCTCTCAAGAGGGCGTGAGGCGCCGCTTTGATGCCGATAAGCCTGTCGCCACGCACAAGATCGTCTACATCACCGACCTTAAGGTCGGTGACGCGCGCGCGAAGTTCGAGGACGTGGTGCCGAAGTGAGCGCGGTGGTGCCGCGAGGGGACATGCTGGCATGGTGATCTGCTGCGAAGCAGGCGCGGCGGAGCCGCGAGGGGACACGTTGACACGGTGACACGTGGGCAAGGGGAAGTTGCGAGGGCACGAGGGCAGGAGGGTCCGTGGGCACGTGGATAGGTAGGGCGTGGCTCTCCGAGCCCGCCGTTAGCTTGCGAACGGACGGCTCGGAGAGCCGTCCCTACCTAGGAAGATCGGCTTTGGGCGGCAGAAGAGGCGTCCAGAACTAATATCAGAATTCTTCCCCGTAGGGGAATGGCATGGGAGCGGTGGCGGCGGAGGGGTGTTTTCGGAAAGTCGGTGTATACTGGCGGCCTCATGCCCCGCACCACCCTGCAATCCTCCGCCTTCCACAAGAACACTCGTCCGGTCATCTGGCTCGACGTCGAGAAGCGCAAAGCCGACGCCGAGCCGGCACTGACCTCGGTGCATTGGGCCGACGGGTTAAAGACCTATGCTCATGATGCGATCCTCGCCGAGTCCGCCAAGGCCCGCGGCTTGGAATTCCAGCCCTGGGCTCAGCTGGCGGCGGAAATCGTCCGCGTGGCAATGGCATCAGAGAGTCTGATCGCCGGCTACAGTATCCCCGAACGCGATCTCCTCATGGAGTCTTGCCCCGAGCACGCCGAATGGATCAAGGAGAACTACCTCAACGCCAACGCCGCAAAGTGGTTTAAGAACAACCGGTCTGCAATCTACGCCGAGGCGTGCCGGACGGCGGGGGAACATCGTAAGCCCGGGCTAAAGGACTTCCTGATCCAGCCCGCGGTGGGCTATGCTTATAAGAAGTACCTCCTCGACGTGCAGCCGGGCTCCATCCTCGGCCGGATGCGCAAGTTGCTCGCCAAGCGTGACGGCGTGCATCGAGAGCTGACCAACGAAGCCCGACGCGACTGGACCAATCTCATCGAGTATAACCGCCAGGACGTTTTAGGCATGATGCATGTGGTGGGGGTGGTGAGGGAGGCGCAGGGCGGAGCCTGCGAGGGGACACGTTGACACGGGGGCACGTGGGCAAGGGAGCAAAGACCGAGGACACGAGGGCAGGAGGACTCGAGGCCCGGAGCTAATGCCCACATTAACTCAAAGGGGAACCGGAGACCGGATGATTGGCTGGGGTCATGAGTAGGGTCGGCCATCCTTGGTCGGCCGCGGTCGAGGAGGGATGCTCGACCCACCCTAGGGATTGCGGGAGCGGCTCCGACGGGTAAGGTGGCCGGATGAAACGGACGCCCCTCGTATTCATATTGATGCTCGGCGCCGGCCTGACCGCGGCGGAGGCGCCGACATTCCTGGAAGTCGTCACCACCCGCTTCGAGCGCTGGGACCGTGACCACGACGGCGTGCTGGCGGTGGCCGAGCTCGATGCCCTGGTCGCCGACCCCCTGAATAAGGGAGACGAAGCGGCGGCTATCGCCGTCCTCAAGCGCGCTGCGCGCAGCACGCGCATGAAGATTCCTCCGCTGACGCTGTCGTACGTAAAAGAAGCGGTCGGGGCCGCGCCTTCCGCCACCCGGCCCGACTTCGCCAAGATGTTCAAGGAAGGTCAGGCGGTACTCGTCTCGGCGACCAAGCGGGAGCCGTTTCCTGACGGCTCACCGAGGCTCGATACGGTCCATCAAGGCCGCCTCGGCAACTGCTTCTGCCTCGCCCCGCTCGGGGCTATGGTCCATCGCGATCCGCAGCAGGTCGTCCGGCTTTTTGCCCGACAGGACGACGGTACTTACCTCGTGACCTTGGGTAAGCGGAGCGTGCGTATCGCGCCGCCGACCGACGCCGAGCTCGCCATGACCGCTTCCAACGAAGGCGCGGGTCTCTGGGTCAATCTTTACGAGAAGGCCGTCGGCACCGCACTCAACGAGGCCAGGCCGGTCGAGCAGCGGACGGGCTCGCCGATGGACGTACTCGCGAAGGGCGGCTCAGCGGGCACGATGCTCGAGTTCATTACCGGACACCCTATCCGGCGATTCTCGTTCGCCTTCGCCAAGGACCCCAAGGTCGACGAGGCCGGCCGTCAGGCGCAGCTCCGCGAGCTCCGGACGCAGGTCGAGGCCGCCGCTCGCGACCGTCGTCTGATGACCTGCGGGACGCTCGCTGTCACCACCCCGGGGCTGACACCCAGTCATGCTTATGCCGTGCTAGGTTTCGACGCCAAGACCGACCAGGTGCGCCTGTGGAATCCCCACGGCGGCGCATTCAAGCCCAAGGGCGAACCTGGCGCGACCACCGGGTATCCGATGAAGGACGGGGTCTTTGAAATCGCCCTAGTCGAATGGACGAAGCAGTTCAGCGGGATGGCTTATGAGACGGAGAGGTGAGGATTGCGGGAGGGGCTCCGGCGGGTACGGTGTGCGCATGAAGCGATTCATCCTCTTCGTCCTCGTCTTGTTGGGAAGCTCGTTGGCGGCGCAGACATTAGAGCAGGCCGACGTCTTTCCTTTCGGGATGGATGACGTGAAGGCGTATCGGATCCCTGGGCTGCTGGTCACGCCCAAGGGTACGCTTCTCGCCTACTGCGAGGCCCGTCGCGACGGAAAGTCGGACTGGGGCGAGATCGAGGTACGGATGCGCCGCTCGGTCGATGGTGGCGCGACGTGGTCGGCGGCGGCTCAGCTCGCGCACCATGGCCCGCGCATCGAAGGTAACCCGCATAAGAAGTCGGGCGGCGAGAAGGAGCAGACCGTCAACAACCCGGTCATGGTCGCCGATCGCGCGACCGGCGTCATCACCTTGCTTTATTGCGTCAACTACGCGCGCGCCTTCCGGTGTCGCTCGACCGACGACGGTCTTACGTGGTCGGCGCCGACGGAGATCACCCATATCTTCGAACCATTCCGGAAATATCAGGACTGGAAGGTCATCGCGACTGGCCCCGGCCATGGCATCCAGCTCAAGTCCGGCCGCATGGTCGTACCCGTGTGGCTGGCCTACGGCAAGGTCGGCGACCACGGCCCGGCGTTTGCTGGCACGATTGTGAGCGATGACCTTGGTCTGACCTGGAAGGCGGGCGAGGTCGCCATGCCGAATCAGCCGGAGATCGGCGGCCCAAATGAATCCGTGGCCGCCGAGCTTTCCGACGGTCGCGTCATGCTGGTCTCCCGCACCAGCGCCCAGCCCAATCGCAAGCTCGTCGCCATGAGTGCCGATGGCGCGACGGGCTGGACGAAGCCGCTATTCCATGCGGACCTCTGGGAGCCGGTCTGTATGGCCAGCCTACTCGCGGTGACGGGCAAGTCGCCCGCGCTATTATTTTCCGCCCCCCGCACCGTCGGCGTCGACAAGTCCGGCAAGGAAATCCCAGGCAAGCGTGGTAAGCGGGAGAACCTCTCCGTGATGCTCAGCCTCGACGACGGACGCACCTGGCCGGTGAGCCGGATGATTGAAGCGGGTCCTTCGGCCTATTCTGATTTGGGCGAGCACCAAGGCCGGCTCTATTGCCTCTATGAGGGCTCGTCGGGAATTCGTCTCGCGCGTTTCGACCTCGCGTGGCTACGCTCCTCGAAATGAAGACCTTCGTCGCCATGCTGCTGGTCGCCTGCTCCGCCCTCGGGGTCGCGGCGGAGAAGACGATTACGTTGCCGATTCGTTTTCATATCACGCAAGGCGCTAAGATGACCGTCAAGGGCCAGGCGATGGAAACTTGGGTGCTGCCGGCGGACCTGACGGGCCCGGTACTCGCGGAAGTGAATCGTATCTGGAAACCAGCTGGCATCCAGTTCGTGGTGGAACGCGCCCAGGCCGAGGCGCTACTGAAGCCAGCGGATTTCACTGACCTGATCCATATCGTCGAAACCTCCAAGCGCAGCGAGGAAGAGATTGCTGGCTCCGCTCGCACCGTCGCCATCGCCAAACTTCTCGACCCAGCCCAGCGACATCCGTCCGCGATGAATGTCTACCTGCTGCCGTATATCGGCGCTACCTATCAGGGGTATGCGAACATCGGCGGAAAGCAGGCCGTCATCGGCGTCTGGACGGACAAGGCTTCCGGTGCTTCGAAGCCGCCGGTGAAGGCCTTGCTCGTCGAGCCCGAGCCGATGAAGGTTGGCTCTTTGGCTCGCACGATTGCCCACGAACTGGGACACAATCTCGGATTGGTCCATCCCGACAAATCCGAGGCATCGAAGGTCGGCCGTCTGATGGGCGGAGGGAAGCAGGGGTATGCGTTGACGGAGGAAGAAATCGCCAAGGCCCGCAAGACCGCGCAGAAGCACGCCTCCAAGTGATCCGGTTGGACGGGGTAAGGCGGCTTAGTCCAGCAGGCCTGAGCGGCCCGACCACTTTCCCATGGTAAGCATCCCTGCGGGGACTGACGTCTTGCAACCCTGCGGCCGGATGCGACAAATAGAGCTACCCCGCGTGTTGCCCCGTCGTACCGTCCTCCTGTTTGCGTTGTTGGCTCAGCTTCCAGCTCAGGCGGCCGTGGATTTTTCCAAGGACATCAAGCCCATCTTCGAGGACCGCTGTCTCGATTGTCATAGCGCCGAAGAGAAGAAAGGCGGCGTCGTGCTGTCGTCTTATTTCGGAGCTCATCGTCCCGGAGACAGTGGCGAGGCGATCCTGACGCCTGGAGCCACCGGAGAGGCGCTGCTCATCCACGTCATCAGCGCCACCGATAAGAAACGGCGGATGCCGCCGAAGGGCGAAGCTTTGTCGGCGGGCCAGATTGCGATGCTGAAGCAATGGGTGGCCGAAGGCGCCGTGTGGCCAGATGACGGTTGGCGGCCCACTCCGCACTGGGCCTATGTCGCGCCTCGCTTGCCGAAGGTGCCGGCACAGACCGGTAGCGGCTCCCGTAACGCCATCGACGCGTTCATTGACGCCAAGCTCTCCGCCGAAAAACTAACGCGTGGTCCCGATGCCGATCCGGCCGTTCAGTTGCGACGTGTGGCGCTCGACCTCACCGGTCTTCCGCCCACAGTCGCGCAGGTCGACGCTTTCCTGGCGGATCCTTCGGACGCCCACTATGCCCGACTCGTCGATCAATTCCTGGCGAGCCCGGGTTTCGGCGAACGCTGGGCCCGCCCATGGCTGGATGCGGCCCGCTATGCGGACTCCGAAGGCTACCAGCGCGACGCGGAGCGCTCCCTCTGGCCTTGGCGCGATTGGGTGATCGACGCGCTCAACCAGGACATGCCGTTCGACCGCTTCACGGTCGAGCAGCTCGCCGGCGACCTCCTGCCGGCTCCCACGCTCGCTCAGAAGATTGCGACCGGCTTTCAGCGGAATACTACGCTCAACATCGAAGCCGGCACGGATCCGCTCGAGGATCATTACAAGCAGGTCGTCGATCGCGTGAACACCCTCGGAGCGGTCTGGCTCGGCACGACGCTGGGCTGTGCGCAGTGCCATAATCACAAGTATGACCCGATTTCGATCGTGGAATATTACCGCGTCTTCGCGTTGTTCAATCAGACGCCCATCGAGAGCCGGCAGCAGGGGTCGAAGATGGGGATGGCTGGCATGGTGCCGATTGGTCCGACGGTCAGCCTGCCGATGGATGAGCCGACGAAGAAGCGATACGTGGTCCTCGAGCAGGCTTACAAAAAGAAAGAAGCCGCTTTGCTCGCGGTGCTGGAGCCGAAATGGGCCGCTCTCGTGGCGGATACGAAGAAGTTCGATCGCCTGCCAGAGGCGACGCAGGCCGAGCTAGAACTGGACCCTTCCGAGCGGACCTTCGATACCTTTCAGACGGTCGTTAAAGCAGCATTCCGCACGGATAAGGAAATCCAAGCCCTTTGGACGCCGGTAGCCGCCAGCCACGCCTTGTTGCTCGGCGTCCAGCCGGCGACCACACGCGTGATGCAGGAACTTTCCGAACCCCGGCCAACTTATGTCGCCAAGCGGGGAGATTTCCTGGCTCCCGGCGAAAAGGTTTCAGGCGGCATTCCGTCGGTGTTGCCGGCCTGGCCCACCCGGGCACCGGTGAATCGGCTGGGCTTGGCGCAATGGCTGGTGCATCCCGATCAGCCGCTGACGGCCCGCGTTACCGTCAACCGCCTTTGGGCCGAGTTATTCGGTCGAGGCATCGTCTCCACGTTGGAAGAATTCGGCACGCAGGGCGCACCGCCAAGCCATCCGGAGCTGCTCGACTGGCTGGCTGTCACTTTTGCCTCCGAAGACCATTGGTCGATGAAGCGGACCATCCGGCGCATGGTGTTGTCGGCGACCTATCGCCAAAGCGCGGCCGTCAGGGCAGAGGCCGAGGCACGCGACCCAGCTGATGTCTGGCTTTGGCGGCATCCTGGGCAGAGGCTCGATGCGGAGACCATTCGTGATAACGCCTTGGCGATCAGCGGACTCCTGAACCTGAAGATGGGCGGTCCGCCAGTCTTCCCTTGGCAGCCGGAAGGTTTCTGGCGACCGACCGCTGGGGCTTCGCTAAATAAATACCGGCTCTCTAAGGACGGTGACCAGTTTCGCCGCGGCATCTATACCATATGGCGCCGGACCGCGCATTATCCCTCGTTCTCAATCTTCGATGCGCCGGATCGGAATACCTGCAGCCTGCGTCGTGGCCGGAGCAGCACGCCCTTGCAGGCGCTCGCTTTGCTCAATGACAAGGCCTACGTCGAAATGGCCGCCGCATTTGCGGGACGGATGAGCGGAGAATTTTCCGGCTCGGTGGATCAGCGCATCGTGCAGGCCTTCCGCACGGCGTTGGCACGCAAACCGACGACTTCCGAGCAGCAGCAACTCCGCAAAGTCTTTGATGCCGCAGTGAAGGCCTCCGGCAGAGAGGCCGATGGGTTTGTCGATGTCGCCACCGTGATTTTGAACCTTTATGAAACGATCCACCGCGGCTGAGGCCCCCGCCCCGAAATGAGTTCCTTGCTTCATCGACGTGCCTTCCTTGGCGGCCTTGGCTTCGGCCTGGGTGCAACGGCCTTCAGTCGGCTGCTGGCCGCTTCGCCGGCGCGCCCGCACTTCACCCCCAAGGCGAAGAGCGTGATCTTCGTCCATCTCGTCGGCGCACCGTCGCAGCTCGACTTATACGATTACAAGCCGGCCCTGCAGAAACTCGACCGGCAGCCCGCCCCGCTTTCTTTCTTCGAAGGCAAGCGCTTCAGCTTCCTGCGTGGCCATCCCAAGCTCCTCGGGACGCCTTACGAATTCAAGCAACGCGGACAGTCAGGTGCGTGGATGAGCGAGCTCCTCCCCAATCTCGCCGGCGTCGCCGACGACCTGACGTTCATCAGGTCGATGCACACCAAGGAGTTCAACCATGCTCCCGCCCAGTTGCTTTTCCATACAGGCCAGAATCGACCGGGCTACCCGGGCTTGGGCTCATGGGCTGACTATGGCCTGGGAAGTGAGAACCAGGACCTGCCGAGCTATGTGGTATTCATGACGGGTAATTCCCCCGGAGCTGGCTCGAACCTGTGGGGCAGCGGTTTCTTGCCCAGCGTGCACCAAGGCGTCGAATTCCGTAGCACCGGTGAGCCGGTACTCTTTCTCGATAATCCAAGCGGCGTCGATGCCGCTCGCCGCCGCCGCGTGCTGGATGGCGTCACCGCGCTCAATCAGGAAAAGCATGGCGAACTCAAGGATCCGGAGATTCTCACCAAGATCAGCCAATATGAAATGGCCTTCCGGATGCAGTCCAGTGTCCCCGGCCTGATGGATTTGAAGAGCGAGCCGGAATCGGTCCGGAAACTTTACGGTGAAGGAGATTTCGCCCGGCAGTGCCTCTATGCCCGCCGATTGGTGGAGTCCGGAGTCCGGTTCGTCGAGCTTTTCAATGCCGACTGGGACAGTCATGCGAACCAAGATCGCCGCCTCCGGGCCGGCTGCAAGACGGTGGACCAGGCGTTGGCGGGGCTGATCCGCGATCTCAAGCAGCGCGGATTACTCGACCAGACGTTGGTCGTCTGCGCAGGCGAGTTCGGGCGCACACCGATGCTGCAAGGCAACGAGAGCGCGGCAGGCTGCGGGCGCGACCACCATAAGGATGCGTTTACGATCTGGATGGCCGGCGGAGGCCTTAAGCCAGGCGTCCAATATGGAGCCACGGATGAGACCGGGTATAACATCGCCGAAAACCCCGTCGAGGTGCGCGACGTGCACGCCACGCTCTTTCATCAGCTCGGCATCAACCACGAGAAGCTGACCTTCCGCTACCAGGGACTGGATCAGCGACTGACCGGCGTTGAGCCGACGCGGATCATCAAAGAAATCATTGCATGAACGCCGGTAGGTTTTTGGATGGGTGCCAGTCATGAAGCGAAGCCCCCTCGTCGTTGGATTACTGCTATTCCTCGCGACGGTTGCGGCGCCAGGACAGGAACCCCGTCATGGCATGGTTGCCGCAGTGCATCACCTGGCCAGCGAAGCCGGCGTCGAGATTATGCGCCAAGGTGGCAACGCGGTCGACGCCGCGGTCGTTACGGGGCTGGTGCTCGGCGTGGTCGACAGCCATAACTCCGGCATCGGTGGCGGATGCTTCATGCTTATCCGCCTGCCTTCTGGAGAGATTGTGGCGCTTGACGGACGTGAGACCGCGCCGGCCGCTTCGACGCCCGACATGTTCGTACGCAACGGCCACGCCGTGCCTGAGCTGAGTCGGACTGGCGCGCTCGCCGTGGCGGTGCCCGGCCAGGTCGCGGTCTTCCACGAAGCGGTGACGCGTCACGGCAAACTACCGTGGAAGGTCCATTGCGAGATGGCCGCCCAGATCGCCGAGGACGGCTTTCCTGTCCCGCGCGCCTATGCGAGCCGGCTCGCGAGCGTCGCTGACGACATCGCGAAGTTCCCCTCATCGCGTGCCAACTTCCTCCATGCCGACGGCACGCCGCTCAAGGAAGGTGAGATCCACAAGCAGCCCGAGTTGGCGAAGACCCTGCGGGCTCTCGGTGCCGGCGGACCTGATTGGTTCTACCGCGGCCCGTTCGCGCAGGCCACGGCCAAGTGGATGCGCGAGAACGGCGGACTGATCACCGAAGCGGATTTCGCCGCGTATGCGTTCAAGCGTCGCACGCCGCTCGAGACCACTTATCACGGACGCCGGATTGTCGGCATGCCTCCACCCAGTTCCGGCGGCGTACACGTTGCTCAGATTCTGAACATCCTCGAGGCCAAGGGGCCGGTGCACGCAGAAGATGCCACGCATGTCGTCGCCGAGGCCATGAAGCTCGCGTTTGCGGACAGGGCGTTCTGGCTGGGAGATCCCGCGTTCACCAAGGTGCCGCGCGGGCTAGCCGATAAGGATTACGGCCAGAGCCTTGCCGCGAAGATCGACGTCACCAAGGTCACGCCGGTCAAGGACCACGGGACCCCGCCGCGCGCGGATGAGCATGTGTTCGAGAAGCATACCACGCATTTCTCGTCGGCTGACGCTGCGGGCAACTGGGTCGCTTGCACTTCGACCATCAATACCTCGTACGGCTCCAAGGTCGTCGTCCCGGGCATGGGGGTCGTATTGAACAACGAGATGGACGATTTCGCCGCCGAGCCAGGCGCACCGAACGCTTTCGGTCTGGTGGGCGCGGAAGCGAACCTCCCTGCGCCGGGCAAGCGTCCGCTCTCCAGCATGTCGCCCACGCTCGTCTTCGAGGGCGACCGCCCCGTACTCGCGATTGGCGCGGCGGGGGGCCCGACGATCATTTCGCAGACGCTTCTGGCGTTGCTGCATATCTTGGACGATGGCGACACCCCGGAGCAGGCCTTGGCGCGTCCGCGTTTTCACCAGCAGTGGAGTCCGGATGAGCTGCGCGTCGAGAAGTCGATGCCCGAGCCGATGAAGGCGGATCTCCGTCGTCGCGGCCATGTCCTGAACGAGGTCGAAGCCATCGGTTCGACCCAGGCCGTCGGTCAGCCGGTCAAGGACGGGCCGTTCGTCGGCTCGCATGATCCGCGTTCACGCGAAGGTCGAGCGGCGGGGTTTTGACGCGGCCGAAGGCCGCGAGGGGACAAGTGGGCATGTTGACACGTGGGCAAGGGATGCAGCCTAGGGCACGAGGGCAGGAGGCTAGCTCAATCAGGTAGGGCGTGGCTCTCCGAGCCCGCCGATAGAATGGACGGACGGCTCGGAGAGCCGTCCCAACCCGAGGCAACTATGTCGTGACGCGGTCCCGACCCTACCTAGAGGCAGCGGATGCGATGTCATCGCATCCCTACCTCGGGATTGCAGGTGCTCGGCAGGCGGGTAAAGTGGCGGCATGCTGATTCCTTACGAAGAGCTTCGTATCCTCTATGCCCGTGCGATCAATCAGGTCACCTGGGAAGAGGCGCAGGTCGTGCCGCGTTCGGGGCCTTATCGTGGCGGGCTAGTCTTCCGTAAGAGCCGTCGCGAGTTCACCTTGTCCTTCGATGCCGCCGTGGCGCCGGAGATTATGAATCTGCAGGTCGTGCTCCCGTTCGCGTTAGACGATGAACATGCGGGGCGACCCCATCAGATGGTCTCTCGTTTTAACGCCGAGATCCGCGGCGTGAAGTTCTTCCTCGTCGATGCACCCACGCCGCTGCTCGTCTGTTCCATCGAGGCTATCCTCGCTTCCCATCGGCGCATTCCGAACAGCGAAGTCGTTGATGCCGTACTTAGGAGCGCCATGGAGCGCATGGAGGATGCGGTGGATAAGGTGGAGCGGGAGTTGCGGGTGGGGTGAGGCGCGGCCGTTGGCCGCGTTGAGAGTATGGAGTATCGAGTATAGAGTGATTTAGCGCTTGGGGTGGCGGGATTAATCGAGCACGCCAGGACCGGAGGCAAAGTAGGCGAAGATTGGGTAGGGCGTGGCTCTCCGAGCCCGCCGATGGGTGATTGGGCGGACGGCTCGGAGAGCCGTCCCTACCTAAGATGCAGCTAGGGCAGCACGCGGTGCTGCCCCTACCTTGGATCCAGCGGATGCGTTCCCTTACTTCGGCGCTTTGCCGTAGTAGGGGAACTTATCCCAGGCGTCGTAAGCGGGATCGAGGCGAGGGTCGTGGGTGTCGCGCATCCAGGCATCGACGCGGGCCCGGTGGGCAGCGAGATCCGCGGCGTAGGCCGGGTCGGAGGCGACGTTGGTCAACTGATGAGGATCCTTGCGGAGGTCGTAGAGTTCCTCGAGCGGACGCTTACCAAAGATGCGGGCGAAGAACGGGCGGCCGAGGTCGTCGTCCTGGTGCGCGAGCAGGAAGTCCTTGGTCGCGATGGTGTCGACATCCCCGAAAGGCCGTCCGTGCAGGAAGAGATTATCCGGATCGCCGGCGGGCCAGCGGTCGGGTCGGACATTGCGGATGTAGAGGAAGTCGCGGGTGCGGACCGCGCGCATCGGGTAACTCAGGTGGCCATTGCGTACGTCGGCGTGGCGTTCGCGTTCGATGAAGACCGCGTCGCGTCCGGTAGCCGCTTCGCCGCGGAGTAGGCCCGTCAGGCTACGCATCGTCATTTCCTTCGGTGGCGTGAGACCGGCGGCTTCAAGGAAGGTCGGGGCGAGGTCGCCGAGGTTGACGAACGCATCGACCTTCAGGCCAGCCTTGGCTTGCTGGCCCCAGCGGATGGCGAGCGGGACGCGGGAGCCTTGGTCGTAGCAATTACCCAGGCCGCGGGGCATCTGCCAGCCGTTGTCGGAGGCATAGACGATGAGCGTTCGCTCCAGTTCGCCTGAGGCTTCGAGGGTCGCGAGGGCCGCCGCCGCTTCGCGGTCCATGCGGATGATGCCCCCGTAATAATTCAGCAGGTCGAGGCGGACCTCTTCGCAGTCCGGTAGCTCCGGCGGGATGGGAAGCTTCGCGGGGTCCAGACCCGCCTGCTTGGCGTCATCGAGGTAAGGTCGCTTGCCGGCTTTCGTGGCCGTATCGGTGTTGCCCAGCCAGAAGAAGAACGGCTGGCCTGGACGACGCGCCTTCAGGAAGGCGTCGAGTCCCGAGAACTTCGGACCGACCGGGTTTTCCTTCCAGCCCGAGATCTCGGCGTTACCGGGCGCCCAAGGTTTGCCTTGGTAGCCAATCGCGTAGCCTGCGTCTCGGAGTAGCTGCGTGACGACCGGTGTGTTCTGCGGGAAGCCGCTCCAGAGCGAGGCGCGTTCACCGAGTTCGTGGATCGCGCGGCCCGTGAGCAAGCTCGAGCGACACGGTGAACAGGAAGGCGCGGGATTGAACGTGTGCGTGAAGAGCACGCCTTCCTTGGCGAGGCGATCGAAGGCCGGCGTACGCGCGTGCGTATCGCCGAGAATGCTAGCGTGAGGGTAGCGCCAGTTGTCGCCGAGGATGAAGAGGATGTTCGGGCGATCCGCGGCGGTGAGTCCGAGTGCAGAGAGCAGGAGCAGGCAGAGGGTGGGGACGAGGCGCATAGCGGCGAGGGCTCGAGGATAAGCGGCCCGTGGACAGGAAGGTAGAAGGGTGAGGTTGGAGTATCGAGGATGGAGTAGGGGCGCGGCGGAGCCGCGACCGGAAGAGGGGAGCGGCGGACGCGTGTGCCGACGCGTGCTACCCTCGGAATGGACAGCTTAAAGCGGCTTCTAATCGGGGGCCTGGCACTTTCCTCTTGCCCGCAGGGCTTCCACGGACTTCCTCGATAGTCCTGGTAAGGAGGGGTGGCAGAGTGGTCGATTGCGTCTGATTCGAAATCAGATGAACCGCAAGGTTCCGGGGGTTCGAATCCCTTC
>CANCHK010000050.1 GCA_947377865.1 Opitutia bacterium | reverse complement strand
CACCGAGCACGTGTTGCCCTTCATCCCGCAGAAGAAGTCGGCGATGGAGATTCTTACGAAATAAACGCGAGGCGTTTATTTCGAGTGGGCACGTGGGCAAGGTGACACGTGGACAAGGGGAAGGTGATGAACAGGGGCGCGTCAGCGCCCCTGCTGCTTTTGACGTAGTTGCATCGAGGTAGGGGCAGCACCGCGTGCTGCCCTAGCCGTATTCATTCTCGGGTGGCAGGTGGCAGCCTCAGGTGGCGGGCGGCGGGAAACCATTTCAGGTCCCGGGTCTCGGCCATCAGGTGCCTGGTTCGGGTATTCAGGTACAGGTGCAGGTTCAGGTCCCAGACCTGATACCAGGAACCGCATCGGGTAGGGATGCGATGACATCGCATCCGCGCATTCACACCTTGGTGACGGGTGACGGCCACCAGGGCATCGGCCATACGGGAGTCGGCGGTTCAGCCATCGGCTATCGGGAATTGGGAGCCAGCGGATGAGATTCGACCAAGTCTCACCTGCGGTCTCGAACGACGGCGATGGCAATCGCCGCCCTACCTCAATGCATTTTCCCAACCGCTAACCGCCAACCGCTGATACCTAGGCCTTGCGACTCCGTCGCAAGGCTCAGTGTCCGGCCAGCCAGCGTTCGGCTTCAATCGCGGCGCGGCAACCCATGCCGGCGGCAGTAATGGCTTGGCGATACACGTGGTCCGAGCAATCACCGGCGACAAAGACCCCGGGAATATTGGTGCTAACGGTGTTAGCGCCAGCGACGAAATAACCGCCGGCGTCGACCTCGAGGGCCGGCGTGAAGGCTTGGGAATTGGGCACGTGGCCGATGGCGACGAAGACGCACTTCACGCCGAGGTCACGGACGGCGCCAGACTTCTCAATCACGCGCAATGTGTGCACCTTCTCGTCGCCAAGGATCTCGGTCGGGCTGACGTTCAGGACGAGCTCGATCTTCTCGTGGTTCTTCACGCGCTGCACCATGATTTCGGAAGCACGGAAGCTATCGCGACGGTGGACTAGGTAGACCTTGGAGGCGAAGCGGGTGAGGAAGAGCGCTTCTTCGCAGGCGGAGTCGCCGCCGCCGACGACGGCAACCGGGACGTTACGGTAGAAGGCGCCGTCGCAGGTCGCGCAGGTGGTCACGCCGTTGCCGCCGTAATATTTCTTTTCGCCAGGGATGCCGAGGAGGCGGGGCGAGGCGCCCGTGGCGATGATTACGGCCTTGGCCTCATAGGTGGCTTCGCCGCCCTTGAGCTTCTTGATGGGTCCGGAGAAGTCGACGGAGTCGATGCGATCCCAGGCGAACTTCGCGCCAAAGCGCTCGGCTTGGCCCTTCATATTCGTGATGAGCTCGTTGCCATCGACGCCGTGGACGAAGCCCGGGAAGTTCTCGACCTCGGAGGTCGTGGTCAGCTGCCCGCCAGGCTGGCCGCCTTCGAGCACCAACGGAGTGAGGCCGGCGCGGGCGGCGTAGATGGCGGCGGTGAGTCCGGCGCAGCCGGTGCCGAGGATAAGGACGTTTTCAGCCATGGTCATGACCCATCTTGAGGGCGGGAGCACAGCCGCAAGGCGGAAAACCCGATGTGAACAACCCGAGTCAAGGCTTGCCCCGGGGGGTGGGGTCGGAGTTTGCTACCTCTCGCTCTCGGACCCATGTTTCTCAGCATCCTCAAGCTCTTCGCCGGCAGTCACCACCGGAGGTTCCTCCGTAAGTGCGCGCCCCTCGTCAAGCAGATCAACGCCCTCGAAATCGAGTACCAGAAACTGTCCGACGACCAGCTTCGCGCCAAGACCGACGAGTTCAAGAATCGCCACGCTAAAGGAGAATCCCTCGACGCCCTCCTCCCCGAAGCCTTCGCGGTCGTCAAGAACGCCGCCCGCCGACTCTGCGGCACCACTGCCATCGTATGCGACCACGAGCAGGCCTGGGAGATGGTGCATTTCGACGTCCAGCTCATCGGAGGCATCGCCCTCCATCAGAACAAGATCGCCGAAATGGCGACCGGAGAAGGCAAGACCCTCGTCGCCACCCTGCCCCTCTACCTCAATGCCCTGACTGGTCGCAATTGCCAGCTCGTCACCGTCAATGATTACCTCGCCCGCCGTGACTCGGAGTGGATGGGCCATCTCTTCCGCTGGCTCGGCCTGACGGTCGGCTGTATCCAGAACCAGATGCCAGGCGATGACCGCAAGGCCGCCTACGCCTGCGACATCACCTACGGTACGGCTTCCGAGTTCGGCTTCGACTACCTGCGCGACAACGGCATGGCCCTCTCGCCGGACGAACAGGTCCAGCGCGACCACTACTTTTGCATCGTCGACGAAATCGATTCCATCCTCGTCGACGAAGCACGCACGCCGCTGATCATCTCCGGACCCGTCGCCGAAGAACGAGAGCCTGCCTTCCCCCGCCTTCGCCAGCCAGTCTCCAGCCTGGTCGAGTTGCAGATTCGCCTCGTCACCCGGCTCATCAACGAGGCCCGCGAGGAACTCGAGAAGCTCGCCGAAGACAAGGAGCCTTCCGCCGACACGCTTGATAAACTCTGGCTCGCCGCCCACGGCATGCCTCGTAACCGCATCTTCCTCCGCCTGATGGAGAACGGCCGCTGGCGCAAACTACTGGAGAAGCACGAGGGAGTACTTGCCTCCGAGATCGAAAAAGACCGCCGCTTTCACCTCAAGGAACGCCTTTACTTCGCCATCAGCGAACGCAACCACGAAGCCGACCTCTCCCAGCTCGGCCGCGACACGCTCCGCCCAGGCCAGCCCGATGCGTTCGTACTGCCCGACCTCCCGAGCCGTTACGTCGAGCTCGACCGCGACGAATCGCTGACACCTGAGCGCCTCGCCGAACTGCGTGCCGAAGCCGAGGCCGTCTACGCCCAAGTTTCCGAGGATATCCACGCCATCGGCCAGCTGCTCAAGGCCTACACGCTTTACGAGAAGGACAAGCAGTACGTCGTCCATGAGGGCAAGGTGAAGATTGTCGACGAGAACACTGGCCGCATCATGGAAGGACGCCGCTGGTCTGATGGCCTCCACCAGGCCGTCGAAGCTAAGGAAGGCGTCGCACTCGAGAAGGAAAATAAGACCTACGCGACGATCACGATCCAGAACTACTTCCGCATGTACCAGAAGCTCGCGGGCATGACCGGCACCGCCGAGACCGAGGCTTCCGAGTTCCACGACATCTACCGCCTGACCGTCGTCGCCATCCCGACGCACCGCCCGTGCATCCGCTCCGACGACAACGACATCGTCTTCAAGACCCGCAAGGAGAAGTACCAGTTTGCCATCAAGGAAATCTCCGAAGCCAACAAACGCGGGCAGCCCGTCCTCGTCGGCACCGCCTCCGTCGAAGCCTCCGAGACCCTCGGCCGCATGCTCGCGATGGCCAAGGTCCCGCACAAGATCCTCAACGCCAAGCACCACGAAGCCGAAGCCGACATCGTCTCGATGGCCGGACAGCTCGGCGCCGTAACCATCGCCACCAACATGGCCGGACGCGGCACCGACATCAAGCTGGGCGAAGGCGTCCGCGAGCTCGGCGGCCTCTACGTCCTCGCAACCGAGCGCCATGAAGTCCGCCGCGTCGACCGCCAGCTCCGCGGCCGATGCTCCCGTCAGGGCGACCCCGGACGTTCCCGCTTCCTCGTTTCCCTTGAAGATGACCTGATGCGGCTCTTCTCGAACGCGGGCATCATCTCCTCGCTACTCGAGAAGTCCTTCAAGGAAGGCGAACCCCTCGAGCACCCGCTTCTCAACCGCTCCATCGGCACCGCCCAGAAGCGCGTGGAAGGCCAGAACTACTCGATGCGCAAGCGCCTGCTCCAGTACGACGACGTACTGAACCAGCAGCGTCAAATCGTCTACGGCCTGCGTAACCGCGCCCTCAAGGCCGTCGATAGCCGCGAGACCATCCTGAACATCGTCGAGGAAGAGATCGAGGAACGCCTCGCCATCGTCTTCCCCGACCCCGCCGGCGAAGCCGACCGCCGCTCTGCCGAGACCTTCGTTTACTGGTACATCACGACGTTCCACATGTTGATCGAGCTCGAGGACATCCTGGCCCGCACGAAGGCTCAAGTGATCCTCCTCGCCACCGATCGCGTCCGGACCCTACAGGCCGGCCGCGAGGAACACGAGTCACCCGAAATCCTACAGTACCTCGAACGTAACGTTCTCCTACGTGCCCTCGACCGTAACTGGCAGAATCATCTCACCGAGATGGAAGACCTCCGCCGCGGTGTCGGACTCCGTACCTACGCACAGAAAGACCCGCTTAACGAATACAAGGCGGAGGCCTTCAAGGCCTTCGAACGCCTCATGCAGCAGCTGCGTTCTGACACTTGCTCCGGCCTCTTCCGCACGGCCGCCTCGATGGAGGCACTCGAAGCCCTCATGCGTCGCGCCCAAGGCAAGGCAAAGGCCATCGGCCCTGCCGAACCCGGCTCAACCGACACGACTGAAAGCTCGCCAGCCAACGCCCCGAAGGCCGAACCATTCCGCCGCCTGACCCCAAAAATCGGCCGCAACGCCGTCGTCCGCATCCGCAAAGGACCTGAGACCCAGGACCTAAAGTGGAAGAAGGCCGAGGCACTCGTCCGCGACGAAGGCTGGGAACTCGTTGAGACGCTTTCGGAATGACGGAGCAGCCGACGAGAAGCCCCGTCGCCGCCCGGCTCACCTGGGTCGGCGTCACGCTGACCGCCCTGCTGCTCTTCTTCTCGTTCGGTCCCGTCGGCCATCCATTCTGGGCGTTTATAGCCCTGGTACCGGCTACGCTAGCGGCCGCACTCCGGCCTGACTGGCGAACCTGGCGACGCGCGAGTTTCGCGACGAGCTGGATCCTGTGGGTCGCGCTATTGGTCTGGCTTCGTCACGTCTACCCGCCGCTCGGCTGGCTCGGGCTCGTGCTCCTCACGGCGTATTGCGCACTCTACCTCTTCGTCTGGCTGTTGCTTGTCCGGTGGATCTTCCCGGCCTGCTCTGGCGCTTCGCTCGCGGCCCGCTTGCTCGCGATTTCGGGACTTGCCGGCGCCTGGGGCCTGCTCGAATGGACGCGGTCCACGATTCTTTCGGGCTTCGGCTGGCTACCGCTCGCGGCTTCGCAGACCGGCAACCCAGTGATGCTCAGCCTGTGTGCGTGGGCCGGCCCAATCGGCCTCTCCATCGCGCTCGTGCTCTTCAACCTCGGCCTAGCCCGCTGGATTATCCGACTCGTCGAGTTCTATCGGGAAGAAAGCAATCTCAAGCCCGCCGGTCCGATGGGCTGGCTCCGTCGCCTCACGCCGGAACTCTACCTCGGGCTCCTGCCCATCGCCCTAGGCTTCCTGGCCCTAATCGTCGCCAATGCCACCAAGGCTTCCGCGGACCATGTCAGCTTCACGCCGGCGATTGTGCAGACAGACTTTAATCCGAATGCAAAATGGGATGCGAACCGTCTGCAAGAGCACCTCATCCTGACAGAACAGATGACCGTGTCCGTCGCGGCGAACAAGGCCGCCGACTTCGTCCTCTGGCCCGAAGCTGCGCTGCCCCTTTCACTCGAAAGCGACGCCTACGTCAGCCGCCTCACCGGCCTCGCGAAAGCCATCGATACCCCACTCTTAATCGGTACCATCAATCGCCGTGGGGCGGGCTACGGCAACGCAGTCGCCGTGATCACCGCGGACGGCGTGCAGAAGCCGGTCTACGCCAAGCGCCATCTCGTGCCCTTCGGCGAATACGTCCCGTTCGCCGATTTCCTACCGTTGCGCAAGGTGGTACCGATCGAGACGGACTGCGTCGCCGGAACAAGTCCTTCACTATTGCCTCTCACCACGCGCCGCGGGCACACCTTCATGGCGGGCGCACTCGTCTGTTACGAAGACGTCTTCCCCGACCTCGCCCGAGAGCATGCGCTTGCCGGCGCCGACGTGCTGATCGTCGTCACCAACGACGCTTGGTATGGCCGCGAAGCCGGTGCCTATCAGCATGCAGCCCATTCGGTCCTACTGGCCGCTGCCACAGGCCTCCCGGTGGTCCGATGCGGCAACGCAGGCTGGAGCGGGACGATCGATTCGCTCGGTCGCGCCTTCCCCGTCCTCGACAACGGCAGCATCTACTTCCGCGGCTCCCGTACGACCTCTACGGTCAGCCTCCCACGCACCCGCCAGCCTGAGACTTTCTGGGTACGTCACGGCGACTGGGCCGTAGGCCTGGGTGGCCTGCTCTTCGCCCTAGCCTACGTCTGGCGTCGACGCCGCAGGGCCTGAGCAAAAAACCGTAGGTCCTTGTCGACCTCCCCTGGAAACCGTCCAAGGTGAAGTGACCCCGGCGCGGACAGATCTGCGCCTCACCGACGCTCACCGATGAAGCCCATGCGCCACCTCTTCGCCTGCCTCAGTTTCTGCGTCGCACTCTCCCTGCCCGCCCAGGAGCTCAAGAAGCCCAAGGATGAGTTCCCAGAAAGCGGTATGGCTTCGTTCCGCCTCCGCATCAAATCCATCCCAACGCTGCGAATGCTCATCAACGGCGTACCCGTCCTGATGGGCGTCGACACCGGCTGCCAGGGCACCGCCGTGATCACGCCGCGAGCTGCCGCGCGGTGCGGTGTCACAGATGCCTTCACTTTGCCCACCATGGGTAATTCTGGCCGCAACGAGTCCACCTACGGGCTCATCGAAAAACTCCAGGCCGAAGAAGTGACCTGGCGGGATTTCCACGTGGCGATTATGCCACTCGACGGCATGGACATCGACGGCCTGCTCGGCGCGGACATTCTTTTCGCCCGGCCGTTCTATATGGACCTACGCAATAAGGTCATGATTCTCGGCAAGATTCCCGACACCTCAGGTGCCCACGAGGTGCCCTGCTATAGCCGCGGGGGCCACTGCGGCGTGAACATCGAGGTCGAGGGAGTGAAGGTGCCGATGGTCGTCGATTCGGGCGCCTCGAAATCCTACATGAGCTCACTGAAATTCCGCGGCCAGACTGAGTTCCGCGGATTCCTACCCGTCGCCACCGTGCGCAGCACGTCCCTCACCCGCGTCGAAGTCTGCAAAATCAAGTCCCTGCTCATCGGCGGCGCGCCCCTTACGGGCGTGGAGTTCATCCGCGACCTAGAGCACAACCTACTGGGAGATGACTTCCTGCGTGCCCATCCGATCGCGGTGGACATGGCAGCGCGACGCCTCTGGCTCTTCGAGCCGCAGGTGGCCGCGAGGCCTGCCGACGAGGTGTCTAAGTAGTCCGAATTAGCGCCGGCGACCGGACTTGCCGGAAGCCTTGCCGCCGCCTTCAGATTCGCCGCCTTCTTCGCTGGCGCCTTCTTCAGCCGGCTCGTCTTCATCGTCCCAGCGGAGGTTCTTCTCCATATCCTTGTCGACTTCTTCGACGTCGGGTAGGTCGGCAATATCTTCGGCTGCGGCCTGAGCGCGAGCGGGCTTGTCATCATCATCGTCGTCTCCAGGGACCTCATGGCCCTGCGGGACGAACTCGAGAATGTCGGTGATCTCTTCGAAAGGGTGAATATCACGACCTTCAATCATGGCTTGGTTGCGCAGTTCGCTGAGCTGCTCATCTACGTCTTCGACGGTTAGCTTCTGCTCGAGCTTGATTGTGTCGTTGATGAGCTTCACGCGTAGACGCATGATGTGCTCAAGGAAGTCGGCGTAGGCACCCTTGTCGCCGTCCTTGACGTTCGGGAGGGCAAAGAGCTGTTCCTCAGAGTCGAGAATGTGTTCGGCGACGCGGACGAGGCGGACCGTCTGGTCCTTCTCGATGTCTTGGGCCTGGAACGGGACGAAGGCGGCTTCGAGCACTTCGTTGGAAAGACCGTACTCGCGAAGGGGATCCATCATATCGAGGATCCAAGGGAACTGGAACGGATCGAGGATACCCAAGCCGTCCGGCTCGTAGTGCTTGGGGTCGGAGTTCTCCTTCACCCACCAGTTGCCTTCCTTCTCCTTGAAACGGATGGTGCACCAAAGGAGCTTTGAGGTAGTCACAGCCATGGGGGGTGATGTGCCCAAGTCTGGGCGGGAGTCAAGAGGGGTCGGTGGAGGGGCCAAATGGCGGGCTTCTCCGCTTTCCTTCCGCCCTTTCCTCCCTTAACTGCAGGGGATGTCTTTCCTGTACGACAAGGTCATCTCCAAGGCCCTCTACTCGCTCGACCCCGAGACGGCCCACCAGGTCGGCCTCCGTGGCATGGGCCTCCTGGGAGCCTGCGCCCCCCTCCGCCTCCTGATGGAGCGTTCGCTGACCCCCAAGGGTGGCCGACCCATCGAAGCCTTCGGCCTGAAGTTCCCGAACCACATCGGCCTCGCCGCCGGTTTCGATAAGGACGGCATCGGCTGGCGCGGCGCGGCCGCCCTCGGCTTCGGCCACGTCGAAGTCGGCACGGTCACCCCGAAGGCCCAGCCGGGCAACGAGAAGCCCCGCGTCTTCCGCTACCCTGAGCTCAACGCCGTGGTGAACGCCTACGGCTTCCCGAACAACGGCGCCCAGGCCTTACACGATCGCCTGAGCAAGCACCCGGGCCGCGGTAAACGCGTCTGCCCGCTCGGCATCAACATCGGCAAGAACAAGGCCACCGCCAACGAGCAGGCCCACGAGGATTATCTCACCTGCTTCAAACTCCTTGCGCCGCTCGCCGACTACGTCGTCGTCAACATCAGCAGCCCCAACACCACCGGCCTGCGCGCCCTCCAGGACCGCGCACCGCTCGTGACGCTACTCTCCACGCTCGCACAGGAGAACCGCTCCGTCGCCGGCGGCCCAGTACCTCTGCTCCTCAAGATCGCCCCGGACCTTAATCCCAACCAGCTGGCCGACATCGTCAGCGTCGTCGGTGAATGCGGCTTCGCTGGCATCATCGCCACGAACACCACCATCACGCGCCCGCACGGCACCGAAGCGTGCTCACCCGGCCGCGGTGGCCTCAGTGGCGCCCCTCTACTTGAACGCTCCCTACAGGTCGTGCGTTTCCTTGCTAAGGAAGCCGATGGTCGCATCCCGATTATTGGTTGCGGCGGCATCCTGTCCGCCAAGGACGCCGGCCGTTTCATGGACGAAGGCGCGTGCCTCGTGCAGGTCTATTCCGGCCTCATCTTCCGCGGGCCAGAACTCGCCCGCGAAGTCGCCGAAGGCCTCGCCTGGCGCCAGCGCGCCTGGGCCTGATCACTTCGTCGGCGCGACGGGGATGTGCACTTCCGACTGCTTGAGGAAGAAGGGCACAAACGGGCTGTTCCAATAGACCGCGTACGGTTCGCCGGACGCCCTGACGTCAGTCCGCTTCGCGAGCCAAGCCTTCAGCTCGGTCAGCGCTTCCTCATAATTCTCACGGCTATATGAACCGCGGATACCGATCGCGGCCACCTGGCGCTCGGGCACCGACGACAGTTTCACCTGCGGCGTCTCCGCGAGATCTGTGCGCTTGGCCGAGGCGTCATCCATATAGAAGACCATCGTGCCCGGCTTGATGCCTGCTTCGACCGGCGCGGTCATCGGAATCTTATTCGAGTCGATGTAGCGGAACAGCTTCATGAACAGCCCATTGTCCGTGGCGAAATAATCGTTTGCCGACTCCGTGCGCATCCAGCGGGCCGCCGGCAAGGTCTTGAATTCGAGGTCGCCGGGCGCGGTGCGAGGATAGGCTTCGGACACGGCACTAAGTCTGGCCGACGCCAAGGCGAGGGCGAGAGCAACCCAGAGGAACATCTTCATAAGGTCATTAAAAGGCCCACCACCCCTGTTCCAATCTCGGAAACGTGCGACCGCCCTTGCCACGGCCCCGGGACTTCCTTTGCTGGAGACATGGGCGAAACGAACGAAAAGACCACCTTTGCCTCCCGCCTGGGCCATAACTTCCTGACGGGCCTCTTCCTGCTCCTCCCGATCGGGCTGACGCTTTACGTGGTGTCCGTCCTGCTCGACCTGATGGGCAAGTTCATCCAACCCGCCCTCGAGTTCGGCCTCACCTGGCTCTGGCATGAGTCCAAGCAACAGGCGCCCGACTTCACCACCGGGCTTTACCGCCAACTCGTCGTCGTCTCCTCGGCCGTCGCGATGCTGTTCATCCTGGTCGTCGTCGGCTACCTCTCAAAGCGCCTCTTCGGCAAGGTCCTCCACCGCTGGTTCGCCGCCCTACTCGAACGCATCCCAGGTCTCGGCTCACTCTACGGCACAATTCGCCAAATGGTGGATGCCCTCAGCGGCCGCAACAAGGATACCTTCCGCCGCGTAGTGATGGTGGAATTTCCACGTCCCGGAATGTGGTCCATCGCTTTCGTCACCCATGAGCAGCCGACGGTGTTTAGCCAGGCCATCGGCAAGCAGGTCGTGAACATCTTCATCCCAGCCGCGCCCGCACCGACCACCGGCGTTATCCTTCAGGTCTCGCCCGACGAGATCCGCGAGACGAAGCTGACCGTCGGCGAGGCCCTCGGCCTGCTGATGAGCTTCGGCTCCGTCGTCCCCAAGCCGGAAAGCAAGGAGTAGGCCGGATGTCCGCGTCGAGCCTCCGCTGCCTGGTGCTGGGTCGCGATCCCTCCGGGGAATCGCATTCCTTGCTCACGCTGCTCGAGCCCTCCGAAGGCCTCGTGCGCTGCCTCATCCGCACCCACCGAGGGAACGGCACGACGTTACCCGACCTCTTCGACGAAGGGGAAGTAAGCCTCGAACGCGCCAAGGATGGCGGCATCCGGTTCGCGCGCGACTATCGCCTGCTCACGCGGCGCGCCGGCCTCGCGCGCGACCACCGTACGCTTGAACGTGCCTGCCGTCTCGCGTCGATGCTGCGCAAGAATCCGCCGCCGCCCGAGTCCGCTGAAGTCTGCTACCGGATTGCCCTCGAGACCTTCGACGCGATGGCCGCCCGCCCGCGCGCCGACTGCGCCTATTTCAAAAGCCTCTGGCTCATCCTTAAGGACGGCGGCTGGGGTGTGCACGAGCAGTGGTTTACGCGCCTCGGCCCACGACAGGCCCATGCGGCGGCAATCCTCGGCCAGCCGCTCGACGCCCAGATCACCGATGAAGAGGCGGTCGCGAAGCTTTCAATCGACCTTGAACGCTGGGCCGCCGGCGAGGCCCATTTCGTCCTGCCCTGATGCGCATCGATATCAAGGCGAAGCGCGTCGAACTGAGCGCGCAGGAGTTCGCGACGTTCCGACCGGGTCCCGGAGCGGGCGCTGGCGGTGCGCCGTGGCGCGCCGAAGCGGGCCGCCAATGGCATGAGACGATGCGCAAGGTTGCCGAAGCGGAAGGCCAAGGCTGGCAGTTCGAACGCTCCGTCGCCTGCGAAGTCGGCGCCCTCGGCTGGACGATTGCCATCACCGGCCGCGCCGACCAATGGCTCGAGACAGAAAGCGAGGTCCGCATCCGCGAGATCAAGACGATCAGCCTCAAGCTGCCGCGCAAACCGGAGTTCCTCATCGGCCGCTTCGCCCATCATTTCCTCCAGCTCGCGGCCTACTGCCACGCCGCACGCCTGGGCTCCGGCGCCCGCGAAGTGAAAGGCGAACTCATCTTCATCGACCCCGCCGATGGCACGCGCCAGCCGGTCGCCCTGCCCCGCTCCGCCGAAGCCGACCTGCTTACGCAGGCGGAGACGGTCGCCGCACACGCCGAGAACCGTCGCGCGAGCCACGCGCGCCTGCTCAATCTCCCGGATCGCCTGCCTTTTAAGGAACCGCGATCCGAATGGCTGCAATGCTGCGCCGACCTCGATCAAGCCGGACTCGATTCGCCCACGCGCCTCCTCGTCGCACCGACCGGTTTCGGCAAGACCTCCGCGGCCCTGCGTCACGGACTCGCCCTCCTCCGCGGCGGCCGCGCGGGACGCCTGCTCTACCTCACCGGTAAGGGCACCGGCCAGACGCAGGTACTCACCGAACTCCGCCGCCTCGCCCGCAGTAACGAGCTGCGCGCGGTGCTCCTTCGTCCGCGCTCTGAACACGAGGTCGACGGCATCACCGACGACCCCGAGCAGATCCGTCGCAACTGGGCCAACGCGAAAATCGACCCGCAGCACCTCCTCGAGGAAGCCGCCGACCTCCGCCGCATCCGCGAGATCGGCCGCATCGCCGGCGTGCCGCCGTGGGATATCACCAAGGCCATGCTCGCGCACGCCGACGCGGTCATCTGCGACTACAACTACGTCTTCTCACCCAGAAACCGCGCCGCCCTTGAGACCGTGCCAGGTTGGGACATGGCCGACACGGTGCTCATCGTCGATGAGGCGCACAACCTGCCCGACCGCGCCGCGGAATGCCTCTCGCTCCGCGATGATGAGCAAGCCGCGGCCGACTTCGCCTTCACGCTCACCCGCTTCCGCGCACCCGAAGCGTGGTGCCAGACCGCCCAGATGTGGGCCGACTTTCTTCATCGACTACCCAAGGCCGATGCGATCTCGCCCGATGACCGCATCGAAGCGATGGCTATCGCGGAACGGATGTCGGTCCTCGCTGCCGAACACCCCTTCAATACCGACGACCTTCCGGATGCCGCCAAACAGGCCGTCTGGAACGCCGCCACATGGTCCGAACGCCTCGAAGCCGCCGACCTTGGCTGGCTACTCTGGTCGCCTCGCCCGGGCCTGCTCAGCCTCGATTGCCTTTCCGCCGCCAAGGCCACTGGTGAACGCCTTCGCGCCTTCGGACACACCCTACTGATGACCGCGACGCCCGGCCCGCGAGGCTCGCTCGCGGCCGACTGCGGCCTCGACCCAGATAATCTCGTGATGGTCAACGCGCTCGCGCCGTGGCGCCAAGGCGCCTACACCGTCGCAATCGACGGACGCGTGGACACGCGCCTGAAGACCCGCGAAGGCCACATGGCCCGCACGGGTGCCGCCCTGCTCCGACTTTCCCAGGAAGGCGCGGTCGCCGCTTTCTTCCCGTCTTATAAATATGCCGAAGCGGCGGTGAAGGAAGTGCGCGACCTCGACCCCAAGGCTGACGTCGCGCTTCAACCGCGCGGACTTGGCCCTGATGGCACCGCGCGTTTCGTCGAGGACTCGCTCAATCGCTACACCATCCTCTGCCTGATTCTCGGCGGTTCGCTCGGCGAAGGCGTCGATATGTTGGGCGGACGCATCCGTTCGGCGGTGGTGATCGGCCCGGCGCTCCCCGAGGTCAACG